>NZ_MRCI01000001.1:2400000-2726465 GCF_001922575.1 Neptunomonas phycophila | reverse complement strand
GGCGAGAACTTCTTCGGCTAATGCGGTGCGCTCATCGAGCGGTAGTAGCGGATTTTTCTTTGTGCTGGCGGCAACCGCTACAATCACGTGATCAAATAAACGCGACGCACGGTGCACAAGATCCGAATGACCGTTGGTTATTGGGTCAAACGTTCCGGGGTAAATTGCAATGTTCATAGCTGATTAATTCTCACCCTATTTTACTGTGCATACCGTCAGCATTGCTACAATGGCGGCATATTATCGAAATTACTAAAGCCATACAAATACATTAATGGAATGATGTTGTTTATTTAGGTTATAAAGAAATGAATTTTTATTTCTTTAATGTATATATGAGGCCACAACAGTGCTATGTCGCCCACAATAAGAATGGAACCGAAATCGCATGATTAAAACGCAGTTTATACGAACTTTTGGTTGGATGTCTTTTCTTCTTAGTACCACTTTTGTACTGGTTGGCTGTGAAGCCGTGCAGCAGATAGACCGGGGGTTGTATCAGGTAGCCGATTCCGTCAGTGAGAGAGACCGCATCACTGGAAAGCGCACATTAAGTACCGCGAGCCGAGGGCAGCAAATAGCCCAAGGTAATCAGGTCATAAAACAGCTCATTGCGGCGGAGAAAAAGGCAGGGCGCTCCATTAATAGTGCACTAAATAAGCGAGAATATGAGCGCTTAGTGCGTGTTTTTGATCGTATCCACCAAGTCAGTCATCTCAATAAGGAGCGCTGGGAGCCTGTGCTGATTGACAGAGATTCATTTAACGCTTTCACCACCGGAGGTACCTACATTGTTGTACATGATGGCTTGATGAAGCAGTTGAAAAGTGATGATGAGTTAGCCGCTGTGTTGGGGCATGAGATAGCGCATACCGTAGCTAATCATGTGTTTGAACGTCAAACGCATCAAATGACAACGCTGATAACCGGTTCATCAGCGGCAAAACGCAGCGGCTATCAGGCGGCTTTTACACATGAAAGTGAGATAGAAGCGGATGAAGTTGGTATTTTATATGCGGCCTTAGCGGGGTTTGATCCTTATGCAGCCAGTCGGATATGGGCGCGACAATATCAGCAACAAGGCAGTGCTCGTGGACTTTTTTTCCATGACCATCCGGTTAATAAAGAACGTGCTGCGCTAACGCGTCAGGTGGCAGATAAGGTAAAGACGTATTACCGTCGGGGCCAACAGAACCCTAACTATGAGGCTTTACGTGAAAATAATACCTTATGGCGTAAGCGTGATGATCAAAGGATTGCTGGCGAAGGAGGCGGTCTGGCGGCTGTTTTAGGAACCGCGTTGGGAGCTTATGTTCAACACCAAGAGACTAAAATTGAAGCTAACCGACAAGCTCAACAAATCCAAATGATGAGAGCGTTAAACAGTAATATACGAGTATTGGAGCGGCGTAAACTCGATAACCATCGTTGGCGAGTTGTTTGGCAAAATAGGAATAACGTGTCGCTTGCTAATGTGGTCATGGGCGTAATAATTAAAGATGCCAAAGGCAATATAAAACGGTATGTTACTCATATTAAAGGCAATGTTGCTCGCGGTGCTCGGTTTTCAGGAATCTTTTCTACACCGGACCTTTCAATCGCTGAACTTAAAAAGCGGCAGGTTGCCTATTACTTAGATGATGCGACGCCTTATCGGTAAACTCAATTTCGTTTTGTGTGCTCTTCTGCGTAATGAGTTTACTGTTAGGCAAATGCTGATGGAATGAGTAGGAGGAATGGACGATTGCGCCGTACAAGAGAGGAAGCTGAACAAACTCGGCAGGAGTTGCTAACAACAGCGTTACGCTGTTACGCCGAGCGCGGTATTAACCAAGTTAGTTTAAAAGCCATAGCGGCAGAAGCTGGTGTAACACATGGGGCTTTTTACTGGCATTTTAAAAATCGTGATGATTTGTTGATCGCTCTAGCACAAAGCATGGACCTGCCATTTGAACAGCATCTTATTGATCAACTTCAGGCGATTGATCAGGATGCGTTGGCGGCTTTGACACATTTTTTAATTGATGTAACTAACGATATTTTATTCGATCCTCATGCACAGCAAGTATATAACTTGCTTTATAGCCGACAGCAAATGCTCCCGCAAAATGATGAGCTGATGGCTTTGTTGAGTGAAAACCGTGAAGAGTGGATGGGTTACATAAACCGCTTTTTAAAACAGGCACGTAAGCAAAAGCAATTGCGTAAAAAAACGCGTAGTTTGCCCCTGGCCGAGATGTTGTTTGGAGAAATGCAGGGGGTTTTAGCTGTGTGTGACTCGTTGCACCCAGATGTCCCCGAGTCAGAAAAGCGGTTAATTACTCAACTAACATTTGAAAATACCATTCGCGGGCTGATGGCTTAACTGATAAGCTCGCGTTGATAAAGCCGGTAAATGACTTGACCGGCTTTTTTCTCTCTGTGCAGATGCCAGTTGGCAGGTACGGTCAACAGTGCCAGTTCTGCCTCTGTTTCAATATAGATCATCGCATGATCGGATAATAAGCTTAAAGAATCGAGCTGCTGGCAAATTGGCTCTACCATTCCTTTACGAAAGGGTGGGTCAAGAAAAACCAGGTCGTATTGTGCTTCTTCTGCCGCTTGTTGTTGCGTTAACCAAGTCGCGGCGGCTGTATTGATAATATCGGCACGTTGGCATTTAAGGGTTGTTAAATTATCCTTTAGCTGTCGGGCTGCGATGCTGGATTGATCAATAAATAATGCTGACTCTGCACCTCGGGATAACGCCTCCAACCCCAAAGCGCCGCTACCTGCAAACATATCTAAGCAGCGTGCCCCGCCTACGTGGTGTTGCAACCAGTTAAATAACGTTTCTCTAACGCGGTCAGGTGTTGGTCGTAGGCCTTCTACGGCAGGGAATGGTAGTTTTCTGCTACGCCACTCTCCGCCAATAATGCGTAACAGTGTGGTGGAAGCCTGAGCTTGGTTAGTGCGCGCATTCGGGCGGCGAGGCGAGTTTTTTCGTGGCATGGCTACAGTGGTTCAATCAGTAAGGTCAGCGAGCGGTTAGGATCAAGCCACTCGTTAATACGAGTAATGACTTGAGCTAACGTAATATCGTCTAGCGTATCACGAAATTGATCGGCTGAAACGGTAGGGCGATTGTAAAAGAGACCTTGGTTGATTAATGCAATGCGACTTTGCGAGTCGGCGAGTTGATCTCTGTATTGTTGAACGAGCAATGTGCGGGTGGTGTCGAGTTGTTCGTTTGTGAGAGTTTGCTCGATTGTCGCCTTTAGGCGGTCTTCTAAGCCTGCTTTAAAAGGCGAATCCTTTTGCAGTAATAGTGCGCGATACCCAATTGGCCGCAGCGGTTTTTGTACTAAGCGAAACTGTATATCGCTATTGCTGGTTAGAGTGGCAAGTTGTTGCCCTAGAAGGTGTGATGCTACTAGATCAGTATCATCCATCGTGTTAGCACGAGCGGCTTGCCCTAACATGTATAAATAGCCTGTTCCACGATGGGTTAAGTGAATAGACGATGGGGTGCTGAGTGATGAGGCATCTTGTGTATTGAGGCTTGCGTGCCTGCTTGTTAATGCGGCTATTTGCTGTGTTATGTCTTGGGTGAGTTTTTTGTCCTGGCTTGTTAGCTCTAGCAGTGCCAATGGTGGTTGCGAAAAAATCTGTTGAACGGACACGGTAGATCGATACCCCGCGATTTGTTGCGTCAGGTTAAGCAATGCTTGGGCTTGTTGCTCGTTTTGATCTAAGTAGTGCTCGGCAGCGGCGCGTTTTAGTGCATTGGGATATAAATCAAACACATCTGTTATGAATGCATCAATTAGTTTGGGTAAAGAACCAGAGCGAATTCTCGATACGGGAATATGTAATGTGACGCGATCATCGAACCAATTGGCGCTAATCGCGGGGTAGTTGCCTAAGGCTTGGTTAAAAGCATGTTGAATGGCATGTCGATATTCGGCCTGTTGGTAACTGAGTCCTGGAGCAACGGCATAAATAAGGTGCAGCGCTGGCACGGTTGTTTGTTTATGAACTACTAAATAAGTGTGGTCAGGCGTAAGTGTTTCGATTTTTGGCGCTTTGTCACTCTGATTGCTAAGAGAAAGCCATAAAATAACGGCACCCACCAATACTGGCATTAATTTGAGGTACGAGCGGTTAAATAATGGGGCGTCTTCTTTAGTCGTCATACGTGTTTACTATTGTCCTAATGTGGAGGCGTGTTTAATAACCGACGGGAGTCTGCGTGCTAATCTGATCATATGCAAATCGGTGTGCTAATATAACGGCCGTTTATGCATATTATTGAGAATCCCATATGTCGTATTCTCATTATAAAAAGCGCAGCATGCCTAGTTAAGGGGTGTGAGCTTTAAGAATGTAAGCAATTAAGTTCAAACGGATAATTAGCCACAACATGATTCAATTTGAGCACGTATCAAAGCGGTATGATCAAGGGCATGATGCCCTCAAAGATGTCAGTTTTACACTCAATGCGGGCGAAATGGCGTTTTTAACCGGTCATTCCGGGGCCGGTAAAAGTACTCTCCTGAAACTGATCATGTTAATGGAGCGACCATCGTCAGGGCAGGTCACTGTGGCTGAACAAGACTTGGGGCGTTTAAGCCGCTCGGGTATTCCTTATTTACGCCGTTCTATTGGTGTGGTTTTTCAAAACCACCAACTGCTCTCTGACCGAACTGTCTTTGATAACGTAGCGTTACCATTGCATATCAGCGGATACTCGCCAGAAGACGCCGCTCGTCGAGTGCGTGCAGCCTTGGATAAGGTGGGGCTATTGGCCAAAGAGAAAATGAACCCGCTAGCACTTTCCAGTGGTGAGCAGCAGCGTGTCGGTATCGCCCGCGCTATTGTGCATAAACCTAAGGTGTTATTGGCGGATGAGCCTACGGGTAACTTGGATCCGCAGTTATCCCAAGAAATTATGCGGTTGTTCGAACAGTTCAACCGTGTTGGAACAACCGTGCTGGTGGCCAGCCATGATGTATCCCTCATCTCTAAAATGCGCCATCGTATGTTGGTGCTTAAAGAAGGGAGGCTGATTGGCGATGAATAAACCGCGTGGAGCTGTTCGAATAGAACCTAGTATATCGGGAGCGCGTGACGAAAAAGCCAAAAGAGAGCCCGAGCAAAAACAGCCAGCTAAGCCTCGTGGAGCAAAGCAGCATAAAGTTGATTTAAAAGGGCACGGGGAAAGTTGGGCGCGTCATCACAGTAATGTTTGTAAAAGCTCACTCAAACGCTTGCTATCTACCCCCATGGTCACCTTGATGACGGTGGCAGTATTGGCGATTGCGCTGACACTTCCTGGCTTTATGTTTTCGGCGTTGGCGAGTCTTAAAACACTCACCCAAGGTTGGCAGGGTGAAACCCGTATCACGCTCTATCTGCAAGCGTCCTTGAGCGATGAAGAGGCCGATCGCTTTGGTCGTTCGTTGCTCTTACGCGAGGATATAGCGGCTATTGATATGATTAGCAGTGACCAAGGCATGCTCGAGTTTAAAAAGTATGCAGGGTTTGGTGATGTACTTGAATCACTAGACAATAACCCGCTACCGGCCGTTATTATGATTTTGCCTAAATCGACCAGTGCAGCTGATCTGGGGATTCAACGAGCAGCTTACGAAGCCATGCCAGAAGTAGAGGATGCCATTCTTGATATGGAATGGCTACAGCGCTTAGAAGCGATTTTAGCGGTGGCTCAGCGTTCGGTTTTTGTATTGGGCGTGCTTTTAGGGTTGGCTGTTTTACTCGTGGTTGGTAATACCATTCGTACGTCGATTGAGAGTCGGCGTGATGAAATAGTAGTGAGTAAACTCGTTGGCGCGACCGACGCGTGGGTGCGCCGTCCCTTTTTATATACGGGCTTTTGGTATGGTTTGATGGGCGCTGCGCTCGCTTGGTTGATGATTCAGTTGGCATGGCTGATGTTAGAAACACCGTCCTTAGAGCTTGCTGAACTGTACCGAAGCCGTTTCGAGTTGAGCGGCCTTGGCTGGATTGGCACCGGTATTTTATTGGTGTCGAGTGTTATGCTGGGCTGGTTAGGAGCTTGGCTATCGGTTCGTCGACATTTGCGCGATATAGAGCCTCGCTAAGCAATGTATAGTCATTGTAGAGCATATTGATAGCTTAAATGATGTGGTTTTTTTGTTGGTTAGTCGATTGAAATGGGAACGATGTGTTGATGGCTTGATCTTTTGTGGATCTGCCGCTATCTTTTCCAGTCCCTGATGGAAAATACAGGGAACTTTACACCGAATTTTGCGTCATATAATCGGTTAATGAATTAACGAGGTTAGGATTTAATGGGCAATAGTTTACAACTCTTAGAGCACGTATCTCCGGGGCAAAACTTGGATGCATACGTACAAACAATCAGCACGATTCCTGTGTTGAGTGTTGCTGAAGAGCGCGAGTTGGCTGACCGTCTGTTCTATCAGAATGATCTTGAAGCCGCCCGCCAGCTTGTCTTGTCTCATCTACGCTTTGTTGTACATATTGCGCGTAGTTATTCAGGTTATGGCTTACCATTGGGCGATCTTGTCCAAGAAGGTAACGTTGGCTTGATGAAAGCGGTTAAACGCTTTGATCCTAGCATGGGCGTGCGCTTGGTATCGTTTGCGGTTCATTGGATTAAAGCTGAGATGCATGAATATATCTTGCGTAATTGGCGTATCGTGAAAGTCGCAACGACTAAAGCACAGCGTAAATTATTCTTTAACCTGAGATCTCAGAAAAAAAGCTTAGGCTGGATGAATACAGCTGAAGTAAAGGCTATTGCTGAAGATTTGGGTGTTGATGAGGTTACTGTACGTCAAATGGAAGGCCGTATGGCGTCAGTTGATACGGCATTCGACGCACCTGTTAGCGATGACGATGATGCGCCTATCGTGTCTCCATCACAGTATTTAGAAGATCACTCAACTGATCCTGCCATGCAGTTAGAAGCATCTAACTGGGAAGAGGATTCGCAAACACGTCTAATGGGTGCAATGGAATCACTTGATGAGCGCAGCCGTGATATTTTGGCTCAGCGTTGGTTAAGTGATGAGAAATCGACACTCCATGAACTGGCTGCGCAGTATCAGGTTTCTGCTGAACGGATCCGTCAGCTGGAAAAAAATGCGATGAAAAAGCTCAAGGAAGCCATTGGCGCTGAGAATTTAGAGTTTGCCTTTTAAATAGCCTCCGTCATAAATGGGGTTGATTCCTAAATAAAGCCGCTTGTTAGCGGCTTTATTGTTTTCTAAGCCTAAGAGATTCCTTCCTTCGCATTAAAATTCGCCTATTAACGGTGATATACTTTCCACCCCCGTACATAAAGAGATTGATCATGACGGTCAGAATTTTCCTGCTATTCGCATCCATTAGCGGCTTTGTCGCGGTTGGCATGGGTGCATTTGGCGCGCATGCGTTGCGTGGGCTTTTAAGTGAGCGCCTTATGCAAGTGATGCAAACGGCGGTGCAGTACCAGTTTTACCATACGCTAGCTTTGCTCGCTGTTGCGTTGTTGCTACGTCACCATACATCGCGCTTGCTCTCAGGCAGCGGAGTTGCTTTCGCTACAGGTATTATCTTGTTTAGCGGTAGTTTGTATGTGTTAGCGCTGACCGGTGAGCATTGGTTGGGTGCTATAACTCCGTTCGGGGGCATTGCCTTTCTGACGGGCTGGTTTTTATTGGCATTGCATGCATTAAGTAATCAACGAGGAAACTAGATGCAGTTTTATGTAAATGGCGAATCGAAAACGCTCAATGATAACGCCTGTTTGATTGATCTAATTGAGTCGATGGGCTTAGTCGGTAAGCGCATTGCAATTGAAGTTAATCAAGAAATTATTCCACGTAGCCAGCATGCTGACTATCGTATTCAAGAGAACGATCAGGTTGAAGTTGTCCATGCTATTGGTGGCGGATAAAAGTCTGTTAGCGATTGGTGATATGGCGTGTTAGAACATAAGGAAAAGATAATGTCTCAAGTGAGTGATTCGTTGGTTATTGCAGGTACAGAATATCAATCACGTTTGCTGGTGGGCACTGGCAAATATAAAGATATGGATGAAACTCGTGCCGCTATAGAGGCCAGTGGCGCTGAAATAGTCACTGTAGCCGTGCGCCGTACTAACATCGGTCAAAATCCGGACGAGCCTAATTTGCTGGATATCATCACGCCAGATAAGTACACGATTCTACCAAACACGGCTGGCTGTTATACCGCGGAAGATGCCGTACGCACTTGCCGGTTAGCACGTGAGTTATTGGATGGTCATGATTTAGTTAAATTAGAAGTCTTGGGTGATCAGAAAACGCTATATCCCAATATTGTAGAAACGATTAAGGCCACAGAAACTTTGGTTAACGATGGCTTTAAGGTCATGGTCTACACTAATGATGATCCCATCGTTGCAAAACAATTAGAAGAAATGGGCTGTGTGGCCGTTATGCCGCTGGGGTCTTTAATTGGCTCTGGGCTAGGTATTTTGAATCCACATAACATTCGTATCATCATGGAAGCGGCCAATGTCCCTATTTTGGTTGATGCGGGTGTTGGCACGGCATCGGATGCGGCTATTGCAATGGAAATGGGGTGCGAAGGTGTGTTGATGAACACGGCTATTGCGGCAGCAGGTAACCCTGTGTTGATGGCTTCGGCTATGCGTAAAGCGATAGAAGCCGGCCGTGAAGCTTATCTGGCTGGCCGTATGCCGCGCAAAAAATATGCTAGTGCATCATCACCGCTAGATGGCGTAATTGGTTAATAGATTAAACTCGAACAAAAAGACGATATTTGATGACTGAAGAAAAGAAATACATGCGCACGGTGCGCAGCTTTGTCATGCGTGCCGGCCGGACTACGGAAGGTCAGCAAAAAGCGTTAGAAGAAGTATGGCCTGAGATGGGGCTGGAACTCAAAAATGGGGCGATTGATTTTGCTGAAGTTTTTGGTCGTCAGGCTCCAGTCGTACTAGAAATAGGTTTTGGCATGGGCGACTCGCTTATTGAGATGGCGACTCAGCAACCTGATAAAAACTACATTGGAATTGAAGTGCACAGACCCGGTGTTGGACGTTTGTTATCACGCGCTAACGAGGCTGGTTTAACGAATATTCGTGTGTATGCGGAAGATGCAGTAGAAGTTTTGGCTGAGTGTATTCCGGACAATAGTTTGCATGCGCTACAACTTTTCTTTCCGGACCCATGGCATAAAAAGAAGCATCACAAGCGTCGTATTGTTCAGCCTGAGTTTGCTCAAAAAATACGCCAAAAGTTGGAAGTGGGTGGTTACTTCCATATGGCGACCGATTGGGAAAACTATGCCGAGCATATGATGGAGGTAATGACAGCCGCCGAGGGCTTTACTAACCAAGCCGGTGAGGGGGAATATTCGCCCCAGCCAGAGTGGCGTCCGGTGACTAAATTCCAAAAGCGGGGTGAGCGTTTAGGTCACGGTGTTTGGGATCTGATGTTCGAACGGACTCGTTAATCTATTGCTTTCAAAATATAAAGCCATCGTATTTGCGATGGCTTTTTTAGTGCTGTAAAGGGTCAGGTGTAGGGCGGCCAAACAAAAAACCTTGGAAGTTCTGACAGCCTAGCTTTTGTAAATGGACAAACTGCGCATCCGTTTCAACGCCTTCTGCAATTACATCTAAACCAAACTTGTTGGCTAAATAGAGGATGCTATCCACCAGTTCATCTCCTTCCTCTTCTAGCGATGCAATAAAGTAACGATCTATTTTTAGGGTGTGTACGGGTAAATCTCGTAAACGAGATAGTGATGAGTAGCCTGTACCGAAATCGTCTATGTAGATGTGAATACCCTGTTCAACAATTTGATTGAGTCGATCAATGATGCCATCTACCTCCTCGTGCTCTAAAAAAGATTCTGTCATTTCAAGAGCAATTAAATGGCTCGGTAAATGATGCTTATCCAGAACTTCTTTTATTTCTATTGAAAAACGTGGGTTTTTCATCTGAATAGGCGATACATTGACTGACATGATAGGGCTATTTCCGGCGGATATTTGTGATGTTAAATATCGGCAAGCTTCATTAAGCACCCACTTTCCAAGCTCATGAATTTTCCCATTTTCTTCAGCAATCGCGATAAATTCGTCAGGTGTTACCGATCCTAAAGTAGGGGCGTTTATGCGGCATAATGCTTCTAAGGCGATGATATTTTGTTGGCTATCAACAATGGGTTGATACTCAACATAAAAGTGCTCGCCTAAGTCTTTATGTGAGAGCAATTCGGTGATTAACGTCCTGCGTTCAAGTGACACAGCAATGTTTTTATTAAAACGCAGTAACTCGCCGCGTCGGCCTTGTTTCTTGAGTTCGGTGGCGGCTAAATCAGCCGCTCCAATGGCATCATTAATGGTCTCGGCATCGTCAGGATAAACGGCGTACCCAATGGTGACACCCACTTGCATCATTTCGTTATCAATTTCGATGGGGGAGCTAATGCCTGAAAAAATGAGATGTAACACCTGATCTTTGCATTGTTCCCCAGGCAAGCAGAATACAAACTCATCGCCACCCCAGCGCGCTAAAAGCCCGTTGCTAGGAACATTTTCACTTAAGTTCTTAGTGATGTGTTTAAGTACTTTGTCACCTACTTCATGACCTTTGCTGTCGTTGATTTGTTTAAACTTATCTAAATCAAGAAAGTATACATGGAAAGATTGAGTATGGCTTAGCATGCTGGTGAGCTGGTTGATTAAGCCCGATCGGTTCAGCAAGCACGTGAGGTTGTCACGGCTCGCCATGTGTTCTAAAGCCGCCGTCCGTTCTTTGACTCGGCCTTCGAGCTCTGAATTTAACGCCAATATTTCAGCGTTTTGAGATTGTAAATGGTGCAGTAGATTTTCGTTCTGAAAGGTCAGTTTCAGAGAACCTACTATGAGGCGGTGGTTATTGGCGTGGCTAATCAGCATGACGATTAGAAAAATGCAGCCTAAAAATGTAAGGAAAGGCAGGGGAGTGGAAATCAGCAGGAGCGATACACTACAAGGTAAAAGTAAACTGGTGATATAAACACGACCGCCGATTTTATCCGGAGCCAGCACGGCTGTAGCCCCGCTGGCTTGTGCGCTAATGATCAGGATTGTTGAAAGCACCTGAGTATCGGTTGCATGGGGAAGGGCAGCAACCGCTATAACAGCCCAGAGAGCACCACTTGACCATAGTCCTACCCTAAACGCGAATCGCCATCGTAATAATGATCCTAGGCTGATCTCTGGTTTCAGTCGTCTATGGGTTCGGTATGCAAACTCGACTAGAAAGCGTAATAGCATTACGATCAAAAATACTAAGCCCCAGCTATTTATCCAAGTGACAGGGGACAAGCGTAATAGCCAGAATACAACAAGTGTTGCAAAGGAATTAACCGCTAACATGCCAAGGTGGTTTTTATAGGCAAGAGCAATTAAGTTCTCTTCGACATAACTATTGTTAGAATTTTGTGGAAATGTCATAAGGAATGCGTAATTCCTATTAATTAATAAAGCTGATTTTTTTAATTATAGTTCAGTATTAAAACGCTGCTCATCGAGTGGTTGATTTTACCTTGCTTGTTATTCGGCTTATTTGTATCAAATAGCTGAACCAATGCCCCGCCTTTTAGTCAACCTTTTGATTTTAAGAGAGTAACTTTTAAATTAACTGGGTTTATTAATAACCGCACGCGGTGGTCTAGCTGCCAATGTGTGTTGAACCTATGTTAGGCTAAAAATACATTGATCACATACGGAGACTAAAATGGGCTTTTCACTGTCAAATATACAGCTCACCAGTGCCAACTTTACACCTGATGGCGCTATTCCCGTAAAACATACAGGTGAAGGCGACGATGTCTCGCCAACGCTTTTTTGGGAAAATATACCGCAAGGGACGAAATCTATTGCCGTTTTTTGTCATGACCCAGATGCGCCTAAAATATCAACTCAAGGGAATTACGGCTTTGTGCATTGGTTGGTATATAACATTCCCCCATCAACGACTAAGCTTGATGAAGGAGTGAAAGGCTTTGCTCATGGTGTCAATGATATGGGCGAGCACGCGTATAATGGACCAATGCCGCCAGAAGGCCATGGCCTGCATCGCTATTACTTTTGGGTATTGGCGTTAGATCTTGAACCTGCATTGCCTGACGGCTTAGATCTTTGTGAGTTCTTAGAAAAAGTAGAAGCGCATACACTAGGGATGAACCGCTTAGTCGGGACTTATCAGCGTTAACAGATAGTACAGCGCTTTATCGTAAATACCGACCTTCATATAATCGTTAAGCCATCAAAACAGAGCATAGATTCTTTTTGTTGGCTTACCCATTCCCAATAACCCAAGTCGGTGGAGTGCGAAGCAACTGCCTTGAGCCATTGCGCACGAGGGTAAGTCGAATCGTTGTTTTCGCCAAACGTTTCTCTCAAGAATACGCTGTCGATATGAAGCAGAGCATCATTTGATGGTTCAATGCTGAGCATTCGACGATCATAGGGAGAGTAGATGTCGCAACCGCTGCCATCGCCAAATTCACTTGCTTCGATCGCGAACAAGCGGTTTGTATTTTCATCGCACAATATAACTAGCTGCTTACCAGTTATGCTATCGGTTACTCGTGAGACTTCTGAACACTTCATGAGTAGTTACCTTTACACGGGGTGGTCGTGGCTAAAATGATTTTAAATTGTAGCAAAAAAGTAACTAAAATATTCATAGTTCCATTAAATCAATTATTTACGTTTCTTTGGGCCGATCAGCCCTTTGCCCTGTACGCCTGACTCAGTATAGTCGGCATTTTTATTTAAGATCCCATTTTCGGGATATGATTCAATTGTCTGTGGTTAAAGCATAAGAGAGTACATCGTGCAGTTATTATCCATCATGTGTGCAGGACGCCCATTACGTTTACAAGCGACGATGTCCGGGTGGCAGGGACTTTATTGGGATAACCATCTTGTCGCACAGCGAGAAGCTAGCCAAGATCCTGAAAAAAATTCTGAACTACCCTTTACGCTGATGCGAGGGGAGGAACCCGTTGAGTGCTGCTTGAAGGTGTCTTTGCAGTGGCAGCCTTTTTCTCTTAGCTATCAGTTAATGATGGGTGATCAATTGTTGGAACAGGGCGAGCGTGTTGAAAAAGACATTGAAAGCCAGTCTGTCGCAGAACGCCCCAAAACCCCTAATCGCATCAGCCTTATAGGTCTGGGATCACTAGCGCTTAAGCTCTTTAAAAGCGCGAAAGTGATTAAAGTACTATTTGCTGCTGGCAGCTTGGCTGCTTATAGCTGGTTATTTTCATGGCAGTTCGCTTTAGCGCTTATTGCTTGTTTAGTCTTTCATGAGTACGGGCATATTCGTGCGATGAAGTATTTTGGGATGCGTACTAAAGGCATTTACTTAGTGCCTTTTATGGGAGGATTGGCGCTCAGCGACGATAAAATTAATACGCGTTGGCAAGATGTTGTTATCTCGATTATGGGGCCCTTTTTCGGCCTGCTTTTATCGATTGTTTTATTGCTGTTATACGCCATTACAGGCATTGAAATGTTGGCGGGCATTGCTGTCTTTAATGCTTTACTCAATTTATTTAATCTTCTGCCTGTTCTTCCTTTAGATGGGGGACACATTTTAAAAAGCATTACGTTCTCGATGAATTCATTAGTTGGCCTTATCGCGTGCGTTTTAGGAGCGATCATCGGCGTTTTGTTAAGCTATAGCTTTGGTATGGCACTCTTGGGCTTTTTGCTGATTATTGGCAGTATAGAAATACTGGTCGAGTGGCGTGGTCGTCATGCGAGCCAATTGTTGCCATTAAATCGATATGCACAAAGTGTATCGGCGGCTTGGTATGTGGTTACCGTAACAGGCTTGTGCGCCATTATTTGGATGGGCGGCCAATCGGGTAACGAAGCCCTGGCTCTGCCTTTGAAAATTTTAGGTAGTTAATGCGCCTTTCTCAGTATGTAAGTCTCGCTGGCGCTTGCTCTAAGCGGGCCGCTAGCCGTTTGATATCGGAGGGAAAGGTATGCGTAAATGGTGTGCTTGCTGATAACCATACCGTAATTAATGGTAGTGAAAACATCACGCTGGGCGGCCAATTGATTACGCTGCCAGATCGCTTTAGCTACGTTATTTATAATAAGCCTGTGGGGATAGATTGTAATTATCGTTCTCAAGATCCAGCGAGCCTAATTAACCATCTCGATTTGCCTAAGCGATTGTTTCCTGTAGGCCGTTTGGATAAAGATTCGCATGGTTTATTGCTACTGACCGATGATGGCGGTTTATGCCATCGGTTACTGTCTCCTGAATTCCACTACCGCAAAACTTACCACGTAAGTGTGAGGCCTCATTTTAACAAGCCTGATATAGATGTGCAGTTCTGTCGTTTGATGGAGCAGGGTGTTGATATTGGCCAAGCTGTGACCTTGCCCTGCCGTGTGCAATTGTTAGGGGCTAACCGCTTTGAGATTGTCCTGACGCAAGGCCTTAATCGTCAGATACGTAAGATGAGTAGGGCGCTGGGTTATCATGTCATTGACCTGCAACGGGTTGAGATTAGCGGTTGTAAATTGGGGAAATTACCTGAGGGGAAGTGGCGCTCGCTTAGTGATAAAGAGGTGGAATTGTTAGTCAATTAGCCTCTTGTCAGCGGTTTATAGGCAGGAATGTCAGCGCAGGGTAAATATTTGTTAAGTTTCGTAAAATAAAATTTAGTAACGAAAATTACACAAAATGCAGATAAAGTCTTCTAAATCCTCGATCTTTCTTTGAAAGTAGCCTGACAACTAAGCGTAGACAAAGTTTCTCAATCATACAAATCTATTGATCATAAAAACGCGAATCATTATCATTAGTAAGTCGTTATTGATGTAGATACATCTGTGTATCCGCAAATGTAAATAAATGGAGCTGCTAGTGAGCACTGATAATACGGTTGACGCCACCGCTATGGCGAATGAAACAACAGCAAATGGACCTGCTCCGACAGGTACAGTAGCCCCTGCAGAAACAGCACAAACAGACTCTAGTGTTGTTAATGCCGCTTTAGACTCGACAAATAACGCTGCTGTTAACACCGTTTCGTCCGACAATGCGGACTCAGTTCCTCAAACGACCCCAGCCGCCGGTGCAACCGCGTCGGAAAATGGACTTCCAAATGATGTAAATGTAGACGGCACTATCGCTGATGTAGCTGCGAATACGCCAGTCGATTTTATGACCCAACTGCAAGACTTTTTGACGGTTGGTGGCCCTGTTGTTTGGATTCTGATGGGCTTTTCGGTTATCGCTTTGTGTATTGTTTTGGTAAAAGTTTGGCAGTTTGCTTTACTGCGTCCAGAGTCGACAGGCGACGTACGAAAGAGTTTGTTGGCATGGCGTAAAGGCGAAAATCAAGAGGCGATAGCCGCGCTGAAAACTCGTCGCCCTGTCTCGGAAGTCACATCAATGGCTATGCATGGACTGTCGCGCCCTAGTGCCGATCACAGTTTGCTAAAAGAAGAGCTTGAGCGTGTAGCAACTAACCGAATGAATCAGCTGCGTGCGTTTTTACGCCCTTTGGAAGTCATTGCTACATTAAGCCCATTGCTTGGTTTGTTAGGTACTGTTTTGGGGATGATTGTAGCTTTCCAGCAAATGGAAGCGGCAGGCAGTCAGGTGGACCCGTCCGTGTTATCGGGTGGTATTTGGCAGGCATTGCTCACAACGGCTGTTGGTTTAGTTGTGGCTATCCCCGTTGTTGCGATTCATACTTGGCTAGAACGTAAAGTAGAGCGTGTATCGGCGTTGATGAATGACTCGGTCACTCAAGTTTTTACTAGTCATCAATCTGTATCATTGAGTCGAGCTAAAGCAGAGGAGATCAAGCGTGCAGCTTGATCAATCTGCTCAACGCCGTCGTCGGGCGATTAGTTTAACGCCGTTGATCGATGTCGTGTTCATTCTGCTTTTGTTTTTTATGCTGTCGTCCAACTTTATGCACTGGCGGCAAGTAAACTTGTCGACAGCTACGCATGCACAGCCTGAGCAACTTGACCCTAAAGAAATCCGTGTTGTACGCATTTTAGATGATCAAGGCGCTCTAAACTTTGACGGTGTAGAACTGCTGCTCAATAACGAAGCGGGGTTACGTGAACAGATAGCTTCTGACCCTGATGCGGTATATGCCATAGAAGTTGAAGAAGGAATTATGACGCAAACGATGATCACGTTGCTTGATACGCTGAAGCAATTGGGCGCTACACATGTGTCATTGGCTGGAGTTTTACCATGAAGCTCTGTAACGAAGCTGTGCATAAAAAAAATGATAGTGACGACAACTTGATTCCATTAATTAATGTCGTTTTTTTGATGCTTATTTTCTTCATGGTAGCAGGACAAATACAGAAGTCGGATGCTATAAAACTACAACCGCCTTCCTCGGTGAGTGAGATACCACACACTGAGGACAAAGCAACCATCTTGGTTGATTTATCAGGTGACCTTTATTTGGATAATCAGCCAGTGGACGAGGAAGGCTTAAAAGCGGGTCTAGAAGCCGCTTTTGCTCAATCGAAGACACCGGATGAGTTCGCGGTGCTGGTTAAAGTAGACAGCACTCTGCTGGTTAACCGTCTTCAAAATGTCTTAAAGCTGGTAAAAAGTGTGGGTTTGATGAAAGTGTCTTTAGCAACACGGCGTGGAGGTGAAACGTCGTGATACGCACGCATCATTGGATAATCATGTTCGTGGTGGCTATTGCCTTACACCTGTTGGTGTTTATCGGTTTAGCGCATTCCAAAACGGAAGGCGCTAAAGATAAGGGCGAGCTAGGTATAGAGATAGACCTAGGTATGTTAGGTGATCTGGGTGAGGCGCAAGAAACAGTAGAAGTAACCGCTGTTGAACCGCCGCCAGCACCTGAACCGGAACCAGAAGTTGAGCCAGAACCGGAGCCGGAACCCGAACCTGAACCGCCTAAACAGAAACCCGTGGTTAAGGTAAAACCTAAGCCAGAAAAGCCTAAAAAAGTAGTAAAGAAACAGCCTCCACGTGAAGTGAAGCCTGAACCTAAACCGTCGACTAACGATGCTGTAGTGACTGATTCCCCCCCTTCAGATCAGAAAACTAACAGTACGGTAGCCCAGCGAAAAGCTTCGACAGGGATAGGGCAGTCTCGCACCACAGGAGGCAACCCCGGCGCGTTGCAAAGTTATAACGCTTTGCTGCAAGCCAAACTCGCAAAATATAAACGTTACCCTATTGCCTCGCGTCGTCGCGGGGAAGAAGGTGAAGTGCGTTTGCATTTTGTTGTTGATCGATCAGGTAAAGTGCTTGAACACAGCATTAAAGGTAGCTCGGGGTCTAAACGACTGGATGATGCCGTATTGAAAATGCTGAAAAAAGCACAGCCGTTTCCTCCTTTTCCGGATGAGATTACGGCGTCACAGATGTCTTACAACATTCCTGTGGGCTTTTACCTGAAAGATCTTCGTTAATAACTCGAAGTAAAAAATCAAGAAATAAACTGTCGTCCCTGAACAGCTCTCAGGTTTTGGGTTGGGATTAAGCGTGCTGGATTTTTAGGGTGTAAATACGTATCTAAACGTTATTGCGTCTCAATTATCTACTTATGACAACCCTTTGCATTATGACTTATGGAAGGAAAGGTAAAACATGTCTCATCAAAAAATGGAAACAGCGTTTTCGTTACGCTCGGAGTTTGCTGAAAAATCTCCTGTTTCAAAGGCTGGAACGCTTGCTTTCGCTATTTCTGCTGCATTAGCCACTCAGGGTGTTTATGCAGAAGAAGTAACTCTCGACAAATTAATGGTTGAAGAACAAGGGATCGCAGCAGACGGAAACCCGTACGCTGAGCCTGATGCGCCTTATAAAGCAAAAAAGCTATCTGACTCGCGCCAGACTCGTGACATAGCTGATACGCCTCATACCATGACGGTAATGACTAAAGAGGCGATTGCAGAGTCAGGTAAGACAGAACTTAAAGACTTGCTAAGCGCACAGCCGGGTATCACGTTAGGTACAGGTGAAGGCGGTAACTCGTTTGGTGACCGCTACATTATCCGTGGTTATGAAGCTCGTAGCGATATCTTCACTGATGGTCTGCGCGAACCAGGTTTGATCACGCGTGAAACATTTGCGTTAGAGCAAATAGAAATTTCTAAAGGTCCAAATTCTACCTTTGCTGGTCGTGGTTCAACAGGTGGTTCTGTCAACACTGTGACTAAAAAAGCTAATATGGATGATACGTTCACAACGGTTGAAGCCGGTTTGGGAACCGATAAATATAAGCGAGTGACATTAGATACGAACCAAGTATTGAGCAGCGATACAGCGGTTCGTTTGAACATGTTATATACTGATTCCGATACACCAGATCGTGCGCCTGCCGGAGAGCAACGCCAAGGTATCTTGGCTTCTGTTGTACATCAAGCAACTGAAGATCTAAAAGTATCTGCAGATTATTATCACTTTAAGGCAGATGATAAAACAGATACGGGTTATGCCATTAACCGTACAACGGGTGGCGTCAATAAGTACGATCCAGCTGTACAAAACGGATCAGACTTCCAGCGTGGCGAAGCGGATGTATTTACTGTAACGGTAAATTACGATATTTCCGACGATATTCGTTTGGAAAACAAAACTCGTTGGGGTAATACCAAAAATGAATATGTAGTAACGACCTATTCAGGTGTCAGTGATAACCGTCCAACTGGTCTGCGTAACTTCACTGGTTGGCAGGATAATGATTACGTAGGCAACCAAACGAACTTCGTAATTGATAAAGATATCGCTGGCATGCGAAATACGATTGTTGCCGGTGTTGAGTATGGTAAAGAAAGCGTAAGGTCAGGTAATTACACAGTTGATACCACGGCAACAGGTGCTGTTGATGATCCATACAATATCGATAATGACTTCTGGACGGGTACTGTAACCAAAAACAGTGCCTCTTCTGATCTAGATTTAACAACTGTCTCTGTATACCTTATGGATACAGTGACCGTTAATGACTGGTTAGAAGTGTTTGGTGGAGTGCGTTATGACCGCTTTGACTACAAACTGCATTCTTACTCAGCAGATGAAAATTACAACTATGACGATGGTTTGCTTAACGGTCATTTAGGTCTTGTTTTCTCACCATGGGAAAACGGTAACGTTTATGCATCTTGGAGCACGTCGTCAAATATCAACGGTGGTGAAGCAGATGCCGGCACAAACTGTGGCTATGGCGGTTTGTGTAATGCCGACTCAGATGCCTATAAGAATGTTAAACCTGAGGAATCCGTTAATTTAGAAGTGGGCACCAAGTGGAACTTGATGGATGAGCGTCTGCTATTAACAGCTGCACTTTTCCAAACCACAAAAGATAACGTTCTTGAAGGGGCTGATTACGATACAGCCGGTTCGGGTAACACAGGTGAGAACCGTGTGCGTGGTGTTGAGTTAGGGTTGTCGGGTAACATCACGCCAAAACTGAGCGGTCAGTTTGGTATGGCGATCATGAGCTCTGAAATCCTAGATTCATATTATGATGGAACACAGGCTCTATCAGGCCGTGGTGGTGTTACGTATCCTAATTACATTGGTTACGATAAGCCAAACTTCGCTGATAAGAGTGCAAACCTTCAGCTTCGTTATCAAGCAACGCCACAGTTCGCCTTCGGTGGTACTGTGACATACTCAAGCGAAATGTCGGGTGGCCAGCCTGATGGCGCAGCCAGCGATTCGATCAAGTTACCAAGCTATACAGTTTACGACATGTTTGCTACGTACGATTTCTCTCGTAGCTTATCGGTAACGGCTAACGTGCAAAACTTAACTGATGAAGAGTACTACACAGCGGTTTACCGTGGCGGCAGTATCGTTTACATCGGTGACGGTCGTTCTGCTAAAGTATCTTTGAAATATAAGTTCTAATCGTAATAGAACGAATAAAGGGGGGCTTGTGCCCTCCTTTCTTGTTATTTTATCAGTCAATGTATTAACCGATTGGGTTTAAAAGAGCGCTATGATCATTCCTATTCATCAAGTCTTTACCCGTGAGCAGGTCAGTCAAATACGCGGTTATTTGGACGATGCAGAATGGGTTGATGGAGCCGAAACTGCAGGTGCACAGGCTTCCTCTGTTAAGCGTAATCAGCAGTTGTCTCAAGACTCAGCCTTATGTCAGCAATTAGGGGATGTGGTACTTGATGCGTTAGCGCGTCATAGCACCTTTATTTCTGCCGCTTTACCTCAGAAAATTTATCCGCCGTTATTCAATCGTTACAGTGTCGGTGAAACCTACGGTTTGCATGTGGATAATGCAATACGGGTAGTGCCGGGGACCGCTGTACGTGTTCGTACGGATCTATCAGCTACTCTGTTTTTAAGTGATCCAGACGAATATGAAGGGGGCGAACTGACCATTCAAGATAAATTTGGCTCACATCAAGTTAAATTATCGGCGGGTGACATGATCCTATATCCGTCAACTAGCTTACATCGTGTCGAACCGATCATCAAAGGGCAGCGAGTGAGCTCTTTTTTCTGGTTGCAAAGTATGGTTCGTAATCACGAGCAGCGTGATGTGTTATTTGATTTGGATACGAGTGTCCAATCACTAACCAGCCAACATGGTCATGACCATGCTGACGTAATACGCCTATCGGGTATTTATCAAAACCTTATACAGCAGTGGATAGATACCTAATATTCGCTTGGCCCCATTTGATTCCACAATTTAAGAGTCTCTCATGAAGCATATACCTCAGGCCGCTTTATCTGAAATCCCCTCTCATTTAGTCAGCGTGAGCGATTATGCGAAGCATGCTAAGTCGTTTATTGCCGCTGATATTTACGAATACATTGTCGGAGGAGGGGCGGATGAGGTGACCTTGCGTCGTAACCGGGACGCTCTGGATAACATTTTGATTATGCCCCAAGTGCTAACAGACTGTACTCAAGGCTCCACAAGTTTTACATTGATGGGAGAGACATTTCGTCATCCCATCATGCTAGCCCCTGTTGCATTTCACCAACTCGTGCATCCCGCCGGTGAAATAGCTACGGCGCAGGCATGCAGCGTATTAGAAACCGCGATGACTGTGAGCACATTGGCATCGCAGCCGCTAGAGGCTATTGCACAAGAATTGACAGGCCCCAAGTGGTTTCAACTTTACGTTCAGCAAAGCCGAGAGTTTACCTTACAGTTAGTTGAGCGTGCCCAAGCAGCGGGCTTTACCAAATTAGTGGTTACGGTTGATGCGCCACTACACGGGATTCGGAATCGAGCACAGCGTGCTGGCTTTGAGTTACCAGAAGGGGTTGAAGCTGTTAATTTGCGTGATCGGCCACCGTTACCAAGTCGAGTTTTAGAGCCGTCACAGAGTATCGTTTTTCAAGGCATGATGTCTGAAGTCCCAACTTGGGATGATATCGCGTGGTTATTAACTCAAACCAAAATGCCAATTATTCTTAAGGGGATCTTAAGTCCTGCCGATGCTTTGCGGGCTAAACAGATGGGAATAGCGGGTGTGATTGTTTCTAACCACGGTGGTCGTACCCTGGATTGTGTACCTTCAGCTATTGAGATGTTACCCCGTATTCGAGAGGTGGTGGGCTCAGAGTACCCGTTATTACTGGATGGCGCTATTGAACGTGGCACGGATGTATTTAAAGCGATGGCCTTGGGTGCTAACGCTGTTATGTTAGGCCGCCCTCAGCTGTATGCCCTATCGGTGGCGGGCGCATTGGGGGTAGCACATATGTTACGTATTATTCGTGAAGAGTTAGAGGTCACTATGGCCTTGGCCGGTGCCCCAACAATTAACAGCATATCTGCAGAGAACCTAACCCTAGGCTAGGTTTGCGTTGAGAGGCTGCAGCCACCTTAGAATAGTATTTTTAATACTAAAGCATTGAGCCTTCATGCCGATGATTGATGCTAACGAGCGCATTTAGCGCAGCACATTCATTTGAGGTAATTGCTTTATGAAGGTATCGCATCGAGTCGCGCTGCTGTCGACAGTTATTGTCATCGTGGCCTTTTCTATATTTTCTATTGTACAGTTTATTAGTGTTCGAAACACGCTCTACCAGCAAGCTGAAATAAGCACCCAAGAAGCTTCTAAAGCGTTGTCAGCACAAGTGACAAACTGGCTTAATGGAAAAATGGCATTGATAGACTCCCTACGGGACATTATTGATGTCGAGTACAGCGAAGAGCGAGTACAGTCATTGTTTTTGGTGCCAAAACTGTCGGAAGAGTTTCTGATGGTTTTTGCTGGTAAGGCATCAGATGGCACGTGGATTTCCAACGATAAAAGCTGGTCCTCGGATAAGGATGCGCGTCAGCGCCCTTGGTATGCCTTAGCTCAGTCACATTCACAAACTGTTTTAACTGACCCATACGTCGATATATCTACCAAAGAGATCATCATTTCGGCTGTCACTAAGTTGACCGATAATGGTCGCTCGCGTGGTTCATTCGGTGGTGATTTAAGTTTGAAAGTTGTATCGGATGCTGTAAATACACTTAACTTTCATGGGAAAGGTTATGCGTTCTTGATGAGTGCAGACGGGACTATTATTTCCCATCCCAATACTGAATTAAACGCAAAACCGGTTGATCAATTGTTTGAAGGGCAACGGCCTAACTTTACGTCGACGATGCAAGAATCAACGGTTGATGGTGTTGATGTCTACACCCTTTTTGAGCCGCTCACCGGCTTGTCCAGTAAGGAATGGTTTATTGGGGTGGTATTAAATAAGTCGCTGGTTATGGCCGAATCGCGCCATTTAGGATGGCTAGCCGTTATTTCAACCATTATTAGTGCGTTGGCTTGCTCACTTATTATTTACTGGGTAGTTACCCGTTTACTTAAGCCTTTGGGTTACTTAAATGGCTCTTTGGTGGAAATAAACCAAGGTGAGGGTGATCTTACCAAGCGCTTAGCCATAACCAGTAAAGACGAGTTTGCGTCCGTGTCTGGTGAGTTCAATCAATTCATTGCATATTTGCAAACGTTAATAGAGCAAATTAAGCGCACATCATCGGCTGTAAGGGAAAAGTCGGGACAAATAGCGGCGTCGGCTTCGGAGTCCGAAAAAGGTTTGTCTAATCAGTTGTTTGAGCTGGAACAACTGGCTACAGCAATGAATGAGATGTCTTCTACGGCCCAAGAAGTGGCTAACAGTGCCCAGCAGGCCGCCGATGCCGCTGAATGTGCTGACAGAGCGACCGAAAAAGGGGTTTCTATTGTTGGCAATACAACCCAAGCGATTGATGCCATGGCCGCTGATATGGATCAGATTGTTGGTACGATTAGCGACTTGAGCGGTTACAGTGACAATATTGAATCTATTCTGACAGTTATTACCGGTATTGCAGAGCAAACCAATCTGCTAGCACTGAATGCGGCGATAGAAGCCGCTCGGGCAGGAGATATGGGGCGTGGCTTTGCTGTAGTTGCCGATGAGGTGAGAGCATTAGCGTCTCGAACTCAAGAGTCAACTGAGCAAATCAGCAACATGATTCAGCAGTTGCAGTCGGGCGTACGCAATGCTCAAACGACAATTAAAGGCAGTCATCAGCGCGCGGCAGAAACCCGAAAAATTGCTAATGATGCCGGTGAGGCGCTACAAGCGATCCGCGATAGTATTGGACAGATTGGTAATATGACGGTGCAAATTGCAACGGCCGCTGAACAGCAAAGTTGCACATCGGAAGAAATTAATCGCAATACGCTTAATATCCGAGAAATATGCCAACAAGTGTCCGAAGGTGTTGCTGTCCAAGCCCGTCATAGTGAATCGATGAAATCAATGACTGAGCAACAAGACCAATCATTAGGCCGCTTTAAAGTCTGATAAACCTATCATGATCAAAGGCCGCTGTTGGCCTTTGATCATTTATAGGTTGCCCCTTTCACGAACCGTAAAACGCTGATCTTCAGGGGAGCCTCCTAGCAAACCTGACAGTTGTTGACGTAAAGCAGGATCCCGGCTGAGTAATTGAGCATTAAATTGGTAGCCTCCTTTGGGTGTCAACAAAGCGCTGCCTGTAAGCTGTATAGGGGACTCTTGGTTACGAAAGGAGGCGCTGTAATTCTCGCCTTCACAGGTGACTTGCACGTCAATTATGCCAAATGGAAGCCCCATCATCGACGTGTTTTCTAGCGTCATCGCCCCTTGGGTTTGTCGGCATTGGTCGGCGCTCACCTGTTCTAATTGAGCTGAAACGTCACTGCTGATGGTATTTAACAAAGGATTCCATTGCGCCAAGTGTTGCGTGTTAGTGCTAATAGCCAGAGAATTGAGTGTAGACAATGACCAAACTTTGGCTGCTGCAAATCCCGTCACCGACTCGTTAATCAATGTGAAATTCCAGCCTAAGCCTCCTGTTAATAAGGCCATAGGGCTAAAGCGCCATGTGACCTTACCTGTGTCCATATTGCCAACCGATAAATCGGCTTCACCCTGCCATATTGAGCCCTCAATGTTAGTGAGCTCAGCCCCTTGTAGTTGATCATCAACTAACGAGTATAAGAAATGTGCTGGTGTGCTGATGCCAAAACTAATAATAAAAATAAACATGAGTAAAACAATGATACGTTTCATACTGGCTAGCTACCTACCTGTGGTCAGCGTTAAACGCACATTAACGCGTCCTGCTGTTGTGGGGTTTAACTGGATCTGATCTAGGGTGATACCGCGAGTAGTGAGAGAGCCTAGAACGGTTAATAACTGATCAAAAGACACCTGATCCGCCCACATGCTCAGCTCGTTTTCCTGGTTAGATTGTATGCGGTTAATGCTAATTTTTTGTCGCGTAAACGCTTGTGTTGCTTCTTGTCGTAGGGAGCCTGCAGCCAATGCGTTGGGTGCATTGCTTTGTTGACTATTTAAGCTCATTGCTGCTTGTTGCATCCATGCCAAGTCGGCTTGTTTGCGTTCCAGCTGCTGTGTAAGTTGCTGCTGGCGTTCCAGTTGCGGGTTCACAATAGCTAACCAAATGATGAGCAGCGCAACAATCGGAGCGGCTATTAATAAGGTTTGTTGGTCCTTTCGATTCAGAGCGGCAAAGCGTTCTTTTAACATGTCGATAATCCTTATTGCGCTCTAATGGTTAGTAGACCGCTAACGCCATCTTGACTGCGGGTTAGTGTACCCAAATCGGCTGTTAACCCAGCTTGCGTTATGGCGCTGTTTATTTGCTCAATCGTGGCGTAATCCTTGGCTTGTAACTGCAAGCGTAAGAGATCAGGAGATTGGCTAAAGCGTAAGTTTTGCACGCTCACACCGTCTTGTTTGAGGTGTGGTGCAGCCATGGCTAACCATTCAATAAAGAGCGCTCCGTCACCGCCTTGGGAAAGCTGTTTCAAGGCGCCTCGCATTTGACTAACAGGGTTGGTAATTCGGCGAGCATCAGGGAAGCTCGTCTGATAAATCCCTTTCATGGCGGTGTCTAGCTGATCAATTTGTCGTTGCATCTGCAGGTTATCGACAATAAGGCCAATAAAGCTGACGAGCAGTAACGCGGCGGTGGCAATGAGAGGAAGCTTAAAGGTAGAAAGCCATTTTTTCGCTGCATGTTGCGATTGGTATTGGTTACACAGTAAGTTTATTGGCAACTGCTTTAACGAGAAGTGTGCCGCACCGTGTGTAAGAAAGGCCTGCGGGGAAAGAGGCTCCGCTAACGTGGTTGATGCTAATCGAGCAGCTAATGCTTGATAGGTTGCAGGGCTGACACTGGCATGAATATCGGCCGTATGAAGCAATACGTGATCGCCTACTGGGATAGCTGTTTCACCGTCTTGCGTGCTAGAGAGCAGTTCAAAATCGGCTGTGATAATTGAAGGAGTTATGGCGTGTTCCGTTAGCCAATCAATCCAAGACTGCAAAACGCAATGCTCGATTGCTAAGCCTGTTATAGCTCCGTCCTTGTACTCCCCTGGCGCAACATGTATCTGCTCTATTGGGGTGCTGATTTGTTCCTCGATCATAAATGGCAAGCTATTCACCAGCGCTCGCTGCTTACTAGGGAGCGCTTGCTTAAACCATCGAACCTGATGCCCCGGTACTAAAAGAATAGTCATGGCCTGAGAGGCGAGAGAGGAAAGAGCTGAGAAGGACGTATTTTCTTCTGTTTGAGTGACCTCAATGGAGCCTTGCTCGACGGAAGTTTTAGAGGCCGTGTTGTACAGCACCCAATCTACTTGTCGGGGAGGGAACTGCTGCGGGCGTATAAACAGAATGCTACTCAAGGGGTTACTCCATAACGTCGGCTGATAACATGGGTGGTGTCATCCTCATCAATGCGCAATAGTGAGATCAGCCGAAAAGGTGCGGTTCCTAAGACAACTTGTGTGTCTAGTTTAAAATAATGGCGCGCTAACGTGAAACTGGCCTCAACGCTATCGTCGACTTCACTCAATGCCGGGTCAGCCCAAAATGCGGCTAGCTCAGCATAGCCATCATCAGGGCGGCTCTCAATTACGCTGAGAGCTTGATTCTCGTCTAACAGGCCTTGTGTTAACACGCTCAGCAGGTAAGCATCGTCAGCGGTTAAATCGTTGGGGTTGATAGCCAGTGTATTATCGTCAGGGCGAATACATAAAAAGGGAAGAATGGCTTGTTGTTCGTCTTCATTTAACACATCTAATGCGCCGAGTTCTGCGCTAGCCAGCATTGTGCTGTTGGGTGGTTGTTGTGGAGGTGTTTGACCGCTATAAAAAAGTGATTCGGCACCGTAGGGCGTTTTTGGTTGAGTATCTGGGTCGATCCAGTCCGCCGCGCGTTGTAAAAGTTGGGTAATGGTTGCGCCGGATATTTGGGCTTTGTTTTCGAGAAAGTAAGTCCATACATTTTTATTTAAGAGGCTACGCGCATCTGGGTTTTCAAAAGTAATATCTAAACTGTTGATATTAAGGCAGGTATGCAAAGGTGTGAGTTGATAGCTCACCATACCTGTATGACCATCGCCGCTAACGGGGAAGGTCACTTGAGTGTCTGTCGCTTCTAAGAGGCTCTTTTCTTTAAGATCAGCCAAGGTGCTTAAGGCGTAAACTTCCCCTCCTCGAGCGAACCAGTAGGCTTGTCGCATATCCTTTAAGGTGACATGTTGATTTGCGCTAAATTGAACGGTGCCTGTAATAGTGGTCGCTAAAATGGTGATGATTGCCATGAGGCCGAGCACTAAAATCAGCGCCACTCCGCGTTGTGCCTTTGCGGACGCATGGGTGTAAAGGGCCTTCTTCATGAGTCGGCTCCGGTACGCAGCATGCTGACTAGCTCGAGATGTTGCCAGCGATCACTTTCAGCTTCGAATCGAATAGCCCCCAATGGTGTAGAACCTGTACTCTCGGTTGCGTCTGAAAGTTGCTCACCCCAGTCATCATAAAGAAAGTACAAACGAGCCTGTGATAAACGTGTAAAGAGTGTGTTTTGATACCAATGATCTTCATCAATAGGCATACCGACAGGGGATGAATATCGGACTAAATTATTAGATTCTAGGACATAACGCACGCGTTCGAGCTGGTCGCTGTTAAGGCTATTAGCTGGCCCAGTAGTATGTAAAGCCAAGGGCTGTTCATGCAGCCTAGTAAACTCTATCAACAAGCCGGGGACGCTGGAGTCTTCGGCGGTCAGGAAGCTGTTTTCTCCCCTGACAACCAGTTGGTCAAAGTCGCTTTGAATGATGCGTAAACCTCGATCTAAACGCTCTAACTCACTGGCGTGATCTGTAATCTGTTGGCTATTTTGTATCATGGCACCCAGTAACTGCGCGCTAATTAATCCAATAATTGCCGTTATAGCCACAGCTATGACAAGCTCGATGAGTGTCATACCGGTTTGTAACTGGCGGTCACGGTTACTACTAACCCGTTGCACTGGCGGCTTACTCGTCATGTCGAAAACCTGTCAATGTTGCGAGTATATAGTCGGGTTGAGCCGGTTGACTCACCTTTACTGTTACACGCTGGAAATTAGCAAGCTCTGTGGTTGCGCGTGTGGCTTTCCAATAAAAGCGCTGCCCGGCAAAGTTGATTTCACCATCCAGTGCTTCTTGCGTGCCTAGCAGTAGTAAGCTGAGTTGGTTGTGAGCTACCCAGCCAGCATGTTGGCGAACTTCAAGCTGTTGTGCTGTATCGGTAGCTTGGCCTGCCGTACGTGATAGAGCAGCAGCGGCCACGGCGAGTATAAAAAGAGCGACCATGACTTCGAGGAGCGTAAAGCCTTTATTCTTGATCATGGGCATCCGCTCTAGCGTAGGGATCAGTGAGTGTTGATGTAGTATCTTGGTCACTTATCTCCAGAGTAAAAGGGCTTAATAGTCCATCTGGCGCGGCTAAAATTTGTGGGCCTTGTGCCTCATCTGAAAGCCGTTGGTCTTCGCCTTTGACACTGAGGGATATCACCAATTCCGGTGGTAGTACATAAGGTGACTCAGTTGTGATGACATTCCATTCGGAGTCGCGGTAATGCCACCGTTGGTAGCTATTATTTTCGAAACTCAGCCCGTACCAATTTTGTTTGGCTATGGCTTGTCTGCTAATCGTTAACAATTGTTCTCGTACTTCATCAATTGCATCGTTAGCCGTATAAGCGCGCTCGGTGGGGCGCAGCGTGAGCATAACTGCCGCTGATAGCAAACCGACGAGCGTGACAATAACCAGCAGCTCGAGCAGCGTAAAACCGCGCGAGCGTTGCAGGTTACCAGTTGCCGATATCGGCAGCTTGACCTTCACCACCGTTATCTCCATCAGCGCCGAAGGAATACAGGTCAAATGCACCATGTTCGCCGGGCTGGACGTATTGGTAAGGATTACCCCACGGGTCGTTAGGTAGGCGTTTAATATAGCCGTTTGGGCGATAGTTCTTAGGCTCAGGGCTAATGGTAGGGCGTGAAGCCAGAGCTTCAATGCCTTGGTCGGTCGTTGGATAAACAAAATTATCCAGCTTGTACATGTCTAAC
Organism: Neptunomonas phycophila; assembly: GCF_001922575.1. Classification (NCBI taxonomy): domain Bacteria; kingdom Pseudomonadati; phylum Pseudomonadota; class Gammaproteobacteria; order Oceanospirillales; family Oceanospirillaceae; genus Neptunomonas; species Neptunomonas phycophila. The sequence goes on along the minus strand of NZ_MRCI01000001.1, from coordinate 2,697,488 downwards.
GCTTGCTCTAGTGCTGAGATGTCGGCCCGGGCTTTTTCCGCCATGGCGCGGTCTTGGTTGTCCAATACATTGGGTGCCACAATAGCAACAAGCAGGCCTAAAATGACAACCACAACCATGATTTCAAGTAGCGTAAAGCCGCGTTCTTTTGTACGCGGGTGGACGGGCTGTTGTGGTTGCCCAAGTGTTGTGTTCATTGTTAACTCCTTTCTCATTAAACCTAAAAGCGAAGCCGCTTAGCAGATTTAGAACTGTGTTAAGTTATTGAGCTGTAAAATAGGCAATAAAATGGCGAGTACAATGGCGAGTACCAGTACGCCAAAAACAATAATCAGTAACGGCTCTAGCAGCTTTGTGGTGATATTGATCATGCCTGTTAGTAAGTTCTCTTGTTGACGAGCGGCATGCTCAAGCGCTGTGCCGAGTTCTCCACTGTGTTCGCCGTTAGCAATCATGTAGACGGATATAGGCGGGAACACCCCGCTATCATTTAACGTTTTGCTGAGCAATTGGCCTTCGCGGACTCGGTCCGTAGCCTCGCTTACGGCGTTACGTATGACGCGGTTGTTTAAGGTTTCTTGGCTTATCCGTAACGCGTCGAGCAGCGGGGAGCCACTGGTCACCATTATACTGAGCGTGTTGAGTAATCTAGCCGTCTCTAAGTTAGTAATAAGGTTGCCTAAAATAGGTAATTTGAGCATGCCTGCATGCACGCGCAATCGAAATGCAGGCTTTTTAAGACAATGTCGCCATACCCAAATGCCTGCAAATACGGCGACAAGAACCATCCAGCCTTGATGGATGATGAAGTCTGAGCTGGCAATCATGATACGTGTTAGCAACGGAAGCTCTTGTCCACGGCCATCAAATTGTTCGACGACTTTGGGGACAACATAGGCCATGAGCAGCGTGATCACACCTAAGGCCACAATGGTGAGCACGATGGGGTAAATGGCGGCCTGCGATACTGTGTTGCGCAACTGTTGTGTGCGCTCGGTATAGTCCGCTAGTCGCATCAGTACTTTAGCGAGATCACCAGAGTGCTCACCGGCTGAGATTAAGGCGCAATAAATCGGTGGGAATACGCGTGGGTGATCTCGCAAGCTGTCCGCCAGCGTATGCCCTTCTAAAATTTTGCTACGTACCGCTTGTAGTGTGCGTTTAAGTGCTTTGTTATTGGTTTGGTTTGCACTCACCTGAATAGCTTCCTCTAAGGGGGTTGCTGACTGGATAAGCGCGGCAAATTGTTGGGTGAAAAGTGATAAATCGCGAGTAGAAACTCGGCCGCCGCCACGTTTGCTTGTGGTGCCTCGTTTATGGTTTTCGTGCAGATTAATCGGCATTAACTGCTTGTCGCGCAATTGTTGGCGAGCATGTCGTTCAGAGTCGGCGTCTAGAAACCCTTTCAGCTTTTTACCTTGAGGGTTAACGGCTTGGTATTCAAAGGATGGCATGGTCGGCAGACTCCTTGACCATACGAAGTACTTCCGCCGGTGAAGTTACACCAGCAAGTACCAAATCCCGACCTTGATCCAGCATGGTTACCAAGGTTTTGTTAGCGTATTCCGCCATTTTATGTTCGCCTGCGCAGTCATGTATCAAGCGTGACAGTGGACGGTCAATGACGAGCATTTCATAAATGCCTTTACGGCCTGCGTATCCCGTGTGGTTGCATTGGTCGCAGCCAGCATTTTCAAAAACCAGACGTTGACTAATTTGACTGTCGCCTAATGCGCGAGCATCTTCATCCGTGAGGCGGTATTGCGTTCGGCAGTGTTGGCACAAAGTACGCACTAAGCGCTGTGCTAAAACTCCCTTAACCGCTGAGGCTATGAGATAAGGTTCTACACCGATGTCCATTAATCGGGTGATTGCACCCAGTGAGTCATTAGTGTGTAGGGTTGATAAGACGAGGTGCCCCGTCAAGCTGGCTTGTACGGCGATCTGAGCCGTTTCCGGGTCACGTATTTCGCCGATCATGACGACATCAGGGTCTTGGCGCAAAATAGCACGTAAGCCTTTGGCAAAGGTCATACCGCTTTTGGTGTTTACGGGCGTTTGGCCTATACCTTCCAGTGCATACTCAACCGGATCTTCTACAGTAAGAATGTTGCGGCTGCGATCATTGATCATCGACAAGCCAGCATACAGGGTTGTGGTCTTACCTGAGCCTGTGGGGCCAGTTACCAGTATGATCCCGTTGGGTTGTGCTAGAAGCTCTGTTAACGAGGCCAGTGTATCTGACGGCATACCTAAATGCGTTAGATCCATGCGCGAGGCTTGCTTGTCGAGTAAGCGCATAACAACACGTTCACCATGGATGGAGGGCATAGTGGATATACGTACATCCAATGCTTTGCCTGCCATTTTGAGCGAGACCCTACCATCTTGCGGCACCCGTCTTTCAGCAATGTCGAGCTTCGCCATAACTTTAATGCGAGAAATAAGCAAAGGCGCTAGCGCACGGTTGGGTTTGAGTACTTCTTGTAAAACACCGTCAACTCGTAGCCGAACAGACATGCTATTTTCGAAAGTTTCTAAGTGTATATCGGAAGCTTGCTGGCGCAGTGCTTCGGCAAATAAGGCATTAATCAAGCGTATGACGGGGGCATCGTCTTGAGCATCTAACAGGTCTTCAGACTCTGGAATGCTTGAGGCAAGGGCGTCTAAGTCGATAACTTCGTTAATATCGGAGATATTTTCGAGCGAGTTATCGGCGGCTTGATAGGCAAGGCTTATGGCATCTTTTAGCTCATCAACAGGCACGAGTTTTAGCTGCATCTGATTTGCATAAAGCCGATCTACCTCTAGCAATGCTTCGGTGCTTGTGTCCGTGGAGTAGCTAACATTGGCTACTCCCTCATCGTTAATGAGGGCTAAAATAATATGCTTGCGTGCAAAGCTGTAACTAAAGGCAGGTTGAACGGCCATGGGATTAGAAATCTCCATCCAGCCGTTGGAATATGTCGCCTCTATTGTTAGTCGTTTGCTTTGTTGTGCTTGCTGGCGCTTTGGGTGTTGGCTGAGCCGGCTCTTTTGGAGGGGCCGCTGCTACTGGTTTGCTGGTATTTTCTTGCGGCATTGGACTAGTCTGACTTTGCTCCCAAGCCGGCAGTGATGGGGTGTGTCCATCAGGGAATAAGTTATCTCGTTGGCTATTGAGCACTTGCCTTGCATGAATGTAATTATATTTTTCGCGGCTGATTTCGGTAGCCGCAAAACGATCGCGTATGATTGTTGGGCGTATAAAGACCATTAAGGTGCGTTTTTCTCGGGTGCTGGTATCTGAGCGAAATGCACGGCCAACGAATGGTATGTCGCCTAATAAAGGGACTTTATAGCTTGTGTCCTGTACGTCTTCATTAATCAGGCCACCTAATACGAGTGTCGCGCCATCATCGACTAACACGGTGGTTGATATAACGCGCTTGTTGGTAATGATATCGGAAGCAACAGCGCCTGAAAGTGATGACACTTCTTGCTCCAATGTTAATCGAATCGCATCCCCTTCATTGATTTGCGGCGTTACTTTTAGCATAACGCCAATGTCCTTTCGCTCAATTGTTTGGAAGGGGTTGGTATTGTCAGAGCTAGCGGTAGATCCGGTGATGATAGGTACTTCTTGGCCCACTTGAATATACGCTTCTTCGTTATCCATGGTGACTAGGCTAGGTGTTGATAATACGTTTGAGTCAGTATCTTCGTCTAACGCGTTCAAAAAAGCGGCAAAACTAAAGCCATTACTGTTGAACTGACCAATTCCCACGGATAAGCCGTTCCCAACGAGGGAGGTTGAAGCCGAGTCAGACGTTGCCGCGGCCACAATATCTACAATGCCTGAGGTGTTGTCTGTGGATAAGTTGACGGCGCCTAGCGGTGTGGTTGAGCCATCATCGGCATCAAAAAATAGCCATTGGACACCTAGCTCTCGAGAGGCATCTTCTGAAACCTCGGCAATAATCGCTTCTACTAGAACTTGAGCACGACGAATATCGAGTTTAGTAATAACATCTTCAATGGTTTTAATAATATGTGGGCTGCCAGACATAACGATCGTATTGGTCTGATCATGAGCATCGATGTGGAGACTGCTTTGAGAGGTAGAGGCGGCGCCGGCTTGCTGTCCTGTTTCTTCTTTAATAATTGTATCGCTAATTCCCTGAAGTACGGGGACAAGGTCGCTAGCTTTGGCATATTTTAAATAAACGACACGTGTATTTGAGTTGGTTTGTACCTCGCTGTCTAATTCTTTGGCTATGCGCCCAATACGGCTTCGGGTGGTTGCGTCAGCCTTTACAATGAGGGTGTTTGTTCGTTTATCAGAAGTAATCATCGGCGCTGGACCGGACTTATCTTTCTGAGTCTCGTTCATAAGACTGGTAAGAATGCGCTCCATTTCACTAGCCGATGCGTTACTGAGAGGGATAAGCTCTAAAGTCTGGGAATCGGCTTGGTCAACTTGCCCGATAATTTGCGCTATGCGTCGTACGTTAGACGCGCGGTCGGTAATTAAAATGACATTGGAGGTGTCATACGCTGCGATAATCCCTAGGCGGTTGTCTATCAATGGACGTAACGTGGCAGCGAGCTGATTCGCGTTGACGTTGCGGACTTCTACGACGCGAGTCACAATTTCTTCGCTACTGCGTTCTGGTATGAGCTGGGATACGTCCGACCCTTCTAATTTAGCGCCCTGAGAGGGAATCACTTTTAATATATTGCTACCCGCATCCACGACGGAATAACCATTAATACCCAGCTGAACGAGGAAAATTTCGTAAAGCTCTTGTTCTGTCAGTGTTGAGGGGCTTTGAATATCCACTTTGCCACGAACTTTGTCATCGGTAATGATTGTTTTGCCCGTCATTTTGGAGATGGTGCTAATAAACTCTCGAATATCAACGCCACGCATATCTAGCGTGTACTCTTCCGCTAAGGTGGTTAGGCTTGAGCTCAAAAGGGCGAGAGTAAGCAATAGCGGAGTGAGCGCGCGTGGGGTAAACATTTTCATTACAACTTGATATCCATATTGATTGCCTGGCCATCTCTGTCGAGTGTAAGGGATACAGAGCTAGCGCTTTGAAGCAGCTGGTAAAGGGAGGTGATGTCCAGTGATGACACGGGAGTATTATCGATATGCGTAACAATATCGCCGGCATTAATCCCCGATGTAGCCAGTAATCTTTTATCAGGGCCGGCTGAAATTCGATAACCTTTTAAGCTCCCCCCAGCATTGACGGGGCTTAGCATCATAAATTTGCTCAATGACAAGGGGTTAGTCATTAAGGTGGTTTTCGGGTCGTTGCCGACTAGGCGACGAAAACGCGTAGAGGTTAAGTCGATAGTTTTGTCGAGCGTAGTATCGCTTGCTACAGAAGACGTTCGGCTTTCTACGCCTTGGCTCACTGCTTTCTCTTTAGGTAGCAGGAGCTTTTCGGGCTCGCCATTATTGTAAATAATGACATGATCTGTATCGATTGCGGCTAAGGAAACTTCACGACCACCTTTTTTGCCAATGATTTCATCGACAAGGTAAGCGCCTTGTTTTCCTTCGTAATTAATGACAGCAACGCTGTTGGTTCCGTGAACTAAGCCTAGCAATTGTATGTTAAGTCGCGTTTGTTTGATGTTGTCTTGAGGAGGCAGGGCTTGGGGCGCTATTTGGGCAGCAATAGCTTGGCCAAACAGGTGCTGTTGCCTAATACTATTGATGGCCTCATTGAGGATTTTATGGGTACTTGTCGTGTCGGACGTTGTCCTGTTTACGGAAAGCGTTGACGACACAGAGTTTGGCAATGAAAGGCCTATAATTTTCCATGTCAGCTGCGAGAGTGCGATAGCGCATGCGCAAGCAATCAGCAAAAAAAGCAGCAAACTTATCCGTTTGAGTGACATCTTAGAGCGGCATCCCTTTTAAAATCCTCGAGCTATGATAATTCAGACCGGAGATTCTTGCTAATTCTTATGACAATAAGATGACTAAAAGGGAAAAGGCTTTAAATTGTCTGTTTGTGGCGTCTTTTGTGTAGCTTAAAGGTTTGTTTTTAACAAAAAAAAGGCCTGGTACCTTATAAAGGAACACAGGCCTTTGCACATGGAGACTGATTAGCTCATTGGTTGTTCTGGACGCGGCCCTTTACCGCGTTCGCCACGATCGCCTTTGTGCTTCATAGCATCTTCAAATTTGTCTAACTGCTCAGGGGTTAGAATCTTCGCAATGTCAGCTTTCATGCTGGCACGTTCATCAATTTTCTCGACGGCTAGGCTGGCTGCTAGCTCTTTAGCTGATTGAAGGTCTTGATTATAGGTATCGCTGGTTGAGTCTAAATCGCGCAAGGTTTCATGTAACGTGCGTGTTTTGTCCATCATTGCTTGACGCTGTTCTGCACGGTCTTTGAACAAATCCGCTAGTGAATCTTGCTGCTCTTTACTTAAGTCGAGACGTTTAGACATGCGTTCAATCATGCGCTCACCAGGCTCTCCACGGTCGCCTTTCTTATCGAATTTTCCGTGTTTATCACCGCGAGGGCCTTGGCAGTCATCGCCTTTATGTTTGCCGTCGGCAAGTGCCAGTGTGCCCATCATTAATGTTGGAATAGCGAGTAAAGTAATGAGTGTCTTTTTCATGGTGTATCTCCTTGTTCAAATGATGGAGCTATTGTGTACCAAGGCAATGCTAAGTTGGGTTTCATGCTTGTAAAGTTAGGTAAAGGGTTGAAGAGGGCGTAGTTGGAGTGATTTTTTACGCGCTACAATGTCTTATATTAAGTGAGTGGCACATCTAACGTTGCCACGAAGAAAGGAATAAGCATGAGTGACGCACATATAATACTGGTTGATGATGACATCGAATTAACAGAGCTGTTGGGTGATTACTTAACCGCTGAAGGCTTAACCATCTCTATTGCAAATAGTGGTGAAGAGGCATTGAGCTTATTTAAAGAGGGTGCTCAATTTGATTTGGCGGTGTTTGATATCATGATGCCAGGGATTTCAGGATTGGAGTTGCTACAGCAACTGAGACCATCCGTGCAGGTTCCCGTCATTATGCTAACAGGGCGTGGCGGCGATATTGATCGAATTCTCGGCTTGGAAATGGGGGCTGATGATTATTTGTCAAAACCCTGTAATCCTCGTGAATTATTGGCGCGGATTCGTTCGGTGCTAAGACGCAGTCGTCTAACGGAGCAACCAGCGACTGATGCCGTGCTCAGTTACGCTCAGATCACGCTCGACCCATCCCGCCGGCAAGTAATGTGTGGCGACGAGGTGATCGAATTAACCAGTGCCGAATTTAATGTGCTACACCAGTTTATGCAGCATCCTGGGGAAATCCTGAGTAAGTCGAAATTAACGGAAATTGTTTTGCATCGCCCCCTAACTCCTTATGACCGGGCTATTGATGTTCACGTAAGCCGTGTTCGTCAAAAAGTGGGCGCTTTTTTGGGGGATAAGGAGTTTATAAAAACAGTCCGAGGTGAAGGTTATTTATTAGTGAGGGACGATGTTTAATGCGTCTTAATCGGCTATTTTGGAAAATCTTTCTTGCGGTTTGGTTAACGAGCTTGAGCGTTATTATCGTGACCGTCATCGTGATCGGTGAAGTGGCTGAACGTAATAGTGCCCGACGCATGAACGAGTATAGAGCAACAGAGATGGCTCAAATCATTATAGAGCGCTTAGAAGCTGGTGCTGTTTATAACCCAGATGCTGTGGAAGATAAGCCTGCTGTTGATTTTGGTGTGCCACCACCGCCACCGAACTTTTTTGATGACCGCGATCGTCCGGAAAACGGCAAACGACATCGCGCCCCTTTACCTTTGTTAATCTATAACGATAAAGGCAATCTGGTTTATGGCCGCGAAAATAAACAGGTATTTGCCAACTCACTTAAATTCAGCATAACGGCAGATACCGGTAAATACCGAGTCATTGTGCCTAGCGGTAAAGTGAGTAATTCGGTTAATCGTTTGCTGGGGTTGCTGTTCTCATTTCAGAGCGTATTTATTCTTATCGGCTCTTTAGTTGCCAGTCTGTTGCTGTCTTTTGTGGTTGTGAGGCCGGTAAACCGTTTGCGCCGTCATGTTAAGCAATTTCATAATGGTGATCATTTAATGCAAATTGAGCCCGCTTTGCTGGGGCGCGGTGATGAAATAGGTGAGTTAGCCCGAGAGTTTGATGTGATGGCAGGCTATGTAGAACGCATGCTGCAGGGCCAGCAGCGCTTATTTGAAGATGTCTCACATGAGCTACGTGCTCCTTTAGCTCGTTTGCAAGCGGCATCGGGGCTGGCTGAGCAAAAATTAGGTACTGACGATAAAATTGTTAATCGCATGAATATGGAATGCGAACGCTTAAGTCGCTTAATTGATGAAATGCTATCGTTAGCTCGATTGGACCACATTGATGCGCGCCAAGGGACATTTGATGTCGTGGAGCAAATACGCTCCGAAATCGATGATGTTAGTTTTTCGCAACCTGATCGGCCAGTTAAGCTGTTGATCGCCAATAAAGGTGATTCAAAAAGCCATTGGGTGGGGCTGGGTAACGGGGAGCTTTTTTCGCGTGCGCTAGGCAATGTTGTCGGAAATATATTAAAGCATACTGAACCGGACTGTCGTGTTGATATAGAAGTGAGCATTCCTAAGGCGCATCGTATTCGTGTCGTTATTACAGACTATGGGACCGGAGTACCTGAGGATACCTTATCATCCCTGTTTGAGCCGTTCTATCGACAAAGCCAGCGTACCAAAGGTTACGGTTTAGGGTTGAGCATAGCTAAGCGAGCTGCTGAACGCCTAGGAGGATATATACTAGCCGAAAATGTTGAAGGGAAAGGTTTGTCCGTGACGATAGAAGTGCCTTCACGCTAGCGGTTAGTCTTTACGCAAGTGCTGTGATTAGCGGAACAAAAAGCACCAATCTATCCGCTCTAAAGAATAGTGGGTGTACAGCATTGGTGCTTTTTTATTATTTTAGCCAAATAGCTAACTAAAACCGCAAGCGGCTATAGTGCGTCTGGGCCTGTTTCGCCTGTACGAATTCGAATAACTTGCTCTAAAGGCATAACGAAGATTTTGCCATCGCCAATTTTTCCGGTATTAGCTGTTTTAGTGATGGCCTCAATAACCTGGTCGGTCATATCATCATCGATAGCGACTTCAATCTTTACCTTTGGTAGAAAATCGACCACATATTCAGCACCACGGTACAGTTCAGTGTGGCCTTTTTGGCGTCCGAAACCTTTAACTTCCGTAACGGTCACCCCTTGAATACCTATTTCAGACAATGCCTCACGTACATCGTCTAGCTTAAACGGCTTAATAACTGCGCTGACCAGTTTCATAATTGTCTCCTTAATAGCGTCGATAGAAAGGATCGACAGCTAACAACGTCAAAAATATAGTAGACCAGTATACCCATAATACCAGTGAAGTGAATCAATTCGCTATATACGCAAAAAGAGGCGCTAAGGCGCCTCTTTTAGTTACAGAGTCTAGGTATTACTTACCTTTAGTGAACTCTGGGTATGCTTCCATACCGCATTCTGCAATATCAGCACCTTCGTACTCTTCTTCTTCGGTGATACGAACACCCATGATGGCTTTCAGTACCAACCAAACAACCAGTGATGCAATAAATACCCAAGCAAAGATAGAGACAATACCGAGTAATTGAGCACCAATAGTAGCGTCAGCGTTGTTTAAGCAAACGGCTAACAGACCCCAGATACCAACGACACCGTGTACAGAGATCGCACCTACTGGGTCATCAACACGTAGCTTATCAAGCGCTAAGATTGAGAAGACTACAAGGACACCACCGATTGCACCAATCACAGTAGAACCCAGTGCGGTAGGTGATAAAGGATCAGCTGTGATAGCTACTAGACCCGCTAGCGCACCGTTTAAAGCCATTGTTAAGTCGGCTTTCTTGAATAACAAGCGAGCTGTGATCAAGGCTGCGATTACACCACCGGCAGCTGCCGCATTCGTGTTCACGAAGACTTGAGCAACGGCGTTAGCTTCACCGACGTCCGATAGCTTAAGTTCAGAACCACCGTTGAAACCGAACCAACCCATCCATAAGATGAATGTACCCAGTGTTGCTAGCGGAAGGTTCGCGCCAGGGATAGCGTTGATAGATCCGTCTTTACCGTACTTGCCTTTACGAGCGCCGAGTACTAATACACCAGCCAAAGCAGCAGCAGCACCCGCCATGTGTACGATACCTGAGCCTGCAAAGTCAGAGAAACCAGCTTCGCTTAAGAAACCGCCACCCCATGTCCAGTAGCCTTCAACAGGGTAGATAACACCTGTCATGACGACTGCGAATGCAAGGAAAGCCCATAATTTCATGCGCTCCGCAACAGCACCCGATACAATCGACATAGCCGTTGCAACAAACACTACCTGGAAGAAGAAGTCAGAGCGAGCTGAGTAATAAGTGTCGCCACCGCTACTTAAAACGGCTTCAGCCGTGTTTTCGTCACCGATCAGACCGCCAAAGTTTGGCATAATGCCACCCGCGTCTGAGCTGTACATAATGTAGTAACCGCACAGCAAGTACATAGTACAAGCAATAGCGTATAGGGCTACGTTTTTGGTCAGGATTTCAGTTGTGTTTTTAGCACGAACAAGGCCTGCTTCTAGCATAGCGAAGCCCGCCGCCATCCACATGACCAACGCGCCACAAATCAAGAAGTAGAAAGTATCTACTGCATACTTCAGCTGGGTTAAGTCCCCCGCCGTTGAGTTTAAAAGCTCTTCCATCTCGATTGCCCTCCGATAGGCTCGATCTAATATTTGTCGTTATTTACAGTGCGTCATCGCCAGTTTCGCCGGTACGAATTCGTACGACTTGTTCAAGCGGCATAACGAAAATTTTGCCATCGCCAATTTTTCCGGTTTGAGCAGCTTGGCTGATAGCGTCAACCACTTGATCAGCGATATCATCAGCTACGGCTGCGTCAACACGTACTTTTGGTAGAAAATCCACAACGTATTCTGCACCGCGGTACAGTTCTGTGTGACCTTTCTGGCGACCGAAGCCTTTAACTTCTGTCACTGTAATACCCTGCACACCGATTTCAGACAGTGCTTCGCGCACATCATCCAACTTGAATGGCTTGATAATTGCCGAAATGAGTTTCATGGGTCGTCTCCCTTTTATAAACTGTTTTCTCGTATCACCAGCCCGTTTCTGGTCTGGTGACTCGAAACGGTTGAGTCTTACAAAGCAAAAGCTATACCTATAATTTTTTGTTGTTAAAAATCAATAGCTTAAGTGGTTTTGTTCGGTTTCCTGAGAGTTGCTTAGGTGAAAAACGATGCAAAGCAGTGCTCGATTTTTGTGCGCGCACCAATATGATGCTTGTTTGCAGTGAGCTGAAAATGTTGGGTTCAGGCAGCCGTAATTGAGCTATCATGGATTTGCTCAAAGTATTTTATAAATACAAGATAAATTAGGAGTTCTTATGAATGAAAAGCTAATAGATAACCTCTCATCCCAGTTTAGCCAAATGCTAAACACGTTCAATAATGGTGCAGAATTGCCGGGGCAGCAGCAGATGCGTGCACTATTACAGTCAGCCTTATCAAAAATGGACTTAGTAACGCGTGAAGAGTTTGATGCGCAATCAGCGGTGCTTGCGCGTACACGCGAAAAAGTTGATGCTTTAGAAAAGGTGGTAGCTGAAATACAAGCCCAGCTAGAGAGCGGCAGCGACACAAGTACGGAGAAATAATCCCAGGCGCTGCTAGGTAACAGAAATACGGTAGACGAAAGAATAGCGCAGAGGCTGAAATGGCAAAATTACTTGCATGGCTGCAAAGCCCGGGGTTGTACGCACGAGTTAATGATGCTTTTGCCCACATGTTGTCGCGCACCCGTGATGAAATAGAAGGGAAAGCGGTAGCCGATATTCATCCAGATCAAGCGGCTGAGATCCTCTCTATGATGGAGCGGGGGGCAGAGGAAGGACTCGGTGAGTTAAGTGAGCCTATCATCCTACCAGTAACCCCTGCGGTTTCGTTAAGCTGTCGCTTGATATGTACGCCTCAGGGTGATCATTGGCTGATGGTTGCCGAACCGATATACCAAACTGGGCATTATTCGCTAGGTGATTTAAACGATACCGAGCAAGTGCCTCGTTTGAAGACATCGTTAGATTATGTGATCTCTCAGGCTCGGTTGGATAATGAGCATATCGCATTGGTCAAACTATCGGTGGAGCGCTTTAACTGGCTGCAAGAAACGTTAGGCGAACAGGCGGCCGAGCAAGTCATGAGTGATGTGGCCGAGCGTATCCAAGTTGGGCTGCGTCGTTATGACACATTATACCGAATTCGTAATGACCGATTATTGATTCAGTTGCGTCATGTCGGTTGTGCTGAGGAGGCCTTACGGGTGGCAAATCGCTTAAACGAGCTGCTGGCGTATGCGGTTCGTGTTGATCGTCGCGAAATACACCTGTCTACGGCTGTCGGTATTGCCCTCGCTCCATTGCAAGCAAATGATGCTGGAGAGCTGATGGGCGCCGTGAGTCAAGCGCTGAAAACCGCTCAGCGAAGTCAGGGTGCAGGTGTGCGCTTGTACGATCCGACTCGCCAGCGCAAAGCACTGACCGTCGATGATTTTGCTCGGTTGATAAAACCTGATTATGAGCAAATGGCGATAGGCTTTCGCCCCGTTTATGGCGTTAGTAGCCACCGTATAGAAGTAGCCCAGTTAACTCCTTTGTTTAAAGGTGTACCTTGCTTGGGTAGTAATGAATCGTTATTGGCCCCTTTCTTTGAAGGTGAAGGTGGGTGGCAAACGTACTTAACATGGCTGTTTGGACAGTTAGAGCTACCATTAGCCCGTTTGGCTCAACACACGAAGTTTCAGGGGGTGGTTATCACGCTGGGAGCTGAAATTGTTGAGTTGCCAGGCTTTATTGAGTTTATGGCGCAACGTATCCATCTCCCAAAATCGTTACGTACTCATGTGATAATCGAGTTTGATGCGATAGAAACCCGCGACCATGAAGGCGTTTTGTTCGATATTGAGGCACTGGGTTATCGCATAGCACTAAACCGCTTGAGTGATTACTTACCTCCCATTCAACAACTGAAAGAGCTGGAGCCATCCTTATTAAAGCTAGATGCAGAGCTTGTTGAAGACATGGTCTCCAATTTGGCTCGCCGGCGTCAGCTTGAAAAAATAGCGGATATAGCCGCGGATTTGGACATTCCGTTAGGGGCAGAGGGGGTTCAGTCAGCGGGGTTGCGCATGCAGCTCACTCACCAAGGGGTTAGCTATATGCAGGGTGATTATTTCGGGCGCCTATTAAGTAGCGAAATGCTCCAAGAACAACTTATCCTTGAGAATATGTGACAGCGTAGGCTGCATTTCTTGCCATTGGATAGGATGAGCATAAAGGCGAGTATTTGAACCCGGCGGTTGTTTTCTGCTATCGTCTTGATTCTATTGTTGTTACGTCCAAGGAAGGATGTATGTCCCTAGCTATTGTTCATACCCGTGCTCAGTTGGGCGTTGTTGCCCCAGCGGTCACCGTTGAAACTCATATGTCGCCTGGGTTGCCAGCGCTTAACTTGGTTGGTTTGCCAGAAGCGGCCGTTCGTGAGAGCCGAGAGCGTGTGCGTAGCGCTATTCTCAATGCTGGATATGAGTTCCCCCAACGACGAATTACTATAAATTTGGCGCCTGCCGATTTACCTAAAGATGGGGGGCGGTTCGACCTTGCTATTGCAGTTGGTATCTTGGCTGCTTCGGGACAGATACCGACAGACAATCTGCACAAGGTTGAATTACTCGGTGAGCTGGCGTTATCGGGTGATTTACGTGCTGTGACCGGCGTATTACCAGCGGCCGTTGCGTGTAAAAAAGCAGGACGTGCTTTACTGATCCCTAATGAAAATCGACAAGAAGCCCGCTTGGTTCGCGAGTTAAAAGTTCGTGTAGCCGATCATCTTTTGGATGTCTGTGCCGCTTTCTCTGGACAAAAAAAGCTAGAGGCCGTGGAACCTCAAGTTGAAATGCCTTTACATTCAATTCAACGACACGACCTGAGTGATGTGAAAGGGCAAGTGCAGGCAAAGCGAGCTTTAGAAATAGCGGCGGCGGGTGGACATAATCTATTAATGAGCGGTGTGCCGGGAAGTGGTAAAAGTATGCTGGCGGCGCGCTTACCAAGCTTGTTGCCTACATTAAATGAAGATGAGCGCTTAGAAGCTGCCGCCATTTATTCGGTTGCTGGGCTGCCTGTGGATAATATTTGCCAAGGGGTGCGTCCCTTTAGAGCGCCACACCATACGGCATCACCAGCGGCGCTCGTTGGGGGCGGTAGCCATCCACGCCCGGGGGAAATATCGCTTGCGCATCAAGGGGTTCTTTTCTTGGATGAAATGCCCGAGTTTTCACGCAAGGTGCTAGAAGTTATGCGTGAGCCTTTAGAAACAGGCCAAATTTTAATCTCTAGAGCCTCCCGTCAAACAGAGTTCCCCGCACGTTTTCAGTTAATTGGCGCAATGAATCCCTGCCCCTGCGGCTATGCCGGTGATCCATCCGGACGATGTCGATGCACACCGGATCAAGTCAGACGTTATCAAGACAAACTATCTGGACCGTTGCTAGACCGTATCGACTTGTTTGTGAATGTCGCTGCGTTGCCGGCTGACACCTTGTTGCGTTTGGATGGACAGCCATCAGAGTCCAGTGCACAGGTGGCTGAAAGGGTTTCGCAAGCGTTGGCTCGTCAGTACGAGCGCCAGGGGTGTCGTAATAATGTATTGGAAGCTAAGCAGCTGGATGCCATTTGCGATTTATCCGACAGCTCACGGGATACATTAGCTGGAGCTGCCGGTCGGTTCGGTTTGTCGGCGCGTGCATGCCATCGTGTATTGAAAGTGGCGCGAACTATTGCGGATTTAAAAGGCGATGTTGCAGTGGGACGGCCAGCCATTATGGAGGCGCTTGGCTTTAGAGAAGGGCTATCGAACGGCCGTTAATCATAGAGATTAGGTGAGGCAGTGTTACCGGTTGGCTGTAGTAGAAACCTTGAACCTGATCGCATTGATGAGCCTTTAAACAATCGAGCTGTTCTTTGGTTTCAACGCCTTCGGCAATAACCGTCATGCTTAAGTTGTGCGCTAAGGAAATTATCGCGCGGACTATTTCTACATCATCGTTATTATGCGGCAAGTTGGCAATAAAGGAGCGATCGATTTTAAGTGTACTAACCGGTAGTTTTTGCAGTAAAGCAAAAGAGGAATAGCCTGTTCCAAAGTCATCTAGCGAGAACTCAATCCCTGTTTTGCACAGCTCTTCGATGCTGTGACGAACATGTTCATCATTACTAAACAGAGATGATTCGGTTAGTTCAAATTCAAGAACTTGGGTATCAATATTATCGCGAGCAATAATGCGCTGGATGGTGCGTGCTAGGTAATCATTTTGAAATTGGCGAAACGATAAGTTGATCCCTAATTTATCTAGGTAGCACCCTGCTTTCTCCAGCGTTTTTAAGTCCCGCCCTGCTTGTTGGATTGCCCAAAACCCCATCGGTACTATTTGGCCTGTTTTTTCGGAGAGAGGGATGAAATCTGTAGGCATAATAAGCCCATGGCTGGGATGGTGCCAGCGCATGAGTGCTTCAGCGCCAACCACTGCACCGGTTTGAAGATCAACTCTTGGTTGATAATAAAGAGCAAACTGCTCGTATTTTAATGCGGCCCACAAGTCCGATTCGATAAGGCCGTCGAACACGGGCTTAGGATCTTTTTTAGGCTCGTATATTGAGTAGCTACAACCGTGTTTGTGTTTAGCTCGGGCTCTCGCTTGGTTGGCGTGGTTCAGTAAGGTGTCGGGGTTTTTCCCGTGTTTGGGCGCGACAGAAACGCCAATACTAACCCCTAAAATATGCTCTTCACCATGAAGTTGGAACGCTGGGCGAAGGGTATCGATTAGCGAGCTGATAAGCTTTTGAATTTCGGCGGTTGTTTGCGTTTTATCGTTAACATCCAAAATAATAGCGAACTCATCGCCGCCAATCCGATAAACGGGGTTATTGAGTGCGCAGATCAATAAGCGATGGCAGAGGCTACGAATGATGCTGTCACCAGCCGCGTTTCCCATACGCTGATTGAAGCCATGGAAATTATCGATATCAACAGTTACTAAGGCGGTCGCGCCTCCCTTTACCTGCTGATTGTTAATGAGTTTAGTTAGCGTATTGTAAAAGCTAGTGCGGTTTTGAACACGTGTCAGCCAATCGGTCTCTTTTAAGTAATGTATTTCTGCTTCTTTTATATGTGCTTGAGTGAGCAAGCGAAAGCTACGCATAAGTGCTTCTTGCGTAAGGCCGTTGAGGGATATGTAATCAGCAAAAGAGGCTTCTAATAACCGTTGACCATCGTGATGAGATATAGATGGTTGCACAAGAACCACAGGCTTTGCCGAATCGATAATCTCTTGATAAAAAAAAGCGCCGTCAGCTAGGGCATTGTCGGGTGTATCATAGATCAGTAACAAGTTGACTGAGTCTTGGATAAGTGAGCGCCTAACCGCCGTGAGAGACTGAACGATTTGGGTGTGAATAGTGGGCGACTGCAATAAACTGGTTAAGTGCGCTGTAGCCGAGGAATCAGGGCAATAAACCAGAACTTTGATAGGGAGAGTATGTGAATATCGCATTGCCGCTTTCTGGGTAGAGCCTCAGCCAATTATAATGACGGAACAGAACGCATTCGTCCTTTGTTTGTATATAATGCTGTACAGAGAATCAACTGTAACATGAAGCAGTAAGCCATCAAACAAGTGTTTTATATAGCTTTTTCTTAGTGGTTTTCCATTACCTGTCACCGACGCGAAACAGCACGAGCAAATCAAATGAGTAAGTTAAATCCCCGTCAGCGAGAAGCCGTTGATTATATTAGTGGTCCACTATTGGTGCTGGCAGGCGCGGGCTCAGGCAAGACCAGTGTTATAACACGCAAAATTGCCTACTTGGTTAATAAGTGCGGCATTGAGGCGCGATATATAGCGGCTGTAACTTTCACGAACAAGGCCTCTCGTGAAATGAAGGAGCGTGTTACGCAATTATTGCCCGGCAAGACCAAAGGGTTAACGGTGTCGACTTTCCATAATTTGGGTATGAATATTATTCGCCGTGAACACAAAAAATTGGGATTGAAGCCGGGTTTTTCTATTTTTGATGATCAAGATACCAAGGCGCTGATTAGAGACCTGCTAATGCATCATGATGAAGATGCGGAGCAAGTAGATATGATTCGTACAATGATCTCAAATTGGAAAAACGAGATGGTGACGCCTGCTAAAGCAGAGAGTTTTGCTAAGACCCCGGAAGAAGTATTAGCTGCACGTGCCTATGATGCTTACATGACGCATTTACAAGCGTACAACGCGGTCGATTTTGATGATTTGATTTGGACTCCGGTTCGTTTGTTTGAAGAGCACCCTGATGTGTTAGAGCGCTGGCAGCAGCGTATAAGGTACTTATTAGTGGATGAGTATCAAGACACTAACCTCAGCCAATACAAGCTAGTTCGCCAGTTAGTAGGCCACAGAGGCGCGTTAACCGTAGTAGGTGATGATGATCAATCCATATACGCGTGGCGAGGTGCTCGGCCTGAAAACCTAGCGCAGCTGCAGGTTGACTTCCCTAGCTTAAAAGTCGTCAAACTTGAGCAAAACTACCGCTCAACGAGCCGCATTCTTAAAGCCGCTAATACTTTAATTGCGAATAACCCTCACGCCTTTGAAAAGACTTTATGGAGTGACATGGGGTTTGGTGATCCGCTACGAGTGGTGCATACCCGAAATGAAGATGCAGAATGTGAACGTATTGCCACAGAAATACTCGACTTGCACTTACGTAATCACATCCCCTTTAACGACTTTGCTATTTTATATCGAGGCAACTTTCAATCACGTTTGCTTGAAGTTAAGTTACAGGCGTTTCAGGTGCCTTATAAGTTATCAGGCGGTACGTCGTTTTTTGCGCGTGCTGAAATCAAGGATCTGATGAGTTACTTAAAAGTGCTTGTTAACCGCGATGATGATAATGCCTTTTTACGCATCATTAACTTACCGCGCCGTGAAATAGGACCATCCACTTTACAAAAGTTAGGTGAATACGCGACTGAGCGTCGTGTCAGCTTGTTTGATGCCTGCTCTGAAATAGGACTTGAGCAGCGCTTACCAGCGGCCGCTGTTGAAAAACTGAGACGCTTTACACATTGGTTGCATGAAAAGTATCGCCTTTGCTATGAAGGTGATCCTATCCAGGCGATTAAAGAATTGATTCAGGATATCGATTATGAAGGATGGATTTATCAGAACAGTTCTAGTGATGCGATGGGCGAAAAACGCATGCAGAATGTTTGGTTCTTGGTTGATTCATTACGCAATACACTCGAACGTCTGCAAGAAGATGATCCTGATGCCGGTGTGGAAGAAGCCATCGCGCGCCTTATCCTGATTGACATGTTGGACCGCCAAGAAGAGGAAGATGACTCGAATCGCGTTCAGTTGATGACACTTCATGCGTCTAAAGGACTTGAGTTTCCTCATGTGTATTTGATGGGTATGGAGGAGGAGCTATTGCCCCATCGCAATAGCATCGAAAATGGCGATATTGAAGAGGAGCGCCGGTTAGCCTACGTGGGTATTACGCGCGCTAAAAAGACACTGACCATGACGCTAGCTCGCCAGCGCAAACAGTTTGGTGAGCTTATCGACTGTACTCCTAGTCGTTTTTTAGATGAATTACCTCAAGAAGATTTGGAAATCGAAGGTAATGGGGAAAAAAATCCAGAATTAAATAAGGCAAGAGGTAGAGCTACCTTAAATAGCTTGCGCAATATGTTTGATGATTTATAAGCCTGAATGGAATTTTCGTGTCTAATTAGATGCAAATATCGTGACCTTTTGCTACATTCCGGCCTTTCTTAAGGTAAACACAAATTGGAAGTGAATATGAAAAAAACATTATTGGCCGCTGTCACAGCATCTGTCTTACTCACAGGCTGTGTGGAAAACATTGATATGACAGCCGCGACGGATTTGTACAAAGCGGCCACCATTAGCGATCAAGAAGTGATTGCGCTAGCTGATCAATCGGCTAAGCAGCTGGATGCTAATAACAACGTGGCACCGGCTAGCAATAAATACGCTAAACGTTTAGCGCGAATTACTCAGGGTCTGAATAACGAAGACGGACTTGAATTGAACTTCAAAGTGTATCTAACAGATGAAATGAACGCGTTTGCTATGCCTAACGGTACGGTTCGAGTGTATTCGGGTTTGATGGATAAGTTGACGGATGATGAAGTACGATTTGTTATTGGTCACGAAGTAGGTCATGTAAAATTAGGTCACACGCGTAAAGAGTACCAGTTAGCTTATGCGGCTTCAGCGGCACGTAAAGGCGCTTCAGCAGCTGGCGGTACTGTCGGTATGTTGTCGGATTCGCAGTTGGGAGACTTTACCCATAAATTGGTGTCTGCTCAGTTTTCACAATCACAAGAAAGTGCATCTGATACCTATGCCGTTAAGTTTATGAAGCGCCACGGTTGGGATGCTAGTGCAGGTATCGGTGTTATGAAACAGTTCCAAGCGATGGAAGCCGCCAGTGGCGGTAGCCATAGTGTATTCTCAAGCCACCCGGCTTCGAAAGACCGTGAAGAGCATATCCGCGATTTACTGTAATATACTGTTACGTGTTTAGCTTATAAACGCCTAGCCTTGCTAGGCGTTTTTGCTTGTTCGTTAGTCACTTACGGTAGCTTTGCTCTTTTTGGGGAGCCGTAAGTGGATAAGCTTGAAGTGGTTGGTTTGCACTGGAGTGTCAACGATTGAAAAGTAATCTGCCGCTTTCTTTTCAATGCCGATGTGTAGGTTGGTAACAAAGATTGCTTGGCCGTCTGGGGTTAAATGTTGCGCAGCACTGGCTAGAAAGCGGTCTGTTAGCTGGCTTTCTACGCCAAACCCGCTATGAAACGGCGGATTGCAAACCACTAAATCAAATACACTATCTATATGGCGTGCACAGTCATCAGCTACCGCAGAGATGTTTACATTGGATTGCGTTGCGTTGGCAGTACAGCACTCAATAGCCGCGGCGTTGGTGTCTGTTGCGGTCACGGGGATGGATAGCATCTTCCCCGTATGTAAGGAAAGGTAGCCATAACCACATCCGATATCTAACGCACTTTGGGGCTGAGATTGACCGATGATATCGCAAAGGTGCTCGATGAGCAGCTGACTGCCTTGGTCTATTTTATTCCAGCCATATACTCCCGGTTTACTGATAAACGAGAAAGAGGTATCAGCGACGGCGGGGCGCAGGGCAGTGTAGTCTTTGTCATCTAACGTGATCGGTTGGGTAAAAGTGATAGCCGCTGCCCATGTTTCTTTATCAAGCTTCCAGCGTTCAGTTTGAGCGCCGGCTGTATCCGCGCGATCAAAAAATCCTTTGATTCCTTCTTGCTTTAAGCCGCTTAAAATGAGGCTTCCCGTGGGGGCTAATAGGCGAGAAGCTGTGTTGATTAAGTAGTGAGCAAGCGCCTTTTCTTTGGGGATGCGCAAATAGATTTGATCATAGCTACCTGGTGCTAAGCCTTGGCAGTCAAAGTCAGAAAACTCCGCATGCCAGCCCGCATTGAGCAATTGTCTGTGTATATGGTAACGGTTAGCGATTACTCGTGTGTTGCCCATCGCTGCTGGGGCATGTTCGGGTATTAGGTTTTCATCGACAAACCATAAGGTGTTTGGCAGTGCTGGATTAAAGCTCTGATAAAGTAGATCAAATGCTTTGTCGCGCATCATACGCCTAACAGCTCCTGTTCTTGTTGGGTCAGTTCTCGATATTCACCGGGAGCAAGAGTATCGTCCAGTAACACATCGGCTATGGCATCACGATGTAAGGCTTCAACTTTGTTACCAATGGCAGCAAACATGCGTTTTACTTGATGATATTTACCTTCAGTGAGGGTTAAAAAGGCTTCATGTTCGTTAATGATGACTAACGAGGCTGGTTTAGTTGGCTGTGGTTCGTTATGCAGCTGAACGCCTTGGGCAAAATCGTCAATGGCTGACTCTGGAATAGGGTCAACGGTTGTCACATGGTACCGCTTGGGCATTTTATGTTTGGGTGCTGTGACTCGGTGCGACCATTGGCCATCATCCGTTATTAGGATCAGCCCGGTGGTATCTATATCGAGGCGGCCCACTGTATGTAAGCTGTCAGGGCGTGGCTCATCGTATAGCAGGCTAATTACGGTAGGGTGAAGAGGGTCATCGTTAGCGCACACTACGCCTTCAGGCTTATTCATCATTAAATAGCGGGGTGTTGGTGCGGCCACTTCGCCGTCATTAAAAACAACATTGTCATCTAGGCTGATATGCAGTGAGGGGTCTCGTACGAGCTCACCATTCACAGTAACCGTGTTCTTGTGCATTAATCGTTTCACCTCTTTACGCGAGAGGCCTGTGGCTTGTGATAGGTACTTGTCGAGACGCATAGGGCTTTGTCCAAAAAGTTAAAGTATACCGCGTCCGTTCGTTATACATAAATGATTGATGTGTTGTTCGTTAATATACGACTTTTTTATAGCTGATCTTTGTATTTTTCATGCAAGTGACTTGCTCCATGCGATAGAATGGGCGGCTTAGAATTGAGGCGTATATTGTGAAGCTGTTTGTAAATAACCTGACAAATGTAGATTTTTCTTACTTGCACCCGACTCGTGGCTTGATGGGCGAATCGTGGTTGGTGCAATTAGAGCTGGACGGCTCGTTAAATGATCAGGGAATGGTGTGTGATTTCGGTGTGGTTAAAAAGCTCGTGCGTGAATGGATGGACACTACCATTGATCATGCGCTTGTTGTGCCTACTGAGATGGAGCGCCTTTGCGTTAGCGCGGATGCTGGTGAGACCGAAGTGAAATGGCAATATCCAGACGGTGGTGAGCTGGTTTGTCGTTCCCCCAGTCGAGCGATAGCGTTGGTTGAGATCGATGAGGTCACTCCTGAATCGCTAGCGGCGTGGTGTATTGAAAAGCTAATGGCCCTTTTCCCGCAAGAAGTTCGAGGGATGAGGTTGTCTTTTGTCCCTGAGAGTATTGACGGGGCGTTTTATCATTACAGCCATGGTTTGCAACAACATAACGGGAATTGCCAACGTATCGCTCATGGTCACCGTTCACGGGTTGAAATTTTTGTTAATGACGTACGAGACGATAAGCTAGAGGCTGATTTAGCCACGCGTTGGAAGGATATTTACATCGGCACAAAGGCACATCGCCAAGAAGGACCTGAGGGTGTGAATGTATATGCCTATGACGCGCCGCAAGGTGAGTTTTATTTGTCACTACCCAGTGATCGTTGTTATGACATCGATACGGAAACTACGGTTGAGCAAATAGCTCAACATTTAGCAGAGCGGACGAAGCAGATCCGGCCGCTGGATGAAGTGCGAGTAAGGGCTTACGAAGGCATTGGTAAGGGTGCTATTTCAGAAGCTTAATGGTTGACCAAAAAAAACCGCCGATGACACGGCGGTTTTTTTATGTCGATTTTTGGGTCAGTGATTAATCACGCTCGACAGCCAGTGCAGTACCCATACCGCCACCAATACATAAAGTGGCTAGGCCTTTCTTGGCATCGCGTTTATTCATCTCGTGAATTAATGAAACAAAGATACGGCAACCGGATGCGCCAATAGGGTGACCCAGTGCAATAGCGCCGCCGTTGACGTTAACAATGTCTGTGTTCCAGCCAACGTCTTTGTTGACTGACATAGCTTGTGCCGCAAAGGCTTCGTTAGCTTCAACAAGGTCTAAGGAGTCTACTGACCATTCTGCTTTCTCCAATGCTTTTTGAGTCGCACAGATAGGTCCAGTGCCCATAATTGCTGGATCAACACCAGAAGAAGCATAGGCTTTAATGCGCGCTAATACAGGCAAGCCAAGTTCGGCAGCTTTTTCTGCAGAGCATACAATAACAGCGGCAGCGCCATCATTGATTGTGGAGCTGTTGCCCGCAGTTACGGTTCCGTCCTTTTTGAAAGCAGGACGCAGCTTAGCAAGTGCTTCTGGTGTGCAACCAAAGCGAGGTTGCTCATCCGTATCAAAGACAATCGGATCACCTTTGCGCTGAGGAATGACCACAGGGATGATTTCGTCTTTAAAGCGGCCAGCTTTTACAGCCGCTTCTGCTTTGTTTTGTGATGCTGATGCAAAAGCGTCTTGCTCTTCGCGGGTAAAACCATACTTAGCCACGATATTCTCTGTGGTAATACCCATGTGGTAGTCATTGAATGCATCCCACAGACCATCGGTGATCATGGTATCAACCATTTTCCAATCACCCATGCGAGCTCCGTTACGAGAATTAGGCAGTACGTGTGGAGAGGCACTCATGTTTTCTTGGCCGCCAGCGATAATCATATCAGCGTCACCGCAGCGGATAGCTTGAGTGGCAAGTTGTATCGCTTTGAGGCCTGATCCACATACTTTGTTGAGTGTAAACGCGGGAACTTCTTGTGGTAGGCCTGCATTAATCAAAGCCTGGCGGGCGGGGTTTTGCCCACATCCGGCAGTCAGTACTTGGCCCATAATAACTTCATCGATCTGTGAGGGGTCTATCTTTGTTTGCTCAATAAGACCTTTAATAACAGTTGCACCTAAGTCAGATGCTTTGACGCCTGCTAGTGTTCCATTAAAAGTACCAACCGCTGTACGGCCAGCTGCAACGATGACTACATCACGCATGATAGTGCCTCTTTTCCTGATTAATCCCAATTGTGGACTGGGCTATTAATGGATGCATTAAACGTGGCAAAAAGCCTGTGTGTCGCATCTTTTTAGTCCCATCCTTATTGCCTAGTTTTATGGTTATCCTTGGCATATTTACCGCTATGTAACATAAAAAATGTTGCACTGCGGTAGAAATCCATAGTGTGCGAGCAATAACACGAATGCAAGCACAAAGATCAATAAAATGTTCTTTGTGCTTGTTTCAAACGTATCAGGGACAAAGGGCTTAGGGAAGGGGTTATAGACGAAAAGCAATGTTGTCTATTAGTCGAGTTTGGCCCACGAAGGCGGCTGCTAATATCACTAAATCGGTATCATCTGGTTGTGCTGGTTGTAAATCCGACTGACGAGCAAGTACCAAATAATCTCGTGTAAAACCGGCGGCTTCGAGCGCTTCTTGTGCTTTTTTAAGCAGCTGGTCTCGAGGCTCAATGTCGGCTATTAGCTGATCTTTAAGTGCTTTAAGAGTTTGGTTTAAAATAGTCGCCGTCTCAAGTTGTGATTTTGAGAGGTAACCGTTGCGTGAGCTGAGAGCGAGACCTTTAGCGTTACGCTTGATCGGTACGCCGACAATATCGATTGGCATGCATAGGTCGCGTGTCATCTTGCGAATGACAAAAAGTTGCTGAAAATCTTTTTCACCAAACAGGGCTACATCTGGTTGTACCATGCCAAAAAGTTTGCAAACGACAGTCGTGACACCATCAAAATGGCCCGGACGGCTAGCTCCGCAGTAAAGTTCGGTTACGCCCGGAACGGATACTTGTGTTTGTGTGGCTTGGCCGTCGGGGTAGACTTCTTCTACTGAGGGGGCTAGCAGATAGTGACACCCAGCCGCTGATAATTGTGTTTTGTCGGCATCTAAGGTGCGCGGGTAAGTGTCAAGGTCTTCGTTAGGCCCAAACTGAAGAGGGTTAACAAAAACCGTCGCCACAATAATGTCAGCGTGCTGTTTTGCGGCCTCAACTAAAGAGATGTGGCCTTCGTGCAAGTTTCCCATGGTTGGAACGAGCGCTATACGGTGGCCGTGTTGGCGCTCACTAGCGAGCGCCTCACGTAATTCTTGAACAGTGTGGAAAGTTTTCATTATCGCTTACTTAAATGTGTGCTCTTCGGCCGGGAAACTCCCGTCTTTTACGGCAATCGCGTAGGCACGCAAGGCTGATTGGACGTCACCGGTGTCTACCATAAAGTTTTTAACAAACTTGGGAGTACGTTTGGGTGTTAAGCCTAGCATGTCATGTACAACCAGTACTTGCCCGTCAGTAGCGGCCCCTGCTCCGATTCCGATAACAGGGATTTCCACCGCGCGAGTGATTTCTTCGGCTAACAATGCCGGAACGCACTCCAGTAACAAACAGCTAGCGCCTGTCTTTTCTAATAGGACGGCATCTTCAATCATCTGTTTAGCGCTTTCACTGTCGCGTCCTTGGACTTTATAACCGCCCATTTTATTGACAGTTTGAGGTGTTAGCCCCATGTGGGCACAGGTTGGAATACCGCGTTCGGATAGTAAGGCAATCGCGTCGGCTAACCAGCGGTCGCCTTCCAATTTAACCATATGAGCACCAGCTTGCATTAATCGGGCAGCGTTTGCCATGGCAAGCTCTGTGGTGGCATAACTCATAAAAGGCATATCAGACATAATTAAAGCGCCTTGATTGCCGCGGGCCACACTTCGAGTGTGGTAAACCATGTCGTCAACCGTGACAGGTAGCGTGCTATCTTGTCCTTGTAGGACCATGCCCAAGGAATCACCTACCAAGATCACTTCAATCCCAGCTTCGCTAACGGCGTGCGCAAAGCATGCATCATACGCCGTCAGTACAGCGAACTTTTCGCCTGCCTGTTTGCAAGCGGATAACGTATGTAATGTGACATTGTTCATAGGTAACCCATAGTGTCTTATTGGTTTAGGGGCGGATTATACCGATATCTTTTCGAGTGTGCCCAGCGGGTTCGAGACTAAAAGATGAGTCAGTGTGTTCCCATTAGGGAATT
The DNA here is from genome assembly GCF_001922575.1 of Neptunomonas phycophila. NCBI lineage: Bacteria > Pseudomonadati > Pseudomonadota > Gammaproteobacteria > Oceanospirillales > Oceanospirillaceae > Neptunomonas > Neptunomonas phycophila. Next base: position 2,671,647 of record NZ_MRCI01000001.1, on the reverse strand, counting down.
GAAGGTCCTCAGGCGCTATTTCGGCCAGTGGCCAAAGGACAAAACTGCGCTCATGTGCATAAGGGTGAGGTATCGTTAATCGATCGGTCGTAATGATTTGAGAGCCAAACAGAATAATATCTAAATCGAGCGTCCGAGGCCCCCAGTGTATTTTGCGAATACGCTGATGGTCTTGCTCAATGGCTTGTAATTCATCCAGCAGCCGTTCCGGTTCTAAGTGGGTACTGAGTGCTGCTACTGCGTTGATATAGTCAGGCTGGCCAGGTGGGCCTACGGGGTCTGACCGATAAAGTGACGAATGTTTGAGTAATGCCGTATTAGGGATCTTGTCCAGAGCATTTAGCGCCTCGATAACCTGTTGCTTGGGGTTATCGAGGTTGCTGCCTAGCCCTATGTAACAAAGATGACTAGGCTTGTTGGTTGCGAGGGTCATTTTTAGCACGGCTACGACGGCGAGGTTTAGGTTTATTCTCTCCCGAGGTGCTTTTGGCATTTTTGGGGGATGAATGGCGTGGTTGGCGCGTTGGTTTTATTTGGGCAACCATGTTGGACTTTTCATCTTCGGATGCTGATTGGTAACGTGTCCACCATTGGCCTAAGTTATCGGTTTGTTCGCCGCTTTGTTCTCGTAATAGTAATAGGTCATAAGCGGCACGGAAGCGCGGTTGTTCTAACGTTTGTTGAGCACGGTGACCGTGACGTTTAGGTAACTTTAATTGTAATTCCCAAATCTCACGCATAGGTACAGAAAAGCGTTTTGGAATGGCGATACGCTTTACTTGCTCAGAAATGATTTCGTTGGCAGCCGTTTGCATTGCTGTGTAAGCGGGCATGCGTGTCTCTTTGAGTAATGCTTGCATGCGATTCTGAAGCGGTTGCCATAAAAGTACAGCGAATAAGAAGGCCGGAGTAACGCTTTTGCGTTGGCTTAAGCGACGATCTGTATTCTTAAGTGCATTAATGATTAACGTTTCAGCTTGCTTGCCGGTTGTTGGGTCATTAATAGCTTGCTGTGTGAGTGGGAGTAGCTGCTCTAACAAATTGTACTCTTTTAGCAGAGCGAAAGAGGCTTCGCCATGGCCTGACTGCAGCAGTTTCAGCGTTTCATCAAACAGACGCGCTGGCGCAATGTCCTGCAAGAGATTGGCGAGCGGCTTGATAGGTGCCTCGGTTGCTGGCTCAATGGTGAAGTTGAGTTTTGCGCTAAAACGAATGGCTCGCAGCATGCGTACAGGGTCTTCTCGATAACGGCTATCGGGTTCGCCTATCATTCGAATAGTACGTTTTTCAATATCGTCATAACCGTTAGCAAAGTCGTAAATGCTCTTGTCGGCTACGCTGTAATAGAGTGCATTAATCGTGAAGTCACGACGAACCGCGTCATCTTCAATGGTTCCGTATACATTATCACGCAAGATAAGCCCAGAGTCAGATTGCTTACCTAAGGTTTCATTTTCGTTGTCGTTGCTATCGTGATTGGCGCGGAAAGTGGCGACCTCGATTAGGTCTCGGCCAAAGCGAACATGCAGCAGTTTAAAACGACGACCAATTAAGCGAGAGCGTTTAAAAAGTTGATGCGCCTCTTCGGGATGAGCGCTGGTGGCCACATCAAAATCTTTAGGGCGTTTTTTAAGTAACAAATCGCGAATGCAACCGCCGACTAAATAAGCCTCGTGGCCGCCGTCGAGCAGTCGATAAACGACTTTTGCAGCATTGTCATCCAAATACTTACGGGCAATTTGGTGTTGCTCTTCTTTGATGACACGCGGGAAGCTATCAGGTTCAGGCGATGATACAACAACCGGCGCAGGCGCTTCGTTTGTAGCGATAGTATTAGATGTAGATTTGTTCCGGAAAAGACCGGTCACTTTTTTAATAAGTCGGGTAGGCATGTGTATTTAATATGCAGCTCATAGGTTTTTCCTAATCATACCATCTATAGGCAACCACATTAAGCTGAAAGAAGAACTGAATGAAAGAGAGATATTTAAGCTGATCGCAAGCCGGTATTACCTAAGCTTGTTATTTTTATTTGGCGCTTGAGGGGTGTTATTACACAATTCTAGCGACCAGCCTTTTTTAAACCTCATTTTTATTTTTATTCGAGGTAGATAACTTTACAACATCTTCCAATTTTTATTTTTATTGCGGTTAATGTTTAAAGCTTATTGTTGTTGTTTGTACACCTAGTATATTGCAGGCGATGTGCCAGTTTTGTTAACTTGTTGTTTTTAAAGTATTGTTTTTATTTTTTGTGAATAATTGTTCAGGAATGTAACGCAGTGTAACTTTAAGGTGTTACCTCAGGTAACACATAGGTAACACTAAAGAGGATTAAGTGTTACCTATGGGTTTTTAAGCCTAAAGTGTTACCCTTGTGCTACTTTAGGCTTACGAGGTATGCCGAGTTTCTGTCTACGTTCCCATAAACATTTGCGGCTAACGCCTAGTTTTTTGGCTAAATCCGTTTCATTCATGCGTTCTTGGTTTTCTAGAACAAAGCGCTGGAAGTAGTCATCGAGGGATAAGCCTGCCCTAGATTGCTTTTGAACGGGTAAGTCAGTAGGTGGATTATTGGCGGTTCTTTCACCGTAGGTGTGCTCAATGGTTTCGAGTGAAGGTCGAACCTCAACGTCTAAGCCGAGCAGCTCGGGGGTGATAATATGATCATCAGCTAAGATAACGGCGCGTTCAATAGCGTTTTCGAGTTCTCGGACATTACCTGGCCAGTGATAACCTAGCATAATTTCTCGACAGCTTGGCGATAGCATGGCCGGCGGCGCTGACATTTTCTCACAAGCCTTGATGAGAAATTGATCTGCTAACTCTAAGATATCCTGCCCACGTTCCCGAAGAGGGGGCATACGTAATTCCATTACATATAAACGGTAATATAAGTCTTCGCGGAAAAGCCCTTGTTTGGCGAGTTCTTTTAAATTTCTGTGTGTGGCTGCAACTAAGCGCACATTCACCTTTTTCGACTGTACAGAGCCTACTCGCCGAATCTCGCTTTCTTGTAAAAAGCGCAGCAGCCTAGCTTGCGCCTCCAGCGGAAGTTCACCTATTTCATCTAAAAACAGTGTTCCACCGTCGGCCGCTTCAATTAAGCCGCTTCGGGCGGAGTTGGCTCCAGTAAATGAGCCTTTTTCGTGACCAAACAGCTCTGACTCGATGAGGGTCTCGGGGATTGAGGCGCAGTTGACCGAGATCATAGGAGCTGAGCGCCGATCACTCTGTTCATGAATGGCTTTGGCTGCTAGCTCTTTACCTGTGCCTGATTCCCCTAAAATGAGGGCGGTGGCATCGGTGCGTGCAACTTTAGAAATACGCGTGAAGAGTGAACGCATGGCGTCGCAACTGCCAACAAAATCACCTTGCTCAAGGTTCCCTGTATCTTTGGCGGAACTATCTGGTTCTGGTTCATCCAAAGAGGCTGGTGTCTTGGTCTCAGCGCTTTCTAAAATTGTACGGATCGTAGCCAACATTTCATCATGATTAAATGGCTTAGCAATGTAGTCTACAGCCCCCATTTTCATCGCATCGACAGCGGAGCGCATGCTTGCATAGCTAGTCATGATGAGTACCGGGGTATTCTTGGCGAGGGTTATTAAGTCCGTGCCCGGCGATCCTGGTAAGCGTAAGTCACTAATAATTAATTGGTAATCGTTGAGGTTAAATGTGGAGACGGCGTCATCAACAGATGCCGCATCATCGACGGCGTAGCTGTGTTTTTCCAGCAAGCGTTTCAACGCCGCACGGATGATCGACTCGTCTTCTACGATCAAAATACGACTCATAAATTTTCTACCTACGTTTCTCACACATGCGGCTCAGCGGAGTCGCTCTGTAGCCCTGGCAAGGTAATAATCACTTGCGTGCCGTTACGAAGCTGTTGGTTGGCGGGGCTTATTATCTCAATACTACCATAATGCTCGGTGATGATGTTGTACACCAAAGGTAGACCTAGCCCCGTTCCTTTGCCAGGGTCTTTTGTGGTGAAAAAAGGCTCAAATAGTTTGGCTTTAATGGAATCATCAATGCCAGTGCCTTCGTCCGTGATACTTAATATGATTTGTTGGTCTTGCTGTTCGGCATGAACCCAAATAGCTCCTTGTATTGGAGAGGCATCGCAAGCGTTATTTAAAAGATTGACCAATACTTGAGTGATGAGTTGAGGATCCGCTTCAAGGTCTAAATTGTTAGGAATATCCCTGAAAAAATTTTGTTGTTTGGCGTGACTGTCTAGTGACACCAAGTGAATGGCTTCTTCTACGCAGTCGGCTAGCCTTAAGCGTTCGAGTTGGATATCTCCGATGCTTTGGCCTGTTCGCGCAAAGCGTATTAACGACTGTACGATACGGTTGATGCGCCGTGTTTGCTCTACAATCTGGTCTCCCGTCTCTAGTACTTCGGGCTGGTCTGTTTCTAGCGGTAAGTTTTGTGCAAGACAGGCGATACCGGTAATAGGATTGCCTATTTCATGAGCTACGCCGGCGGCAAATCGCCCAATGGAAGCGAGCCGTTCACTATGTGTCAGCTTTTCGGCGAGTAAATGATGGCTGGTTTCGTCCTCGACTAGGAGAACAATTGAGCTGTCGGGATTATCAGATAAATGACTTTTATGTAGCGTGAGATAGTAATCCTGATCACGTAGTCGGATATGAACTTCTGTTAAGTGGTTTTCTTCTTGGGAGATAAATGCGGGTAACACTTCGCACCAAGGTTGTGGAAGCTCTGATAATACGAGATCGCTAACGTCCATTGGAGTCAGTTGGGTTAGCGTGGCAATTTCATTGTTCCAAAATAAAATTTGCTGAGACGGCGAGACTGTACAGGCGCCAATAGGCAACTTTTCTAAAGTTGTACGGTGGTAGCGACGCAACTCGTCCAACTCGGCTGCTAAACCGCTCAATTTGGCTTGGTAAGTTTCTAAGTGGCTTTCTAAAAAATGAATGTCGCGGGCAGGGAAATCACCTGTTCTTGAAGGTTGCTTGCTCAGTGGCTCTAATAATGTGGCGGCCTCAATAGGACCGATCAATGCCGATAAGTTTTGCTCTAATGTATTTCGTAAGCGCAGCATATCAAGTGGCGCGAGCTGGTCGGCGGTTAAGTTGAGGCGGCGAATGGCGTGGCGCAGCTCTCGGCGTGCAGCTGCTTCGCCTAATTTTGGCGAGAGTAAACGAATTATATCTTTAGTTTCGAAGGCTGGTCGTGCCAAGCCTTCTGGTGTTACGAAGGCATTTGCTAAACATGCTTCGGCTGCGCGTCGCTCTTCGGGTGATGTGCGTGTGATACGGGAGACGGCTACGAAAACGAAAATATTTAGTAATAATGAGACAATCGCTGAGGATTGCCAGTCGACAGCTTCAAGAGAGCTGTTAAGCTTTTGCCCTGCGCTAAGTAATGGGTAAAAGGTTGTAACAGCCCAGCTGAACATGCCAACAATTAACCCGCAAATTAATCCTATTCGGTTTGCTCCTAGCCAAAATAGCGTTGCTAAGAGTCCAGGTAAAAACTGTAAAAAAGCAATAGAGGAGCTTAAACCCAGCATGTGAAGTTGTTGGGAGTTGCCCGCTGCAATATAAAAAAAGTATCCACAAGACACGACAAGTATGATGAGAATGCGGCGCATCCACAGGATTAAGTCATAAAATTTTATGTTATCTGGTGTTTTGATGAGCGGCAAAATAACGTGGTTTTGTAGCATGGAGGCCATGGAGATAGCGGTCACTATAATAATGCCGCTAGCAGCGGTTAAGCCACCAATGAGCACAGCAATAATGATGATGTCTGATTCGAGCGCGCGGCCTAGGTGGAGCATTAAGAAGGAAGAGTGATCTGTCACGCCTATCTTGTAACCGCCCCACACAATAATGGGGATGCAGGCTGCCATACCGAATAGGTAAAGAGGCATTCCCCAAGAGGCTTTTCGAAGGGTTTCGGTAGTGCGATTTTCAGTAAATGCCATGTGGAACATATGAGGCATCACAATTGCTGCTGCGAAAAAGGTTAGCAGTAGGGTTCGCCAGCTTTCTCCATCACTGCTCTTGAGTAGTCTATCTATAATAATAGGTCGTTCTGTTATCCAAGTATGTAGATCAGTGGGACCATTAAAAACAGCAAATAAGACATAAAGAGCGACTCCTAAGAGAACCAGTAATTTAATAACTGAACTGGTTGCCATGGCCACGACTAAGCCTCGGTTGCGCGCACGCAGGGAGGGATGCCTAGTGCCAAAAAGAATAGCGAACAAGGCGATCAGGGTGCAAAAGGCCGCCGCGATCTGTGGGCTAGGTACATTGCGGTTGAGCACGTTTAATGAGCTTGAAACTGCTTGGATTTGTATCGAGAGTAGGGGCAAAATCGCACAAAATAATAACAAGGTAGTAATAGTGCCAACCAATGCGCTGCGAAATCTAAAAGCAAATAAATCAGCTAGCGAGCTGAGTTTATAACGGTTAGTAATGGTGAAAATAGGCGTAAAGAGTATAGGCGCTAGGAAAAAAGCGGCAGTCGCACCAAGATAAGATGCCAGAAAAAGCATGCCTGATTGTTCTATCATTCCAAAGGAGCCATAAAAGGTCCAAACGCTGGCATAAGTGCCTAAAGACACGGCATGTATTAGAGGGTGCTCTGAAATGCGGCGAGGGATGATGTTGCGCTCAGTAGCGTAGGCGATCGCAAAGAGGAAAAATAAATACGCCGTGAATATTACAAAAAGTTCAGTCACCGAAAAATTCATGATGGAGTTCGCTTAAGGTCACTATGTAGGCAGATCGCGATGCCAATTGCCCACGCTAAAAAGGTAAGTCCAAAGCTGTGTTCCAATTGCAGCCACCAGCTAAATACCGCTGGTAAAAATAGCCAGCACATAGCCAGTAGTAAAAGAATAACGCGATGCGAGTACATAGTGCTTATCCTTTCTCTCGCACTAAAGCGAGCTGTTGGGGGATGCGAGTCATGTCCCAGTTTTTGATTGCTTGCTGTAAAATTTCATGTGGCGAAGCTGCAGACCAATCAGGATCTACTATCTGGTTGAGAAAAACCAGCGCCTCAGTCAATAACTTGCTACTTTCATGAGGTTGTATAGCTCTAGCTAAGTTTTGCTTGCTCAATTTTTGGCCAGTTTTTGACGTTGCGATTGGGATATGCGCATAGCTTGGGGTGGGTGCATTAAGGGCTATTTGTAGTTGCATCTGTTTGGGGGTTTCATGTAGCAAATCAGATCCCCTGACCACATGGGTGATTTGTGATTCTATGTCATCGACGACAACAGCAAGTTGATAGGCCCATAACCCATCTTTACGCTTTAAAATAAAATCGTCACTGCATGGGCTGGTGACTAGTCCTTGAATACGATCGCTCCACTGCTCTTGTGCATGAGCGTTGTAAGAGTCTTGTGCTTTAAATCGCATAGCAGAGGGGGTTGAAACAACGTCTCGGTGACGACAGTGATTGTCATAGCGGTTTGAGTGATGGCGTTGCATGATTTGTTTGCGTGAGCAATCACATGGATAAGCGAGCCTTTCAAGAACCATTTTATCGAGCACGGCTTGGTATTTGTCATGCTGTAGATGTTGCCATACGACGTTGCCATCCCACTCAAAACCGTACGCTTCTAGTGTTTGTAAAATTTGATGTGTTGATTCAGGGACTTCGCGAGGTGGGTCTGTATTTTCTATACGCACTAACCATTGTCCACCTGATGAACGAGCGTCGGCGTAGCTAGCTAAAGCGGCAATTAATGATCCAAAATGAAGTGGGCCGGTGGGCGATGGAGCAAAGCGACCAATATACATTGGATATAGGTTTGGTTATGGAGAGTTCGACAGGCGAGTCTGACTCACCTGTCGATGAAGACCGATCAAGAACCGATCTGCTTCTCTTTGATTTCGGCCAGTGTTTTGCAGTCAATACACATAGTAGCCGTTGGGCGCGCTTCTAGACGGCGAACACCAATTTCAATACCGCAGGCATCGCAGTAGCCGTATTCGTCGTCGTCGATACGTTCCATGGCCTCATTGATTTTTTTGATCAATTTACGCTCACGGTCGCGAGTACGAAGCTCAAGGCTAAATTCTTCTTCTTGGCTGGCGCGATCACTCGGGTCAGCAAAGTTGGATGCTTCCTCTTGAAGATGGTGGATTGTGCTATCCACTTCTTCCATCAATTGTTTTTTCCAAGCCAGAAGAATATCGCGGAAGTGATCCTTCTGGGGTTCGTTCATATACTCCTCATCCTTGGCTGCCTCGTAAGGCACAAAGTGAGAGAACTGTGAATCGTTAGGGTTTGGCATAATGCGCCTCACTTCTCCGAAATGGCTGGGGGTCTAAGGACAAACCAGCAGTCCAATACTATGTAATTCCAGCTTCCTGAGCTTGGAAGGTTGAGGAAATTACCAGAACGCCTCACGTTAGGCTAGTCCTATGAATGAAAAAATCGTCGAATATCTCTCATAATTCAACAGCAATACCTGTAATGAGTCGATTTTTCAGTAAATACAAGCTTAGGCATGCTACTGCGGTGGTTTATAATCAACGGCTATCGCTACATTATAGAGGTTAATATGACACAGTGGTCGCAACGGGCGAGTGAAATCGAGTCTTTTAAAGTCATGGATCTGCTCAAAAGAGCGAAAGCTTTGGATGCGCAAGGTTGTGATGTTGTTCATATGGAAGCCGGTGAGCCCGATTTCGCGACGGCTGCGCCTATCCGTGAAGCGGCCCATAGGGCGATTGATAAAGGGCTTACACAATATACGCCAGCAGCAGGTATTCCTGAGTTGCGGGTGGCTATTGCTGATTTTTATCAGCAGCGATACGGACTGAACATTGCTCCAGAGCGGGTGATTGTTACGTCGGGAGCGTCGGGTGCTTTATTGATGGTATTTGGTTTGTTAGCGAATGGCGGATCCCGTTTTATGATGGCGGATCCTGGATACCCATGTAACCGTCAGTTTTTGCGTTTTGTCGATGCCCAAGCGCAGCTAGTTCCCGTTGATCATCAGCAAGCCTATCAGCTGACGGCTGATTTGATCCGAACGCATTGGGCGAGTGATACGGCAGGAGCTTTAGTCGCCTCTCCTGCTAACCCAACCGGGTCAGTATTGCATCGTGAGCAGCTAGCAGAGGTCTCAGCGGCAGTTAAAGAGCAAGGCGGGCAGTTAATTGTTGATGAGCTGTATCATGGGCTGACTTACGGTTTTGATGCGCCTTCTGTTCTTGAGGTGGACGACACGGCATTTGTCATCAATAGTTTTTCAAAATACTTTGGCATGACTGGGTGGCGTTTAGGTTGGGTAGTTGCCCCTGAAAGTGCTGTTGAAAGTATCGAAAAGATAGCTCAGAACTTATACATATCGCCGCCTACTATCTCCCAATATGCGGCTTTGGCTGCATTTGAACCAGAAACGCTTGCGATACTAGAGTCACGCCGTCGCGAGTTTGAAGCGCGCAGAGACTTGTTGGTCGATGGCCTACGGGAGCAGGGCTTTGGGATTCCATTAACCCCCGAGGGCGCCTTTTACGTATATGCTGATGCCTCTCACCTCACGGATGATACATTCAGTTATTGTTGGGAGTTATTGGAAAAGCAGCATATAGCCGTTACGCCAGGCTTAGATTTTGGGCGCTTTAATGCTAATCGCTATATTCGATTTTCATACACCACTGGGATAAATCGTATCGAGTTGGCGTTGGAGCGTTTGTCTAAAATGCGATAGTAATTTGCCAAATTAAGGCAGGTAGAGAGTTAAGGCAGATAGAGTGTGTTGTCGATAATCTGATGAGGCACTGGAGTTAGTGACCTTCCTGGGCAGGGGCCAGCTATGCACTGCCCTGTTTCAATAGTGAAAAGCGCTCCGTGCATGGCGCATTGAATGAATTGCTTATCGATGTCTAAAAACTGATCAGGTTGCCATTCGAGTGCAATTCTTTGATGAGGGCAGCTATTTTCATACACATAAAATTGATCATTTTTTTTGATAACCATAAAGGAGACACCGTTGTGTAAAATGCCTTTTGCGCCGGGGTCTGTTATGTCGTTAATGGAGCAAATAGGTGACATCAGGCGTCCTTTTTTAAAACAATGATATGATGGCGCCCTAGACAAGTAGCGCTAGTATTTTAGTAGATTATATATTTTAACTGATTTCTCGCCATTTGATGTCCTTAGCTTGACAGTTGGTGCGGTGTTTAGGGTGAAATTAGAGATAAAGAAGGGCGCATGCACAGAAGGATTTGGCCGATTGTGTTGTTTATCTCCGTTGTCATACACGCAGCGGCCTTTTATGTGTGGCAACAAAGGATAGGGTATGCCGCAATAGAGCCTTCTTTAAATCAGACCCACCTACAGGTAGGTTTGAAGTCTATCAGTCCGCCAAAAGAGGGTGTTGTTGATGAATCCATTACGCCTGCGGACACAACCAAGGTCATGCCTAATGAGATGGATGCTGCAGTGCTTAATAATGCGATGGATAAGCCAGTTAACAACATAAAACCGCAAGAGCCCAAGCCCACTACTAGAACAGAAGCTACCAGCCCGGTTGATCCCATCATTTCTTCCACGAAAGAACGTGCGCTAACTTTACCTGCTAACAATGCTCGACAGTTAACGTCGCAAGTAGCGGGCAATAAGCAAGTGAATGTTCAGGGCAGCACGGTAGCAAAAGCGGCTAAGTCTCCGTTAACGCCAGTTCAAACAGCGCCGCCTAGTGCGACATCTGTCGTGCAGCTACTATCAAAAGATGTGAGATACAAAAACACACCATTGGCCCCTAAATACCCGCGATCAGCCCGCAGGCGAGGAGTTGAAGGGGTTGTTATGTTGCGCGTTTCGTTAAGCCCGTTAGGCGAGATATCGTTAGTGCAGATAGAGAAAAGCTCAGGGGACATAGCCCTAGATCAGGCGGCTATTAAAGCAGCTAAACAATGGCAATTTTACCCTGCCGAGCATGATGGGATAGTGGTAGCGGCTGACGTTCTGATACCCGTTAATTTTACTTTAGAAAAGGGGCGTTAGATTGCGATTCACTAGGTCTGCAGTTTTTTGGTCTGTTAGCGCCGCTTTAGTAGTGATAATAGGGGGTGTTGCTTTACATGCAGGGTCGGTTTGGATTCCTATATCTGCCTGGTGGGACACGTCGGACATTATGCATCGTATTTTGGTTGAGCTACGCCTACCCCGAGCTATTTTAGTTTTATTATGCGGGGCTCTTTTATCGGTCTCCGGTGCTGTTATTCAGTCGCTTTTTCGCAATCCATTAGCCGATCCAGGGCTGATAGGCGTATCCGGTGGTGCGGCTTTTGCCGCTGTGTTGTGGCAGGTTCTGGGAGCACCGTTAATCGACCATCCTTTGGCGGATTTATTAGGTTTGCCTTTATCGGCCTTTTTGGGAGGGGTGCTCGTAACCGCTGTGGTTATGCGCCTTTCATCAGGAGGGCAAGGTTTGTCGGTCGTGGTTATGTTGCTAATGGGAATCGCAGTTAATGCCACAGCCACGGCGGGTATTGCCGTGCTTAAATATGCGTCGGATACCATGACGTTACGACAAGTGACTTTTTGGTTAATGGGGAATGTGCAACAAGCAAACTGGTCACAAATTGCGTTGTTGGTCGCGCTTACTATCGGTTTAGTTCCAATGATTATTCGCAGTGCACGTATGCTTAACGTGTTGCTGTTGGGTAGCGAGCAAGCGTTGCTTTTGGGCGTGAATGTGCCCGTGTTGCAATGGCGTTTAATTATTAGCGTAGCCTTATTGGTTGGCGCTGTTGTTTCTTGTGTGGGGCTGATTGGTTTTGTGGGGTTGGTTGTGCCGCATATTGTTCGTGTGCTGGTGGGTGTAGATAACCGACGTGTTTTGCCCATGTCCTTATTAGCTGGTGGTGTGTTTCTGTTAATTGCGGATGTGTTGTCGCGTACACTGATGGTACCCGGGGAGCTTCCAATTGGATTAATTACTTCATTAATAGGTGGTCCATTTTTCATGGCCTTGATTCTTTGGCGACATAAAGGGCGAGCGAGATGAGTCATGCTGCGATCTATTTAGAAGCCAAAAAACTCACGGTTGTTGAGCAAACGAATACACTCTTAAAAGACGTGTCTTTTGCAGCTAGGGCTGGGGAATTACATGTGATTCTAGGGCCTAATGGGGCGGGCAAATCGACCTTGATTAGAGCTATGACCGGTTTGCAAGCAGCAAGTTCTGGCACGGTACTGTGTGCTGGTTGCCCCATTGGCAAGCTATCTGTAAGCGAGCGAGCAGTGCAATTGGCTGTTTTGCTGCAACAACAATGGTTGGACTTTCCTTTTAGTGTACAAGAAGTCGTTACTATGGGGGGGTACCCAGTATCTCATTCCATTTTAGATACCGAAGCATCGGTGAATACCCTTGATCATGCACTAGAAACGTTTGATTTATTGGCGTTGCGTGATCAGGATTACACGCGCTTATCGGGAGGTGAGCAACAGCGTGTTCATTTAGCGCGATTACTTATGCAGGTTAGTTCTCAGACGAGAGCATTGGTGCTTGATGAGCCTCTAAAAGCAATTGATTTATCGCATCAGTATGTAGTGATGAAGCAGCTGAAACGTATGGCGTCTCAAGGGTTGGCTGTGGTGGTTATCTTGCATGATTTATCGCTAGCGGCACGTTTTGCTGACTGTGTAACATTGCTAAAGCAGGGGAGTGTTATACGCACAGGAACCACGCAAAGTGTTATGCAGAGCCCGTTGTTGTCAGATGTTTTTGATGCAGAAATTCGAAAGAGCAAAGACGCCGAAGCGCCTTTGTTTTATGTTGCCGGTTAGTATTAAGGGTCGATAAGCCCTTGGGCGATCAGTTGGCTCACCAATTGATTGATCGCATCATCGTCATCGGTGTTGGTGGTGACTGTGATGCGTTTTTCATCTTCGCTAAGTTTATGAAAATGTTTAAGTTGCTCATGCATAACCGCAACATCTGCATCAGAGGGGTCATCGCCTTGTTCTTTTCGTCGCTTTAGCCTTGCCTCTATGAGCTTTTGCTCGCACTCACACCGTAAAATGCGCACCGGGGTGTTCCTTTTCTCTGCTAGCTTAATAAAGCTTTGTCGAGTGCGCTTGCGGATAAATGTAGCGTCGACTATGACTGAATAGCCGCTATCGATCAGCGCATCAGTTAAGTTGAGTAAATGCTGGAATGTACGTGCGTTCATTTCTTGGCCGTACAGTTCTAAACGCTCACCGCGGCGGCTTAGCTCTCTATACAGGCGCTTACGCTCAACGTCAGAGCGCAAGCGTATACAGTCGGTCCGCTCCATAAGCTGACTGCTTAAATAACTTTTACCGCTCCCTGAAACACCGTGCATCAAATAAAGCGTCGGTTGTGATTGGTGGGTGTAGCTTTGCGTTAATTGCAAGTATCGACGACAGGCTAGCGGGTCTGGGTATTCACCTAGTAACGCAACTTTAGCCCTGACCATCGAGCGGAAAGCTTTATAAAAATTTAGAATGGTGATGCCTTCATAATCACCAGTAATCTCTAGGTAGTTATTCAAACAGCGACTTGCCCAGCGGTATTGGCCTTTCGCTTCTAGGTCCATTAGGAGGAACGCAAGGTCAGAAATGGTGTCTATCCACCGGAATTGCAAATTGAACTCAATGCAATCGAATAAGCGAAGTTGGCCATGGTAAAGGGTGATGTTGCCCAAGTGTAAATCGCCATGACATTCGCGGATATGGCCGTCTAGCTTGCGGCGCTCAAGACGGGGCATGAGCTTGCGAAACTGCTGTGCGGCTCGTTGGGAAAGTTGCTGCAACAACTGCACGTCAGCGGGTTCGAGTAATTCTTTATTGATATCGCGATAGTTATCAGACACCAAACCCCATAATGTTTCGGTGCTACCCCAAGGGCTGTCTTGAGCTACACGCGGAATGCGGTTATGAAAGTGTGCTACTTGGTCTGACAGCATATCAATCCAAGCGGGCTCAAATCGGTCACGGTTCAAGATGAGATCAAGCCGTAATTCTGGATTAAACTGATTCATTCGAATGGCATATTCGAAAGCTTGTCCATCAGTGAGTTGAGAGGCTTCTTGTAAAAAAGGTTTTTCAGGCGAACCGGTGAAGCCGATTAAGGTATCATAGATGTCCGGCGCCAAACGCTGGTTGAGCCTTAGCTCCTCTTCGCAGTAGTACTGGCGTTGCTTTAAAGTGGTAAAATCTAAAAAGCCAAAATTTACGGGCTTTTTCAGTTTGTATGCATATTCGCCGGTTAAGAATAACCACGATATTTGTGTTTCAATCACCCGAATGGGAGCGTCTACCGGGTGAGGGTAGTTTTCGGGGTCTTCTAAGGCTTTGAGTAAGACGTTCAGCATGACACCTTCAACTTTGATAGATAAGTACAGGAATTATACGGGTCAGATGAGTAAAAAGAGAACACCTGCCAAAAAGACCTCAACAAGGAAAGCAGGAAAAGCGAAGAAAAAAGTAGGGATATGGCGTGTAATTCGTGGAATCTTTTTAAAAATTCTCCTTTTGATGATTGTGGTTGGTGGCATTGGGATGATTTACCTCGATGCTCAAATTAGACAACAATTTGAAGGTAAGCGCTGGGCGCTGCCTGCCAAAGTGTTTGCTCGGCCGTTAGAAATGTACCCAGGGCTGCCGCTTTCACTCGATGATTTGAAGATAGAATTGTCGGGGCTAGGTTATCAGCCGGTTAAAAAGGTAAGCCATCCCGGACAAGCTGAGTTTGGCGGTAGCCGAGTTCGGTTGCACACGCGAGGCTTTCGTTTTCCTGATGGTGAGGAGCCTTCTCAGGAACTATTGATCGACTTTTCGGGCAATAGCGTTTCGCGTATTAGAGATGGCGCTGGTAACAACGTTAACTTGGCGCGTTTGGAGCCAATTTTAGTTGGCGGTGTTTATCCTCAAAACAATGAAGATAGGGATCTTATTCGTCTAGAAGATGCTCCACCATTTTTAGCTGAATCACTGATCGCTATTGAGGATAAAGGATATTACGATCATTTTGGTATCTCGCCTCGGGGTATCATGAGGGCGATGTGGGTTAACATAAAAGCAGGCCGCTTCGTTCAAGGCGGTAGTACGTTAACGCAGCAGTTGATTAAAAACTTTTACCTAACATCTGATCGCACATTGGCACGTAAGCTAATGGAAATCCCTATGGCCGTGTTATTGGATTTTCATTACAGCAAAGATGAAATACTTCAAGCTTATCTTAACGAAGTGTATCTTGGGCAAGCAGGTTCCAGAGCGATTCACGGCTTTGGTTTAGGGTCTGAATACTATTTTTCTCAGCCTATTAAAGAGCTTCAATTGCACCAAGTTGCGTTGTTAGCGGGTTTGGTGAAAGGGCCATCTTTTTACGATCCTCGTCGGCACCCGGAGCGTGCTTTAGGTCGCCGCAACTTAGTTCTTTCGGAGCTTCGTAACCAAGGGAAAATTACTGAAGATGAGTTCCAAGCGGCGGTAGCTATGCCGCTGGGTGTTGTTAAAGAAAAGAGTTTACTCAAGGGGGCTTATCCGGCTTATCTGGATTTTGTGAAACGCCAGCTTCGAGAAAACTATCACGAAGAAGATTTAAGCTCAGAAGGCCTACGTGTGTTTTCTAGCTTAAACCCTATTACACAAGCTAAATTAGAAATAGGTCTAACTGATACTTTAGCAATGCTGGAGAAAAAGTACGGTAAGCGCGTTGATAAGCTTGAAACGAGTGCCGTTGTAACAGATCCTCAAACCGGTGAGGTCTTGGCCATTGTCGGTGGGCGTAGCACACGTTTCCAAGGGTTTAATCGCGCGCTCGACTCGGTTAGACCTATTGGCTCATTAATAAAGCCTTCGGTCTATTTAACAGCACTAAGAAACGGTTACTCACTGGTAACGCCTGTAGAAGACGAAGCGATTAACTTGAAAATGCCAAATGGCTCTGTTTGGTCGCCTCAGAACTTTGATAAGAAAACACATGGCGTGATACCGATGCACAAGGCGTTAGCGAATTCTTATAACTTATCCACCGTTAAAATTGGTTTGGATGTGGGTGTGGATAAAGTTATCGATACCTTGCATAAGTTAGGTGTCACTCGCCATCTTGATGCTTTCCCGTCTTTGCTTTTAGGTGCCCAGGGCTTACCACCCATTGAAGTGGCTGAGTACTACCAAACGATAGCGACTAACGGCTTCCAGATGCCACTGCGTGGAATACGTATGGTCACCGATAAAGACGGGGTTGAGTTGTCGCGTTACCCTTATCAGGTTAAGCAAACAATTCCGGGTGATGAAATCCACTTGCTTCAATACGCTATGCAAGAAGTAGCGCGTGAAGGAACCGCGCGTTATGTGTATAGCCAGTTGCCCTCTAATACGAACGTGCTGGGGAAAACAGGTACCTCAAATGATCAGCGAGACAGTTGGTTTGCTGGCTTTACTGGTAACCGGTTGGCTGTTGTATGGGTTGGACGTGATGACAACGAACCGTTGCCTTTTACTGGCTCGGGCGGAGCATTGAGAGCTTGGACCGCTTACATGAAGGCAGAGCGGCCAGAGCCTTTTGTTGCTCCGGCACCGGAAGGGGTTGAATATTTGTGGGTTGATAAGGCCACTGGTTACTTATCTGATGAGCGGTGTGAGGGTGCTATTCAGGTGCCCTTCATAAAAGGGACTCGCCCTGAATACCGGGTTGATTGTGGCGTAGAACCCCTGCAGAATACCCCCAAGAATGAGCCGGTAGACTGGTTCAAGCGTTGGTTTAGGCAGGGATAACAATGAAGATACATACGAAAAAATGTTTGGCAGTAGGCCTTTTGTTAACCTTGGCGGGCTGTTCGTCTCCAGGGATTTATAAAACGCCCATCGAAGATAGATCTACAGTAGCAGTACCCGATGAGAACCCCAGTGTTGTAACCGCCGCAGATCCTTCAATCGGCGTTACGGTCACTCCTGTCTCACCTATTCAGGTGGTTCGCTCTCAAAGGGATGAGTCTATAGAGGTGGCACCTAGTGTGCCCGTTGCGCCATCGTCCGTGGAGGTGCAGCAAAACCCGGCTATTATTGCGCTGTTAGATTCAGCTAAACAGCAAACGAACGGAGGTAATTTGCGAGCGGCGCAAACCAGTTTGCAACGTGCACAACGCATAGCGCCTAGGGACCCAGAGGTCTATTACTCACTTGCTGATACGCATCGCCGCTTAGGTGAATTTTTGCAGGCTGAGCAGGTTGCCCTAAAAGGCGTGGCGATAGCGCAAGGTCAAAATACACAGCTGCGCCGCTTATGGACGTTGATTGCTTCAATTCGTAATGATTCAGGTGATGTCGAAGGGGCTGATAAAGCGGCTGGTATTGCCCAACGTTATTAAGCCGTTTGCTGACATGAAAACCGCCGTACGTTTTTGCGTTCGGCGGTTTTTTTATGCTCATTTAACTACTTTGTGTTTTTATAACTAGGTGAAGTAGGGGAGAGCTGTTGGTTGCTATTGATCCAACGCCCTGCGGCAAGTCCCAGTAAAGCAAGCCCTATGCCTAAGCTTATGTTATGCCAGTCACTAGACTGAGCGTAGGGGTCGATAGCGTGAGGTCCCAGTAAGCAAATTGATGAACCAATGAAAATGGCTCCCAAAATGCCCGGTAAGCGTATCGAGGCTTTATCGCGTTTTAGCAAAGTTTGTTTACCAAATACAAAACTGAGACATAAAGCTATGCTGGTCACTACTTCGAGCGCGATAGCATAAGTGTCTCCGGCGCCACTGCGTCGAAGTAGTTCGAATAAGGCAAATAAAACCAATACCCAGCGACCCCATGTTGCGCGCGAAAAAGCTTTGCCCAAGCTAAAGGCCAGTAAAATACTGGCGATAAGCGGAAGCCCAATGAAGTTTTTAAGGTTATTAAATAACCTGAGCATGGTTTCGCTATCTTGGTTACCAGGCGAAACAATGAGGGAAGTAACACCCGCAATGGCTATAAAGCCAGCACCCACCGTGACCAAAAGCGCCCGTGTTTTGTTGGCGTCAGATAGTTTTTCAGGTTGGCGAAACAGTAAGGCTGCGCAAATAGCGCAGCCTGCAATGAGTACCATATAAGAGATAGTCAGCATCATACGAGAGTGGCAAAGACCTTATCAGCCGCTTCTAGTGTGAAATCAATGTCGGCTTCGGATATAGCTGCTGACATAAAACCAGCTTCATACGCTGAAGGCGCTAAATACACGCCTTCTTTCAGCATCCCTTGGAAAAATGCAGCAAATTTAGCCGCATCGCAGGCCGTGGACTCGGCAAAGCTAGTTACCTTTTCTTGGTCGGTAAAGAATAGGCCAAACATACCGCCAACCATACTCGTGGTAAAAGGTACGCCATGTTTTAAAGCTTTGGCTTCAAGTCCTTGAGTTAGCAATTCCGTTTTGGCATCTAATTGTTCATGGATCGTTGTATCGCTTGATAACGCATTGAGCATGGCTAAACCTGCGCTCATTGAAAGCGGGTTGCCCGACAGAGTGCCCGCTTGGTAAACCGGGCCAAGAGGTGCAATATGCTCCATAATCTCGCGTTTCCCGCCAAAGGCGCCTACAGGTAAACCTCCTCCGATTACTTTACCTAGAGTAGTTAGGTCTGGTTTGATGTTGAAGTAGTCCTGAGCGCCGCCCAGTGCGACACGAAACCCTGTCATGACTTCATCAAAAATTAATACTGTCCCGTATTGGTCGCAGACTTCACGTAAGCCTTCTAAAAAACCTGGCTGCGGTGGAATGCAGTTCATGTTGCCTGCAACGGGCTCTACGATAATACAGGCGACTTCATCACCAATTTCTGCAAAAGCTTCTCTTACATTGCCTAAGTCGTTGAATTGAAGCGTGATCGTGTGTTCTGCAAGTGAGGCAGGAACTCCGGGAGAGTTCGGTTCTCCTAGTGTCAGAGCGCCAGAGCCTGCTTTAACAAGCAACGAGTCTGAATGGCCATGATAGCAGCCTTCAAACTTTACAATTTTATCGCGTCCGGTATAACCGCGAGCCAGCCGAATCGCGCTCATAGTGGCTTCTGTTCCTGAACTCACCATGCGTACTAATTCTATAGAGGGCATGAGTTCGCAAACTTTGTTGGCCATCTCTGTTTCAAGTGCGGTGGGTGCTCCAAAGCCTAAACCGTTATCTAGCACGGAACGAACGGCGTCTAGTACGACCGGGTTAGCATGGCCTAAAATCATAGGTCCCCATGAGCCAACGTAATCAATATAACGTTGGTCATCTTCGTCAAATAGGTAAGCTCCTTCACCCTTTTTAAAGAAGACAGGTGTGCCTCCTACGCCTTTAAATGCGCGTACGGGTGAGTTTACACCGCCTGGGATGTGTTGCTGAGCTGCTTGAAAAAGATCATCAGAGCGAGACATAAAATACCTTATTTGTTAAGAATTAGCGGCAAATAGCGCAGTAAATAGTTGAGCTTGCTGTTTAACATTTGGGGCTGTAAACAATGCATGTATCACGGCAATCATATTTGCCCCGTGCGCAATAGTTTGATGAGCATTATCCACCGTTATTCCTCCAATCGCCACTATAGGGCAATCGAATTGTTGTTTTGCATCACTCAATAAGGATAGTGGGGCTGGGGATGCATGGGGTTTTGTTTTTGACCTAAAGAAAGCGCCAAAGGCGATATAATCAGCGCCCTCGTGAAGTGCTTGTTCGGCTAGAGACAATTGATCATGGCAGGTAACGCCAATAATGGCACTTTCTCCGAGTAACTGACGAGCTTGAGGTACAGCGCCATCAGCTTGACCTAGGTGAACACCGTCAGCGCCGCTTGCCTGTGCAAGTGACATATCATCGTTAATCAGAAGTAGTGCCTCATGTTGATGACACAGTTCGGCTAACTTGGCCGCTTGGCGCAATCGTTTGGTTTGGTCGGTCGTTTTATCTCGGTATTGAATGATGCGAGCGCCTCCGAGAATAGCGAGTTCAGTCTGAGCGATGAGTTGCTCATCATCAGGCATGAGTATGCTGTCGGTGATCGCATATAAACCTTTGAGTCGATTTTTTTTTGTCGTCGATGCTTTCATAGGGCCTGTTTGTGTGTGTAGTAATATTCGATTTTTGAACGCGTTAACATACCCATAATGTCCCCCTGGTTGCTAACAACGCATACGACATTGATACGCAGCTCATCCATTTTTTTCAGTGCTTCGTAGAGTGTGGAGCGATAACTTACTTCTATGATATCGAACCGCTCAGCTGGGATTTCAAGCAGATTAATGGCCTCAGTCGGTGCTTCTCGGCTTAAATATTCAGATAGGTTTTTAGGTAGCATCACCGATAAGGCTTTCTCATTGGGGTTTTGTAGTAAAAGCCAACGCGGTTTGAGTGCTAGCACTTGCTGTGCGGTTTCCGGCAGCGTTTTAGGTTCTGTCGCAATAAACTCTCTATCCATTAAGCTTGCGACGGCAGCACGTGAGAGTACCTGAGCAAGGGGCTCTTGGCTGTAATCTAACCCTTGTGCTTGCAGGGATGAGATAAAAATAGATGGCATATGAAACAAGAAGCGAACGGTTAGGTTGCTAATAACGATGGTAATCATGCCGGGGAATATAATGTTTGGGTTGCCGGTTAATTCCAGTAACGCCACAAGTGCAGCAAGTGGAGCATTCAAAACGGCTCCCATCATGGCTCCCATACCCAGCATGGCATATAGGCCAATATGTGACATTGAGGCATCGGTAAACCAAGAGCCAACCTCACCAAAAATCGAGCCGATTAAAGCACCGATGAACAGTGTTGGGCCTATCAAACCTGCTGGAATCCCAAGCCCTAGAATAATAGGGGTTAGGATAAGCTTGGCAATTAACAGTCCGAATAATAGTGTGAACTCTATATTGCCTTGAAAACTTTCAGAAATAGTATCGTAGCCAACGCCCATTACTTGTGGATAAAAGGTCGCTACGATACCCGTAAGTACGCCAGCTAGTAAGAAACGGCTAGCGACTGGCCACTGTGTGAATGCAATGGTTTTAATCATTAGGCGATTAAAGAATGCGCTGCACAAGCCTACGGTTACCCCCAACGCGATAATCCAAGGGACTTCGGCTAAGGTCCCTATCTCAAATGAGGGCACTTGAAACGCATTCTCGTACCCTAATGTGCTGCGCATGACTAAATCGGCGGCGACCGCGGCAACGATAACGGGCGTAAACCCAATCAGTGTGTACTCTAAAAGTACTACCTCCATGGCGAATATGACACCGGCTAATGGTGTGTTGAAGGCGGCGGAAATAGCGGCTGCTGTTCCGCAGCCAATTAGTAAGCGAATGGAGTTGTTTGGCAAGCGCATGCGCTGACCGAGTAAACTGCTGCAGGCGGCACCTAAAAAAATAGCAGGGCCTTCACGCCCTACTGAGTGGCCACTTACTAGCGCGGTGGTCGCTGTAACAAACTGCATAATCAAGCTGCGACCGGGGATGGTGCCCTGATGGTAGGCAAGGCGTTCAAACATATTAACCATGCCTGTTTGTCGTGCTAATGCTGGCCAGCGGAAATAGATACCAATAAGAATCAAGCTGCCGGTTAAGGGCCACCAGAAGAGTTGGCTTTGGGGTAAGCTTTCGAAGCTGTCTGGGTGTCCTAGCCAGTATGTCAGGGGCAGCTCAATAGCTAAACGAAATAAGACCATGAGAAAGCCTGTTAAGATGCCCGAAAGCAATCCAAGAACGACTAACTGAGGTAGGGCGTCGTAATGTGCTAGTCGATCCCGAAAGTTCTGCAAAAGCTCGCGGATTTTTCGCATCCTGTTTTTAACTCATCCAATAGTGTTTAGGCGTGCATAGCGGTATTATAAAATAACAGTTTTTCGATGCCGATGAGAGGTTATTGTGATTAAGGTAGGTATTGTGGGCGGCACGGGTTATACCGGAGTCGAGCTTTTACGGTTACTCGCGAATCATCCTGAAGTTGAGGTTAGTGTCATAACATCCCGCTCGGAGGAAGGAATGCGAGTGGCAGATATGTTTCCCAACCTACGCGGACATTATGATTTGGCATTCTCTGTTCCTGATGTCGATACGTTGGCGGCTTGCGACGTTGTATTTTTTGCTACACCGCACGGCGTAGCAATGGGTATGGCTCCCGACTTAATTAAGCGCGGTGTACGTATTATCGATTTAGGTGCAGACTTCCGTATCAAAGATGTGGAGCTATGGTCTGCGTGGTACAAACTTGACCACACTTGTCCGGATCTTGTTGAAATGGCTGTCTATGGGCTGCCTGAAGTTAACCGCGACCAAATCAAGAATGCTCAGCTTATTGCTTGCCCTGGTTGTTATCCAACGGCTGCACAATTGGGCTTTATACCCTTGTTGGAAAATAAGCTGGTGGACCACCGTCGCTTGATCGCAGATTGTAAGTCCGGTGTCAGTGGTGCTGGCCGTGGTGCGAGTGTTGGCGCTTTGATGTGCGAAACAAATGAAAGCATGAAAGCTTACGGAGTGCCTGGACATCGTCATCTGCCGGAAATACGTCAGGGGTTGGCGCTGGCGGCAGATCGCCCTGTGGGTTTGACATTTGTTCCGCATCTCACGCCTATGATCCGCGGAATACACGCAACTCTTTATGCAACGCTTAAAGACCCTAAGGATGGTTTACAGGAGCTATATGAAGCGCGCTACAAGGACGAGCCATTTGTCGACGTGATGCCTGCGGGCAGTCATCCTGAAACACGCAGTGTTAAGGGGGCTAATACATGCCGGATAAGTATTTTCCGCCCGCAGAACGATGACACTGTTGTTGTGCTATCTGTTATTGATAACTTGGTCAAAGGTGCCGCCGGACAGGCAATTCAAAACATGAACATTATGTTTGGGTTGGATGAAAGCTCTGGTCTGAAAGCCTTAGGCATGATGCCTTGATACTTGACTAAATTGCTGGGTTAATTGACAATAGGCGTAGATTAACCCGCACTTTATCGTGCACCAACCGTTCCGAGAGTACTATGACAGAGTCAGTAAATTACGAAACAACAATGGTCTTTACTGATGCTGCGGCAAATAAAGTAAAAAGTCTCATCGAAGAGGAACAAAATGATAGCCTAAAGCTGCGCGTGTACATCACCGGTGGCGGCTGCGCAGGTTTCTCTTATGGATTTACTTTTGATGAAGCCGTGGCAGAAGACGATACACAAATTCAAAATCATGGTGTCACCATGGTTGTTGATCCCATGAGCTTTCAATATCTACAAGGCTCGGAGGTCGACTACAGCGAAGGGTTACATGGCTCGCAGTTTACGGTCAAAAACCCGAACGCTACGACAACCTGTGGTTGTGGTTCCTCTTTCTCCATCTAAATTTTCAAGGCCTTCAACGAAGGCCTTTTTTATGACGGCTAATTTTTTATCGTCCCATTAGGCAGGATAAATCGCGCCTAAGATCGTACTCTTTTTTGCTCCTGTTACTGCTGGGCTATTACCGCTTTGGTTGGTTAATGTGCGATATGCTAACCATGCAAAAGCAGAGGCTTCTACCCAATCAGGGTGCAGCCCTAAGGTATGGGTGGTCGCTAATTCGGAATCAGGGTTTAACGCTTGTAACCGTTGCATGAGCGTTTGATTGCGAGCACCACCGCCGCAAACATATAGCTCAGGTGTTGTCAGGGCTATGCGTTCTACTTCTTTTGTTATTGTGAGTGCGGTGAGTTCGAGCAATGTGGCTTGGACATCTGCGTCATTTACATGGTTATATCTTGTTAAGATGTGATCCAGCCACTCAATATTGAAATCTTCTCGGCCAGTGCTTTTGGGTGGAGCTATATGGAAGAACTCGCATCCCATCATGGCGTTGAGTAAGTTGGGCTGGCAGGTTCCTGATGCTGCCCATTGTCCGTCTTTGTCGTACTCAACCCCTTTGTTTTTTTGAATCCATGCATCCAGTAATACGTTGCCAGGCCCTGTATCAAAGCCAAGCAGTTTAGGCAGTTTGGATTCAGATAGAATAGTAATATTCGACATGCCACCGATGTTAATGATGACGCGATCTTTGCCTGTTTCTCGAAATATATCATCATGAAATGCAGGCACTAACGGAGCGCCTTGACCTTCGCATGCCATATCCCTTCGACGGAAATCAGCAACTGTAGTCACTGCTGTTTTTTCGGCAATAATATTTGCATCGCCTATCTGTAGAGTAAAGCCTGCTTCTGGGCGGTGCCGGATTGTTTGGCCGTGTGAGCCAATTCCGTGAATCAATGCGCGTGGAAGGTTATGTTCCGCTATAAAGTTGTTCACTGAGTCTGCAAATAAGTGACCTAAAGCGACATCTAAGCGTCCGAGCTTTTCGATCTCATTATTACCTGCCTGGGTGAGCGATAAGATATTGCTGCGTAATAGGCTGGGTAACTCGAATCCCTGCGCGGCAATAAAGCGAGTGCGATTGTTAGAGGGATTAATAGAAATGGCTGCTATATCTAGTCCATCTAAGCTCGTACCGGACATGATCCCTATATAAATAGGGTGAGTGTTGTCTGTTCTTTGCATTATTGAGCGCTCGCGTAGCGGACAGAGTATGTTTCCAATTGTGCCATCATCTGGTTGGCAATTTGCCGAAATGCTAACCGTTCTTTACTTGCCACGGGCTCTGCTTGAGGGAATTTAACGGTCATTGGGTTCTTGTGCGTGCCGTCTACTCTGAACTCATAATGTAAATGAGGCCCAGTAGCTAAGCCGGAGCTGCCTATGTACCCGATGGTTTGGCCTTGTTTAACACGGCTGCCTTTTTTAAGCTGAGTATTGTACTTTGACATGTGGGCATACAAGGTTTGGATTTTGCCACCATGTTCAATAATAATAGTCCGTCCATATCCCCCCTTAGTACCAAGCCAAATGACTTTCCCATCACCCGAAGCTTTGATAGGGGTTCCTGTTTTGGCTGCATAATCGACCCCTTTATGTGCTCTAATTTTGTTGAGTACAGGGTGTTTACGCGATAGGTTGAATCGAGAGCTAATGCGAGCAAAGTCTACAGGCATCCTCAAAAAGGCTTTGCGCATGCTATGACCTTCAGGGGTGTAATAACGAGTGCGTCCATCTGAGTCAGTATATCTAACGGCGGTATAGGTTTTTCCTTGGCTGATAAATTGGGCGGCCACTATGTTCCCATCCCTAATTTTTTTGCCATCTAAAAACTGCTCATTGTAGATAATACGAACACTGTCTCCATTGTGAATATCTTGGGAGAAGTCGATATCCCAGCTAAATATAGAGGCAAAGCGCATGATCATGTTGTCGGAAAGCCCTGCGGATGCTGCATCTGAAAATAAAGAGTTATGAATACTGACTTCTGTAAACCGTTCTCGCGTTTCAGGGGGGCGCTCGATTGTTCTTACCTGATACTGATGGGGTGCTCCGGGGTTTAGAGACTCTATGACGATAGTTTTTAACGCGTTTACTTGATACTTAATTTTGTTTAAACGGCCATTGCCCACTTGAAAGGCCAATTTTTCGCCTGGGTATAAGCGGCTGAGTTCTTTGCCTTTACTGGTGGCCTGGCTAACGTAATGAACATCTTGAGCGCTAAGCCCAGCGCGTCTAAATAAGGATGTTAAATTATCATCTTTTTGAACGCTGTATATGACCCAGTTATCTGGTGTTTGATCGGTACTCGATCCCTGCTCAGGAGCGTTTAAAGATGCCGGTGTGTTTTCTTGTGTATGGGCACTAGAAAACTGTAGAGCTAAAGAGTTGGAAGTTCGCTCCGGTGCGCTTTTGTGATCTCTTAATTCCCGTGTCGCTGAGACATTTTCTGAAGGAAGCAAAAGCAATGTAATACCTAAAATCAGTCCGCATATGCTAGCTGCAGCCAAATGGACAGGGGGGAAGTTGTTTTTTAGAGTTTGAAAGTGCTGCAACATATAACTTACCAATAACAAGCAATAGAGGGCTAACGCCCTTTTGAGCAGAAATATACATCAGTTTATAAAGGTGTAGCGGCTTTTAAGCCATTTTGTTGATGTGTTTCAGAGATATTTGTTCAAAACATCACCTGTAGGTAGAATGCTGCCTCGTTTAATTTGGTTTTTTAAAGGGTTTTTTGAAAATGAGTGAGTTGACACTGTTAGAGGATTTGAAAGCGCGTGGTCTTGTCGCGCAGATGACCAGCGAAGAAGAGCTGGTAGCGCACCTTAATGATGGCAGTGTCACACTTTATTGTGGCTTTGACCCTACAGCAGATAGCTTGCACATTGGTAGTCTTGTACCTTTGTTGGCGCTCAAGCGATTTCAATCTTACGGTCACAAACCTCTTGCGCTTGTTGGAGGGGCAACCGGTCTAATTGGTGATCCTAGCTTTAAAGCACAAGAGCGCAAATTGAATGATGATGAGACGGTCTCGACTTGGGTTGAAAAACTTAAAGCTCAGGTTAGCGCTTTCGTTGATTTCGATTGCGGTAGCAACAGCGCTGAAGTGGTGAACAATCTTGACTGGACGCGTAATTTGGATGTGCTGACTTTCTTGCGGGATGTCGGTAAGCACTTTTCGGTTAACCAAATGGTTGCAAAAGAGTCTGTAAAGCAGCGTATTGATAGGGAAGGAGATGGTATCTCTTTCACTGAGTTTACATACATGATTCTGCAATCTTATGATTATCAGCAGTTGAACAAATCGCACGGATGTACTTTACAGATAGGCGGATCTGATCAATGGGGTAATATCACAGGTGGTACTGAATTAACGCGCCGTATGAATGGTAATAAAGCGTTTGGTTTAACGTTACCGCTTATTACGAAGTCTGATGGGACTAAGTTTGGTAAAACTGAATCAGGTACTATTTGGCTATCTGCAAATAAAACATCGCCTTACGCATTTTACCAATTCTGGTTACAAACCGCTGATGCTGATGTATATCGTTTCCTTAAGTACTTCACTTTCTTATCGGTAGAAGAAATCGATCAATTAGAAGAAGCCGATAAAGTGCGTCAAGGTCGTCCTGAAGCTCAGGGCGTGTTGGCTCGTGAGGTTACAAAGTTAGTTCATGGTGAGGCTGGTTTAGAAGCGGCTCAGCGTATTACAGAAGCATTGTTCTCTGGTAATGCGGATCAGCTAAGTGAATCAGATTATGAGCAGCTTAGCCAAGATGGCCTGCCGACAACTTCGCTTGATTTAAACTATCTGGCCGATCTGCCTTTAACGCAATTACTCTCAGAAGCAGATATGGGAACAGGCAAGCAAGTAAAAGACGCGCTACAACGAAATGCCGTGATTGTTAATGGCGAAGCGCAAGGGTTAGATGCAATTGCCAAGTCTGCTGATGTGTTTGCTGCTGAGAAGGCGCGCTTTAATAAGTACTTCTTAGTGAAGCTTGGTAAGAAGAAGCATCAATTGTTTACTATTTGATCATTTTCGGGCTCGCTAGCTTCTTAATAAAGGCGCCTTTTATGAGCGCCTTTATTTTTTGGCCTTTTTTACCTCTTTTTCACGATAATTTAACAATTAGCGGTTGACTCTAAATGGGGTGTCTGTAGAATGCGCACTCCTTGCTTAGGACGGCAGCGAAAGCGGCTTTGAACAGAGCAAGGCGGTGTTATTTAAGTGGTTGAATAAATTGATCTTTTAGATGGTTTTGTTCATTAAATAACAACGAGTTGTTAGCGTGTTTTGCTCAGCTTTGTTTTTGAAAATACTCGAAAATAAAATGCAAAATAAACGTTGACAACGACACGGGGTTCGGTAAAATACGCGCCTCACTGAACGAGACGGCACAACGCGAAAGCGGGTAGCGAGTCGGATGCAAATCAAACGTTCAGCGCTCTTTAACAAATTGGTCAGATAATTCGTGTGGGCGCTTGCTGGGATGAAGCTACAAAAGCTTTATCAGGTAAGCAACCAAGTGAATTCATGTAAACATACGTTTTATGAAGTAATGAAGTTAGCGAACCTGAGTCAGATTTAGATTGTTGAAGCTTCGGCAAAGACGATCGAAAAATTAAACTGAAGAGTTTGATCATGGCTCAGATTGAACGCTGGCGGCAGGCCTAACACATGCAAGTCGAGCGGTAACAGATCTAGCTTGCTAGATGCTGACGAGCGGCGGACGGGTGAGTAACGCGTAGGAATCTACCGAGTAGTGGGGGATAGCCCAGAGAAATTTGGATTAATACCGCATACGCCCTACGGGGGAAAGGAGGGGATCTTCGGACCTTTCGCTATTTGATGAGCCTGCGTAAGATTAGCTAGTTGGTAGGGTAAAGGCCTACCAAGGCGACGATCTTTAGCTGTTCTGAGAGGATGATCAGCCACACTGGGACTGAGACACGGCCCAGACTCCTACGGGAGGCAGCAGTGGGGAATATTGGACAATGGGGGCAACCCTGATCCAGCCATGCCGCGTGTGTGAAGAAGGCCTTCGGGTTGTAAAGCACTTTCAGATGTGAGGAAAGGTTAGTAGCTAATAACTGCTATCTGTGACGTTAACATCAGAAGAAGGACCGGCTAACTCCGTGCCAGCAGCCGCGGTAATACGGAGGGTCCGAGCGTTAATCGGAATTACTGGGCGTAAAGCGCGCGTAGGCGGCTAAGTCAGTCAGATGTGAAAGCCCCGGGCTCAACCTGGGAATTGCACCTGATACTGCTTGGCTAGAGTACAGAAGAGGGTGGTGGAATTTCCTGTGTAGCGGTGAAATGCGTAGATATAGGAAGGAACATCAGTGGCGAAGGCGGCCACCTGGACTGATACTGACGCTGAGGTGCGAAAGCGTGGGGAGCAAACAGGATTAGATACCCTGGTAGTCCACGCCGTAAACGATGTCAACTAGCCGTTGGGGAACTTGATTCTTTAGTGGCGCAGCTAACGCGATAAGTTGACCGCCTGGGGAGTACGGTCGCAAGATTAAAACTCAAATGAATTGACGGGGGCCCGCACAAGCGGTGGAGCATGTGGTTTAATTCGAAGCAACGCGAAGAACCTTACCTACTCTTGACATCCAGAGAATTCGCTAGAGATAGCTTAGTGCCTTCGGGAGCTCTGAGACAGGTGCTGCATGGCTGTCGTCAGCTCGTGTTGTGAAATGTTGGGTTAAGTCCCGTAACGAGCGCAACCCTTGTCCTTATTTGCCAGCACATAATGGTGGGAACTCTAAGGAGACTGCCGGTGACAAACCGGAGGAAGGTGGGGACGACGTCAAGTCATCATGGCCCTTACGAGTAGGGCTACACACGTGCTACAATGGTCGGTACAGAGGGCTGCAAACCTGCGAGGGTGAGCCAATCTCACAAAACCGATCGTAGTCCGGATTGGAGTCTGCAACTCGACTCCATGAAGTCGGAATCGCTAGTAATCGTGGATCAGAATGCCACGGTGAATACGTTCCCGGGCCTTGTACACACCGCCCGTCACACCATGGGAGTGGATTGCACCAGAAGTAGATAGTCTAACCTTCGGGGGGACGTTTACCACGGTGTGGTTCATGACTGGGGTGAAGTCGTAACAAGGTAGCCGTAGGGGAACCTGCGGCTGGATCACCTCCTTAAACGATTAGCCGAATCCTGGCATAGCGTTCACACGAATTATCTGACCGAGACAGTTAAGCGCGGAATTTGAGAAAGCCTCAAGTTCTAAGTTATACGTATCGCAAGCACTGCTTGCTGTACCTATCACTTAAAGCTTCATGCTTTAAACGCTCTTTAACAATATGGATTTGATGAAATTAAAGTCTTGTTTTTAACAAGCGCCAAGTAAAAGTAATTTTATCGTTACGAGAAACATGTTTCTTGAACAGACGCCTTCGGGTTATATGGTCAAGTGACAAAGCGTGCACGGTGGATGCCTTGGCAGTCAGAGGCGATGAAGGACGTGGTAACCTGCGAAAAGCGTTGGGAAGGTGGTAAACAACCTGTGATCCAACGATGTCCGAATGGGGAAACCCACCCAACTTGTTGGGTATCTCATACTGAATACATAGGTATGTAGAGGCGAACGAGGGGAACTGAAACATCTAAGTACCCTTAGGAAAAGAAATCAACCGAGATTCCCTTAGTAGCGGCGAGCGAACGGGGACCAGCCCTTAAGTTGGTAAATGGTTAACAGAACGCTCTGGAAAGTGCGGCCATAGTGGGTGAAAGCCCCGTATGTGACAACCTATTACCAATGAAATCGAGTAGGACGGGACACGTGATATCCTGTCTGAATATGGGGGGACCATCCTCCAAGGCTAAATACTCCTGACTGACCGATAGTGAACCAGTACCGTGAGGG
The DNA here is from genome assembly GCF_001922575.1 of Neptunomonas phycophila. Lineage (NCBI taxonomy): Bacteria > Pseudomonadati > Pseudomonadota > Gammaproteobacteria > Oceanospirillales > Oceanospirillaceae > Neptunomonas > Neptunomonas phycophila. Next base: position 2,641,436 of record NZ_MRCI01000001.1, on the reverse strand, counting down.
AAAGGCGAAAAGAACCCCTGTGAGGGGAGTGAAATAGATCCTGAAACCGTGTACGTACAAGCAGTGGGAGCGGTCCTTGAGACCGTGACTGCGTACCTTTTGTATAATGGGTCAGCGACTTAATTTCAGTAGCAAGGTTAACCGTATAGGGGAGCCGTAGGGAAACCGAGTCTTAATAGGGCGTATAGTTGCTGGGATTAGACCCGAAACCGAGCGATCTATCCATGGGCAGGTTGAAGGTTGAGTAACATCAACTGGAGGACCGAACCGACTGTCGTTGAAAAGCCAGCGGATGACCTGTGGATCGGAGTGAAAGGCTAATCAAGCTCGGAGATAGCTGGTTCTCCTCGAAAGCTATTTAGGTAGCGCCTCGTGTCTCACCATTGGGGGTAGAGCACTGTTTCGGCTAGGGGGTCATCCCGACTTACCAACCCGATGCAAACTCCGAATACCAATGAGTGCAATCACGGGAGACACACGGCGGGTGCTAACGTCCGTCGTGGAAAGGGAAACAACCCAGACCGCCAGCTAAGGTCCCAAAGTTCTAGTTAAGTGGGAAACGATGTGGGAAGGCTTAGACAGCTAGGAGGTTGGCTTAGAAGCAGCCACCCTTTAAAGAAAGCGTAATAGCTCACTAGTCGAGTCGGCCTGCGCGGAAGATATAACGGGGCTAAAACTAGACACCGAAGCTGCGGATGCACGTAAGTGCATGGTAGAGGAGCGTTCTGTAAGCCGTTGAAGCGGAAGCCGGGAGGCACCGTGGAGGTATCAGAAGTGCGAATGCTGACATGAGTAACGATAAGGGAGGTGAAAAACCTCCCCGCCGGAAGACCAAGGGTTCCTGTCCAACGCTATTCGAGGCAGGGTGAGTCGGCCCCTAAGGCGAGGCAGAGATGCGTAGTCGATGGGAAACGGGTTAATATTCCCGTACTGGTTATAACTGCGATGAAGGGACGGAGAAGGCTAGGCTAGCGCGGCGTTGGTTGTCCGCGTTTAAGGTAGTAGGTTGAGGACTTAGGCAAATCCGGGTCCTTAAGACTGAGAACTGATGACGAGCTCCCATGTGGAGTGAAGTAGTTGATGCCATGCTTCCAGGAAAAGCTTCTAAGCTTCAGGTTATAACGAACCGTACCCCAAACCGACACAGGTGGTCAGGTAGAGAATACTAAGGCGTATGAGAGAACTCGGGTGAAGGAACTAGGCAAAATGGTGCCGTAACTTCGGGAGAAGGCACGCTCCTGACGGTGATCCCCTTGCGGGGTAAGCTGTTGGGAGTCGAAGATACCAGGTGGCTGCGACTGTTTATTAAAAACATAGCACTCTGCAAACACGAAAGTGGACGTATAGGGTGTGACGCCTGCCCGGTGCCGGAAGGTTAATTGATGGGGTTAGCTTCGGCGAAGCTCTTGATCGAAGCCCCGGTAAACGGCGGCCGTAACTATAACGGTCCTAAGGTAGCGAAATTCCTTGTCGGGTAAGTTCCGACCTGCACGAATGGCGTAACGATGGCCACACTGTCTCCACCCGAGACTCAGTGAAATTGAAATCGCTGTGAAGATGCAGCGTACCCGCGGCTAGACGGAAAGACCCCGTGAACCTTTACTATAGCTTCACAGTGGACTTTGACATTACTTGTGTAGGATAGCTGGGAGGCTTTGAAGTGTGTACGCCAGTATGCATGGAGCCAATCTTGAAATACCAGCCTGGTACTGTTGAGGTTCTAACTCAGGTCCCTAATCGGGATCGAGGACATTGTGTGGTGGGTAGTTTGACTGGGGCGGTCTCCTCCCAAAGAGTAACGGAGGAGCACGAAGGTACCCTCAGGCTGGTCGGAAATCAGCCAATGAGTGCAAGCGCATAAGGGTGCTTAACTGCGAGACAGACACGTCGAGCAGGTACGAAAGTAGGTGCTAGTGATCCGGTGGTTCTGTATGGAAGGGCCATCGCTCAACGGATAAAAGGTACTCCGGGGATAACAGGCTGATTCCTCCCAAGAGTTCACATCGACGGGGGAGTTTGGCACCTCGATGTCGGCTCATCACATCCTGGGGCTGAAGCCGGTCCCAAGGGTATGGCTGTTCGCCATTTAAAGTGGTACGCGAGCTGGGTTTAGAACGTCGTGAGACAGTTCGGTCCCTATCTGCCGTGGGCGTTTGAGATTTGAGAAGAGTTGCTCCTAGTACGAGAGGACCGGGGTGAACGAACCTCTGGTGTTCCGGTTGTCACGCCAGTGGCATTGCCGGGTAGCTATGTTCGGACGGGATAACCGCTGAAAGCATCTAAGCGGGAAGCCCCCTTCAAGATGAGATCTCGCTGGGGCCTTGAGCCCCCTAAAGAGCCGTTCAAGACCAGGACGTTGATAGGCTGGGTGTGGAAGCGCTGTGAGGCGTTGAGCTAACCAGTACTAATTGCTCGTGAGGCTTGACCATATAACGCCAAAGGCGTGTGTGAGAGACATGTAAGTGAGTAGGCTGCGGCTGAAAGCGGATGTAGAGATAAGATTGCTAAGACTTGAGTGTAAAGACAAGACCTTCATCGAATTCATATTGTGACAGTTTATGCTTGGCGACCATAGCGAAGTGGAACCACCTGATCCCATCCCGAACTCAGTAGTGAAACGCTTTAGCGCCGATGGTAGTGTGGGGTCTCCCCATGTGAGAGTAGGTCATCGCCAAGCTTTTATACCGAACCCCTGATTGCGCTGCAGTCAGGGGTTTTTTTATGCGCAGTTAAAATTATTTACAAGTTTATAACAGGCCGTTATCTGGACTAGCTGTTTTGAGTATTGTCTAATGTGACGGTTGATTTGAACCTATTGGAAAATATAGTTGATGTATACAGAAGATGATATTCGCCGTTTAACTTGGCAAAGCCGTAGGGGTATGTTGGAGCTAGATCTGTTGTTTGTTCCTTTTATGGAGGAGGCTTTTCGAGGTCTGCCTCAAGAGGATCAAGATCGGTTTGTGAAGTTGTTAGAATGTGAAGATCAGGATCTATTTGTATGGTTGATGGAGCGGGAGGCTCCTGGCGATCCCGATATGAATAGAATAGTAAGGATTATTTTAGACCGTGTTCAGCCCAGTTAAAATAACTGTTGGTTCTTCTGCTTGGTTGAGAGCCTTGCAATGGGCGGTTGGCGCAATTGCTGTGCTATCTGTATTACTCGCTGAGATACACGTCGTAATATGTATAGGGTGCCTGCTGCTAATTGCTTATCTGTCGGTGGGTGAACTTCGTTTACCTGTCACAGGTATGGTGTGGGATCTAAATAAAAAGCACCTTAAAATTAAATGCTCAGAAGAGCTTCAATGGTCTGGTGTTTCAAAGATCAGTTCGATTGTCTATACGCCGTTGTTTGTATATTTAAAAGTTATCACTACAGCTGCACAGCCGCGTCATGTGTTAGTGATCAGAGACTCTGTGGAAAAGAGTCAGTACCGCAAACTAATGGTTGCGGCACGACTCGGTAAGCTTACGATTGCATGCGAGCCCATTCAAAATTTATTGGTGTCAAAATAGTGTCTCGCGCTTCCGGTAATTGATTTGGATAATCGCGTGTATAGTGCAATCCTCTACTCTCTTTGCGTAAAGCGGCAGATCGGATAATTAATTCAGATACCAGTGCTAGATTACGTAATTCTAATAAATCCTTGCTGACTTTATAGTTGGAATAATATTCAGTGATCTCTTGTTGTAAAAGATCAACCCTGTGCTGCGCGCGTTGTAATCGCTTGTTAGTCCTTACAATACCAACATAATCCCACATAAAGCGTCTAAGCTCGTCCCAGTTGTGGGAGATGATGACATCCTCGTCTGAGTCGGTAACCTGCGATTCATCCCACATTGGTATTTCTAGCTGTTCAATTGCGGTATTAAAATTCTCAAGTATGTGTTTGCCCGCTGAGTTGGCAAACACAATGCATTCTAGCAATGAATTTGATGCAAGCCTGTTGGCTCCGTGTAGGCCCGTGAACGAGGTCTCACCTATCGCATATAAGCCATCAAGGTCCGTGCAGCCTTGTTCGTTAGTCATGACTCCGCCGCATGTGTAGTGAGCTGCAGGTACTACAGGGATTGGGTCTTTAGTCATATCGATCCCCAACTTTAAACAGCGCTCGTAAATAGTGGGGAAGTGCTCTTTTATGAAATCGGCAGGTTTGTGAGAAATATCTAAAAAGAGGCTATCGCACCCGAGTCGTTTCATTTCATGGTCGATTGCTCTGGCGACGATATCTCGCGGCGCTAGTTCGGCACGCTGATCGAATCGTTCCATAAAGCGTGTTCCATCAGGAAGGAGTAATTTACCGCCTTCTCCTCTGACAGCTTCTGATATCAGAAATGATTTTGCTTGTGGGTGGTACAAGCAAGTGGGGTGGAATTGGTTGAATTCTAAATTAGCAATGCGGCAGCCTGCGCGCCATGCCATGGCAATGCCGTCGCCGCTTGCGCCATCTGAATTGCTGCTATAAAGGTAAGCCTTTGAGGCGCCCCCGGTTGCTAGTACTACAAAGCGGGCTCTAAATACTTCTACATGCCCTGTCTTTTCATTTAGAACGTAAGCACCTAAGCAGCGGTTATTGGCTAATTTGAGTTTTCTGCGTGTGATCAAATCAACCGCTGTACAGTGTTCAAACAAATGGATTGAAGGGTGCTCTTTTGCTCGATCTATTAGTGTTTCTTGTACGGCACGCCCAGTAGCATCTGCAGCATGAATGATGCGGCGATGAGAGTGACCACCTTCTTTAGTAAGATGGTAATGATCACCTTCTCGGGTAAAAGGAACACCTTGTTGAATGAGCCATTCGATAGATGACTTTCCGTGGTTAACAGTAAACTCCACCGCATCAGCATGACTTAAATTGGCGCCGGCTGTGAGCGTGTCGTCAATATGGTTTTGAACCATGTCCTCTTTATCGAGTACGGCTGCAATACCGCCTTGGGCAAGCCAAGTCGAACCGCTGGTTAAGTCGCCTTTACTGAGTACCGCTACTTGTGCGTGCTCTGATAACTGAAGTGCTAGTGACAATCCTGCCGCACCACTTCCGATAATTAGCACATCAAATTCTTGTTGAATCATCTATCATGCTTCACGTTTAATTAGCCCTCCGCTATTATGCCGCTAAGAAGGCAACTACGTCATATTTTTTACATAGTTGGCATGAACTTATTACAAACTTGCGAATCATAACGACAGTACAAGAAAAGTTACTGATTGCTCCCCGATAAACTAAAAGGCTGTTGCACTTATGATTGTTGGGTCGAGCATTGGCATTGAACGTCAGTAGATGTCGGGTTGATTTATTATTTTAAGGATCATAGGTGTCGATCGAAAACCAGACTGATATTGACCAAAAACTAGTAGAACGTGTCCAAGCCGGTGATAAGCGCGCTTTTGATCTATTAGTGGGTAAATACCAGCATAAAATTGTTGGCTTAGTGAGTCGCTATGTTTACGACCACCATGAAGCTATGGATATTGCACAAGAGGCATTTATTAAAGCTTATAAAGCTTTGCCGCGTTTTCGTGGGGACAGTGCTTTTTATACTTGGTTGTACAGAATAGCAATAAATACGGCTAAGAATCACTTGGTATCCAGAGGGCGTAGGCCGCCTGATGTCGATGTTGATGTGGTTGATGCAGAATATTTTGATGGAGGAGACGAGCTTAGGGAACTTGAAAACCCTGAAAACAGTCTATTCCGCGATGAGTTACAAGCCACGGTTAAACGTGCGCTTGATCAGTTACCTGAAGATTTGCGTGCAGCGCTTACGCTGCGTGAGTTTGAAGGCATGAGTTATGAAGATATAGCCGCCGTTATGGATTGTCCTGTAGGCACTGTTAGGTCCCGTATATTCCGGGCCCGGGAAGCTATAGACAAAGAGATTGCTCCGCTTTTGTCGTGAGCAATGCTAAATAATGTTACGAGGGTAAGATGATGGGCTATGAGTCTCATGAGTCGCTTTCTGCGGCGATGGATGGTGAAGTATCATCCTTTGAATTACGCCGTGTAGTAGAGCGTCTTTCTTCAGAGAAAGCGCTTGAAGACAAGTGGCAACGATATCACCTATCACAGCACGCGATGCATAACGGGGCAATGAATCACTCAGTGAAAGAAGTAGATTTAGTTTCTCGAGTGCAAGCTGCTTTAGAAAATGAGGCGGCACTCGTCGCTGAAAATGAATCTTCGAGTGAGTCAGTTGCTACTGAAAAACAATGGTGGAAGCCGTTTGCCAGTATGGCGGTCGCCGCTTCAGCAACGGCCGTTGTCATTTTAGGCGGACAAAGCTTTACGCAAGATGATACCGTTGCTCCTGCTGCTACCTCTCAGATAGCATTAGCCGGTCCTACATCATCTCCTGATATACAAAGAACACAATATAGCAATTTGGCGCCTCAAAGCTCTGTGATGACAGCATCTTATGAGCAGCCAGAAGTTATTCGTTTATCTCAGGGGCTCAAGCGCTACATTGATCAGCATAATCAGTTGCTAAGTGAATCGCAGCCAGCTTGGGAAGCAGACTGGTTACCAGAAGGTTACAGTCGCGTTCGCCATGAAGTGATGCCGCATGCTGAAATCATGGTTTACAGTAATGGTCGTCATGACGTCTCAGTAAGCATTGAGCCAAAAGGTCGTCAAACAGTACCTGCGGGCGTAACACAGTCCGATAATGTTGTTGCTGTAGGCGTGGAGAAAGGGCAGAACTTTGTCACGGTTGTTGGGGATGTTCCCTTAATGATCGCTGATAGAATAGCCGCTTCGGTTAATAAAACTCACTAGTCATGATAGAAGAGCACGCTAAAGTTGTCGGCCTCAATGGTGAAAATGTCATCATTGAGGCAGCTAGGACCTCAGCTTGTGGTCAATGTCAGGCCGCAGACAGCTGCGGACAGAAGTCGCTTTCAGAATGGGCGGCTTCTAAAATGGCTAATATTGAGATAGTTAATCCAAACCGGCTCAGTGTGAATGTTGGCGATTCTGTTATCGTTGGCATAAATGAAGGTGGATTTATAAAAGCCTCGGCACTTATCTATCTATTACCTTTGATACTTATGGTTATAACGGGTGGTGTTGCTCAGGCGCTTTCTCAACCTGAGTCTCTTATTATCACTAGTTCCTTTGTAGGGCTGGCTGTCGGCTTCTGCGTTGTTCGTTTTTTCGGAAAAAAACTAGAAACGCGTCATGCCTACCGTCCTATTTTATTGAGAGTCTCCTAATAAAAACGAGGATAGCTGACTAATGAAGCGTTTGATCATTGCGTTTGCATGTTTGTTGACTGTTTTTTCTTTGACGGCTAAGGCCGATTTTCCTGATTTTACTTCTCTGGTTAAGCAAGCTGCTCCTGCTGTTGTTAATATCAGTACTGTGCAAAAAGCTCCTTCTGCCGATGCTCAAAACGGCTTTAGTTTTCAGGGACCTAACGGAGAAGAAATACCGGAAATTTTTAGGCATTTTTTCCGCTTCCCTGATCAAGGCGATTTACCTGGGCCACAGCAAAATGCCCCGCAGTCACTTGGATCAGGCTTCATCATCAGCAAAGATGGTTATATTTTAACGAATCACCATGTCGTTAAAGGGGCTGATCAGGTTCTTGTTCGTCTAAACGATCGTCGAGAGCTTGAGGCCGTTGTTGTGGGGTCTGATGAGCGTTCTGATGTTGCATTGCTTAAAATCGATGCCAATGATTTGCCGGTGGTCAAAATAGGTGATTCATCGGAGCTTGAACAAGGAGAGTGGGTGATTGCGATTGGTTCTCCATTTGGCTTTGACCATACTGTGACTTCTGGGATCGTGAGTGCTACGGGCAGGGCACTTGAGAATGAGACCTATGTGCCTTTCATTCAAACCGATGTGGCGATCAACCCGGGTAACTCGGGCGGTCCTTTATTTAACCTCGATGGCGAGGTAGTGGGTATTAACTCACAAATCTACACACGTTCAGGCGGGTTTATGGGGTTATCTTTTGCTATCCCGATTGATGTCGCTATGAATGTGTCTGAACAACTTGAGTCATCAGGCTTTGTTACACGAGGTTGGTTGGGCGTTGTGATTCAAGAGGTCAATAAAGACCTAGCGGAATCGTTTGGTTTAGATAAACCATCAGGGGCTTTGGTCGCTAAAGTATTGCCGGGTAGCCCTGCAGAAGCAGCTGGTTTCCGAGATGGCGACATCATTACGGAGTTTAACGGTCAGTCCATTAATTTATCTTCCGATTTGCCTCATCAAGTTGGTAGGGTTAAACCCGGTACTAAAGCCCGTGTTGATATTGTGCGTAACGGTGATGATAAAGTGCTGACCGTTAATATAGGTACTTTGCCTGATGAAGCGCGTGCAATTAAAGCTTCGTCACAGCCCGCGCAAGCTCCTCAAAATAATCGTCTCAATATTATGATCTCCGATCTTAGCCAAGATCAGAAGAACAATTTGGCTGTGTCATATGGAATTCTGGTACAGAAAGTTATGGCTGGCTCGGCGGCTAACGCAGGCTTAGTGGCGGGGGATATTATAACCATGCTTAATGGTAAACGCGTTGATAATGTTCAAGTATTTGAACAAATCGTGTCTCAATTACCTGCGAAACGTTCTGTTCCTATGAGAATTGTTCGTCGAGGCAGCCCTGTATTTATTCCTCTCAAACTTAATGAAGAATAGAAATCTTTTCTTCCTCAGCGTCGAAATCGGCGCTGAGGCTTCAACAGTTATTTACTGGCGATAGCCGTACCTCACGAAATACTATAAAATTGCGCCTTTTGAACGCCCGCACGCCTTTTTAAAACCTTGAATAGCATCTGAGATCTAAATTATCGTGAGTAAGCTCGATCATATACGCAACTTCTCCATCATCGCCCATATCGACCATGGTAAATCCACTTTAGCAGACCGCTTCATCCAAATGTGTGGCGGTCTATCAGAGCGCGAAATGGCCGCTCAGGTGCTTGACTCTATGGATATAGAGCGCGAGCGCGGTATCACGATCAAAGCGCAAAGCGTGACGCTAGATTTTACGTCTAAAGACGGAAAAACCTACCAGTTAAACTTTATCGATACACCTGGGCATGTTGATTTTTCGTATGAAGTATCTCGCTCGCTTGCCGCTTGTGAAGGTGCGTTATTGGTTGTCGATGCAGCGCAGGGCGTAGAAGCTCAGTCTGTGGCAAATTGCTATACGGCTATCGAACAAGGCTTAGAAGTTTTACCCGTTCTTAATAAAATGGATTTACCTCAAGCAGAGCCTGACCGTGTCCGTGTCGAAATTGAAGAAGTTATTGGTATCGATGCAACGGATGCCATTGCTTGTTCAGCTAAAAGTGGGATGGGCGTTACTGAAGTCTTAGAAGCTTTGGTTGCTACTATTCCGCCTCCGGAGGGTGATGTTGATGCACCATTGCAGGCGTTAATCATCGACTCTTGGTTTGATAACTACTTGGGAGTCGTCTCTTTAGTACGTGTTAAACAGGGCACATTACGTAAAAAAGAGAAGATTATCGTTAAGTCTACGGGGCAATCTCATCTGATTGATGCGGTAGGCATATTTACTCCTAAGCGCAAAGAAACCGATATTCTAAGAGCGGGTGAAGTAGGTTTTGTTGTCGCCGGAATTAAAGACATTCATGGCGCACCTGTAGGTGACACGTTAACACATGCTAAAACGCCTGATGTAAAAAGCTTGCCTGGTTTTAAACGTGTGCAACCACAGGTATACGCAGGTTTATTCCCTACAAGCTCTGACGACTATGAAGACTTCCGCGATGCGCTGGATAAGCTAACATTAAATGATGCCTCCCTGTTCTTTGAACCTGAAACTTCTGATGCGCTAGGCTTTGGATTTCGTTGCGGCTTCCTAGGGATGTTGCATATGGAAATTATTCAGGAACGTCTTGAGCGCGAATATGACTTAGATTTAATCACCACCGCACCCACCGTAATTTATGAATTAGAGCTCAATACCGGTGAAGTGGTCCACATTGATAGTCCGTCGAAATTACCTGATCCTGCTCGCGTGAAAGAAATGCGTGAGCCAATTGTACAGGCTAATATCCTGGTCCCTAATGATTACCTGGGGCAGGTTATCTCTTTGTGTATTGAAAAACGTGGTGTTCAAAAGAATATGCAATTTGTTGGTCAGCAAGTGCAATTGACATACGAGCTGCCTATGGCTGAAGTCGTATTGGATTTCTTTGACCGTCTAAAATCAGCTAGCCGCGGATATGCATCGCTAGAGTATAACTTTGTTAGATTTGAAGTCGCTTCATTGGTTCGCATGGATATTTTGATCAATAGTGAAAAGGTAGATGCGCTAGCGGTCATCTTACACAGGGATAATGCTCAATACCGTGGCCGTATTCTTTGTGAAAAAATGAAAGAGCTTATTCCCCGCCAAATGTTTGATGTGGCTATACAAGCGGCAATCGGCGGTAAAGTTATTGCGAGAACCACAGTTAAAGCGCTACGTAAAAACGTTATTGCTAAGTGTTATGGCGGCGATGTTAGTCGTAAGAAAAAGCTGCTACAAAAGCAAAAAGAAGGTAAGAAACGTATGAAGCAAGTGGGTAATGTTGAAATCCCTCAAGCGGCGTTCCTTGCTGTATTAAAAGTCGACGGTTAAGGAATAACGATGAATTTTGATTTCGCACTGATTCTTGTGCTGGCAACGTTAGTAACAGGTCTGGGCTGGCTAGTAGATAAGCTGTTTTTTGAGCCGTCGCGCCGTAAAAAAATTGCTACGGCAGAGGCAGCGTCTAGCGATGGTTCTATCCCAGAAGATGCGAAAGAAAAATGTGCTCCTTTGCCGTGGTGGTCAGACTTTTCGCGGTCCATGTTTCCTGTTTTGGCGGTGGTGTTGATTGTTCGCTCATTTATTATCGAGCCATTTCAGATCCCTTCAGGTTCAATGTTGCCAACGCTTAAAATTGGCGACTTTATAGTCGTTAATAAATTTAGTTATGGTTTGCGTTTGCCTGTTTTGGGGACAAAAATTGTTCCTGTCGGAGAGCCGCAACGCGGTGATGTTGTTGTTTTTAAGTATCCTAAAAACCCATCTGTTAACTACATTAAACGCCTTGTAGGTTTACCGGGTGATGTGATTACGTACAAAGATAAAACCATTTTTGTTAATGGTGTCGCGCAAGAACAAACGCTGGTAGCCAAGCTTCCGCCAATAAACACCGAGACGCTCCTGGTCAACGAAACCCTTGGTGATGTGAAGCATGAAATGTATACCGATGTGAGGGCGTCGGCTCGATCCGGTAGTGGCGAATGGGTTGTTCCTGAAGGGCATTACTTTATGATGGGAGATAATCGTGATAATAGTAATGACAGCCGCTATTGGGGATATGTGCCTGATGAGCTGTTAGTTGGTAAAGCATTTGCGGTATGGATGCATTGGCCAACATTCTTTAGTCTGCCTGATTTTTCCGTTGTTCGCGGTATTGAATAAGTAAAGGAACGAATATGATTTTGGGTACAAGTCTTCGTCAACAGCGCGGTGCTTCATTCTTTGGCACCTTGATTGTAGTGCTGATGATAGGAACATTTATAGCCATTGGCTTTAAACTCTACTCACCTTACTTACAGCACGGTACATTGACTTCGGTTGTTGAAAACGTTGCCAATGACCGGGAAGAATTAAGTAAGCCTATAAATGTGATTCGCAATAATATTAATAAACGTCTGACGATAAATCAGGTGAAGCTTCCATCCCCAGAAGCACTAACCATTGTAAATGAGCAAGGCGTTATTAAATTTACTATCAATTACGAACAGCGTGTCCCTATGTTTTATAACATTGATGCGGTGGTTAAATTTAACGACTATTACGAAGCTAACCAGCCTTGATAAAGCCCATTACTGAACTTACCCGCCGTTTAGGTTACACCTTCACTGACGTTGCGCATTGTGAACTCGCGTTAACGCATCGTAGTTGTGGGAAAAAAAATAATGAGCGCCTAGAGTTTTTAGGTGACTCAATCGTTAACTTTGTGATCGCTGACGATTTATTCCAGCGTTTTCCTCAGGCAAGAGAAGGGCAGCTGAGCCGCTTGCGGGCTCGAATGGTAAAAGGCGAAACGCTGGCCGAGATTGGTCGAGAGTTAAACCTAGGTGATTATCTGCGCCTTGGCCCTGGCGAACTCAAAAGCGGCGGTTACCGGCGTGACTCTATCTTAGCAGATGCTGTTGAAGCACTGATTGGAGCCATCTACTTAGATAGCGATTTGGAAGTGGTCCGAGGCTACATACTGGGTTGGTTTGAGCAACGTTTAGCTGAGTTAGACATAGATGAAGCGCTAAAGGACTCTAAAACACGCTTGCAGGAATTTTTGCAGTCCCGTCGTTTACCATTACCTACTTATGAATTAGTTAAAGTCGAAGGCGAGGCGCACGCGCAAACATTTACCATTGTGTGTCACATAGAGCCTTTGAAGAAACCGACGCAAGGTATCGGCAGTAGCCGTCGTCAAGCTGAGCAGGAATCCGCGAAACAAGCCTTAGCTGTATTGGCTGAGCAGGTGAAGGTATGAACGAAGAGTTTGCAAGTTGGTTAACACCTGAAGGCTCTGATGACCAGCGCTGTGGCTTTGTCGCTATCGTAGGGCGCCCTAACATGGGTAAGTCTACGTTGATGAACTACATGTTAGGTCAAAAAATCAGCATAACATCCAAAAAGCCTCAAACCACACGTCATCAAATCCTAGGTATTAAAACGGAAGGTGATCTTCAAATAGTATTTGTTGACACACCCGGCTTACATAAAGAACAAGATAAAGCGCTTAATCGCTATATGAATAAAGCGGCTTCTGAAGCATTGCGTGGTGTTGATCTCGTACTTTTTATGGTGGACCGTACAGCATGGACCGAGGAAGATGACATTGTTCTTGGGAAGGTGCAGCATGCGCCGTGCCCTGTTATCTTAGTAGTCAACAAAGTAGACCAGTTGGAAGATAAAAATAGCTTACTTCCTCAAATTGCACATGTTTCAGAAAAGATGAAGTTTGCAGACATTATTCCTATCTCGGCTAAAAATGGGACTAATGTTGTTCAACTAGAAAACTTGATTAACCAGTACATGCCGCAGTCAGCCCATCATTACCCAGAAGACCAAATTACCGACAAAAGCTCTCGTTTTATGGTGGCTGAGATCGTTCGTGAAAAATTAATGCGTAACGTCGGTGATGAAGTGCCTTATGGTGCAACGGTTGAAATTGAAGAGTTTATTAACGATGGGCGCCTGCTGACTATCAGCGCGTTAGTGTTGGTTGAACGAGAAGGCCAAAAGAAGATCATTATCGGTGAGAAAGGCGAGCGTATGAAAACAATCGGCCGTGATGCTCGCAAAGATATTGAAGCCCTATTTGAAACAAAAGTTATGCTAAACCTATGGGTAAAAGTTCGCCGTGGTTGGTCAGACGATGAGCGCGCCCTTAAAAGTTTAGGCTACCAGCACGGTGAGTAATGTCCCCAAGGGATAGCATGCAGGCGGCTTATGTATTGCATTCGCGACCTTACCTAGAAACCAGCGGGATTGTTGATTTATTTACCTTAGAGCAAGGTAAAGTCAGTGTAGTGGCAAAAGGATTACGCCGACCAACTTCCAAGCTGCGCGGTGTTATGCAGCCTTTTGTGCCTTTACATGTCCATTGGCGAGGGAAGCAACCACTAAAGTCCTTGCTGGTAGCAGAAGCTACCGGCCTCAATGGGATTATTCAAGGTAGTGCCTTGATGTGTGGTTTGTATATTAATGAACTATTGCAACGATTATTAGTGCCCCACGAGCCGGTTCCTCGCTTATATGTGTACTATCAATATGTACTGAACGCGCTAGTAGCAGGCGATGATGTGGAAGGTGCATTACGTACGTTTGAGCATAAATTACTTTCTGAGATTGGGTACGCATTGCCTATCGATACCGTGTTAGTAAACCAGTTATATTATTTCGATCCGCCTTCATGGTCTTTTGAGGCGGTTACCAGCATCGATGAAGATCTGCGTCACTCTGTGTTTAGTGGGCAACAGTTATTAGACATCGCTGATGATTGTTATGAAACACCAGCGCAGCGCAGCGCAGCCAAACGCCTTATGCGCTTAGCAATCGATCATTTAACCGCTGATAGGCCATTACAGAGCCGACGCTTATTTAAAAAACAATGAGGAATCTATAATGATCGAGCCTAATCGTTTGTTGTTAGGGGTCAATATTGATCATGTAGCAACGCTACGACAAGCCCGAGGGACTCGCTACCCAGATACAGTACTAGCGGCTGCTTTAGCGGAAGAGGCGGGTGCTGACGGTATTACGGTGCACTTACGTGAAGACAGAAGACACATTCAAGATCGTGATATCTATCTACTCAAAGAGACGTTGCAAACTCGTATGAACTTTGAGATGGCGGTGACTGATGAAATGATCGCTATTGCCTGTGATGTTAAGCCATCTCATGCGTGTTTAGTGCCAGAAAAGCGAGAAGAGCTGACCACAGAAGGTGGCTTAGATGTGCTTGGGCAACTTGATAAGATTAAAGCGGCTTGTGATAAATTAGCGGCACAAGATATTGATGTGTCACTGTTTATTGATCCTGAACCGGCTCAAATAGACGCATCAATTGTATGTGGGGCACCTACCATTGAGCTTCATACCGGAGCTTATGCGCAAGCGACAACACTTGAGGTACAGGCGCAGGAACTCGCGCGTATTAAAGAAGCGGCAGCTTACGCTTATGAGCGAGGCTTAGTTGTAAATGCCGGACATGGGCTTCATTACCACAATGTAGAGCAAATCGCTGAAATCCCGCATTTAAATGAGTTGAATATTGGTCATGGCCTGATTGCACGAGCAGTATTTGTCGGGCTTAAGGAAGCCGTGCGTGAAATGCGTCAGTTAATGATGGAGTCACAAGCACGAGTTCAAATGCAGCGGGACGCGATTAAGCGATGATTCGTGGAATCGGTACTGATATTTTATCCATTGAACGAGCGACGGCGGCTTTGGCTCGCACGCCTAAAATAGCCCGCCGCGTGTTGACTCCTGATGAGATATCCGGCTTTGATACAGCAACGGATAAGGCGAGATATTTTGCTAAGCGTTTTGCGGCTAAGGAAGCGGTCGTAAAAGCGCTAGGTACTGGCATAGGAAGAGGTGTCAGCTGGCAGCATGTGAATATCTGCAAAGATGCGCTGGGCAAGCCATTGGTACGATTATCCGAAGGGGCTTTGGCGCGTGCAGAGATGATAGGAGCTGAAACCGTTCATTTATCCTACAGTGATGAGGCGGGCTATGTGGTCGCATTCGCTGTAGCGGAAGATTGTTGATCCTATCCTTTGGGTTACTCTGCTGTGCCGGGTCTTAAATCTGTTTCTTTATTGATATTTTGTTCTTTGATCGGCGCTTGAATATCGAGCAAAGGCGACGCGTCTATTTTTTCTGCGTTCATCATACCGGCCACTTGTTTCAAAGCGTCCAAGATAGATTCTTTTTCACTGCGCTCTAGGCTTTCAAATCGATTAATAAACTCGTCGTGCAGCAAAGGTGGTACTTCATTCAGCATGTGAGTACCAGACGTCGTTAAGCGTGCGTTGACAATACGACGGTCTTTGGCACTTCTAACGCGTTCAATAAATTGTTTGTCTTCTAGGCGGTTCAAGATTGTCGTAACGGTCGCTTGGCTTAACGATACTTGGTCCGATATGCGCTTAACGGTGACATCACCAAGGCTCTCTATTGCTCGTAATACCATGACTTGTGGAATCGTTAAGCCGCACGCTTTCATGATGCGCTTAGATTGTAAATCTGTCGCACGTATGATTTGTCGTAACGAAATAAGCACATCTTGCCAGTAAGGAGTATTCATTAATTCGGTTCTTTATCTAAGTAGCAGGCGATTATACGACCTTAAAAATCGACTACAATATATTTATAAGATTTGAGATCTAATGATTAGATATGTAATGTATAAGTAACAGTATGTCAAAGAACCGGAGTAAATAATGAAGAAAATCCTTGCAGCGCTTCCGTTAATTGCATTGGGAACAAGCGCCTACGCAGCCGATAAGTGTGGTTCGGTGAGTATTGCTGATATGAATTGGAACTCAGCGACGTTAATAGCACATGTGGATAAGTTCATATTAGAAAATGGCTATGGCTGTGATGCAGAACTTGTACCTGGGGATACCATGCCTACAGGCGCGTCTATGATTGAGAAAGGCGAGCCGGATATTGCTCCTGAAATGTGGAGTAAT
Organism: Neptunomonas phycophila; assembly: GCF_001922575.1. Taxonomy (NCBI): domain Bacteria; kingdom Pseudomonadati; phylum Pseudomonadota; class Gammaproteobacteria; order Oceanospirillales; family Oceanospirillaceae; genus Neptunomonas; species Neptunomonas phycophila. The sequence goes on along the minus strand of NZ_MRCI01000001.1, from coordinate 2,625,207 downwards.
TCAATGCGTGAAGCACTCGATAAAGGGGTAGAAGAAGGGCGTCTTCGTTTTGCTGGTCAATCATTATCAGATGGTGGCGAAGAAGGTTTTTGGGTGCCTAAATACATGGTCGATAAAGACCCAACGTTAGCCACTATTGCTGGTGTCATTGCTCATGCTAAAGAGTTTGAACACCCAGAAGATCCAGAATTATCTGCCTTTTACACCTGTCCAGCCGGATGGAATTGCCAAATTTCGTCAGGTAATTTATTTGAAGCGCTCAAGTTATCTGATGCTGGCTTTGATTTAGTGGATCCAGGTTCAGGCGCTGGTTTATCAGGTGCTATCGCTAAGGCTTACGAACGCCAAGAACCCTGGTTTGGTTACTACTGGGCTCCAACAGCTGTCTTAGGTAAATACGAGATGGTTAAAGTCGATTTTGGTTCTGGTATTGACGAAGCTGAATTTAAAAACTGCACAACCGCAGAAGACTGTGAAAATCCAAAAGTAACCATGTACCCACCTTCAATGGTGCAAACGGTTACCACGGAAGGATTTGCTAAACGTGCTCCTGAGGCATACGAATACCTAGCTAATCGTGCATTCACTAACGCACAGATGAATGGTTTATTGGCGTGGATGGAAGACAACCAAGCTGATGGTGATGTTGCAATGGAGCATTTCCTAACAGAAAACGCTGATACTTGGACTGCGTGGGTTTCAGAAGAGGCAGCGGCTAAAATAAAAACAGCGCTAGACAATCTTTAATCAGTACGCTTATACAGCGTAAGCCCAGCACGACGTGCTGGGCACATTGTTACTTACCTGAGGATAAAAGATGGCCGAATCTTCCTGGATAAATGAATTTCCGGCGATGGATCGAGGAACGCTGCGCGATATAAGAAAGGCTTTGGATGAGTCTTATCGTTCTTTCTCCAGAGAATATGGAGATACAATCGAATCTTTTTTTGACCCTTTATTATCGTTTTTAGTGTGGTTTGAAAAATTACTGTTAGCCACACCCTGGTGGCTTGTCGTTATTATTGTCACGGTGCTTGCTTTTTTAGCAGGGCGCTCTTGGAAGTTGTGTTTGGGTGTAGTGGTTTCCTTTCTGGCCATTGGCTATTTTGGAATGTGGGAAGATACCATGAGAACGCTGAGCATTATTACCGTTTGTACTTTGCTTGCTATTGGGATTGGTATCCCTATTGGTATTTTAATGGCGCGCTCCAATCGGGCACAAAATATCATTACGCCACTGTTAGATGTGATGCAAACCATGCCCGCTTTTGTTTATTTGATCCCCGTCGTTATGCTCTTAGGTATTGGTAAAATACCGGGTTTAATCGCCGTTATTATCTATGCTATTCCCCCAGTTATTCGTTTGACCAACTTGGGTATTCGATTGGTAGATAAAGAAGTACTGGAAGCTGCAACCGCCTATGGTGCTAATAAAACTCAGCGTTTGATTGGTGTTCAATTGCCACTGGCCATGCCCACTATTATGGCAGGTGTTAACCAAACGATTATGATGGCACTGTCTATGGTTGTTATTGCCTCCATGATTGGTGTGAAAGGGTTAGGGCAACCTGTGCTCAAGTCTATAACGAACCAGTATTTTGCACTGGGTTTGCTTAATGGATTGGCGATTGTCGCATTAGCTATTATTTTTGACCGCATCTCGCAGGCTTATGCTAAGCGTACGCAAGAGCATTTAGGAGGGCATTCCTAATGGCTGAACCACTGATTCATATTGAAGGTTTATACAAGCTATTTGGACCCAAACCCGAGCGGGTCATGCCGTTGGTTCATCAGGGTATGAGTAAAGATCAAATTCTGGCTGAAACAGGGCATACGTTGGGCCTTAAAGATATTAATCTTACCATTAACAAAGGGGAGATTTTTGTCATCATGGGGCTTTCTGGCTCAGGTAAGTCAACTTTGATCCGCCATTTCAACCGATTGATAGACCCTACAGAAGGGGTGATTCGAGTCGAAGATACGGATGTAATGAAGCTAGCCCCTAAGGATTTGGAAAATTTTCGTCGCCATAAAATGTCGATGGTCTTCCAGCGCTTTGGTTTAATGCCGCACCGTAATGTATTAGATAATGTTAGTTATGGCTTGGCGGTACAGGGTGTCGATAAGGCAACTCGCCATGCGAAAGCGACAGAATGGTTATCCACAGTAGGGCTTGGCGGTTACGAAAAGCAGTACCCTAATCAGCTTTCTGGCGGACAGCAGCAGCGTGTGGGGTTGGCTCGGGCTTTGTGCACAGACGCCGAAATATTGTTGATGGATGAAGCCTTTTCGGCACTTGATCCCCTGATTCGTAGTGAAATGCAGGATCAACTGATTGAGTTACAAGAAAAGTTACATAAGACGATTATCTTCATTACGCATGACTTAGATGAAGCGTTACGTATTGGTGATCGCATAGCCATTCTTAAAGACGGAGAACTGGTGCAACAAGGGCGGCCTGATGAGATTTTGTTGAACCCGGCAAATGATTATGTAGAAGCGTTTGTTAAGGATGTGAATCGCGCCAGAGCGTTAACGGTAGAGACGGTTATGCAGCCTGCTCCTCACCGAGTATCGGCTGACACCATTGAGATGGCATTAAAGCAAATGCGCACTTTCTCTGGTGATTATGCGTTTTATGTTAATGATAAAGGCTATCAAGGCGTAGTTACCGAATCGGGTTTGCAGGCCGCATCGGACCAAGGGCAGACGACTATGGAAAGTTGTACGTTGGTGATGAGCGTTGAACCGGTTACCCAAGATGCTATTTTGGAAAGTGTTATCCCCGAAACCTTAGAATCACAGTATTCGGTTCCAGTCGTTGATGAGTCTGGTCAGTTAACGGGTGAGCTAACACGTCAAAACTTGGCAGATGTATTGGGTCAGAGTGAGAAAACGGATCAAGCTAAGTAACCCCTTGGTTTGGCCATTAACCTTCGCAAGGACGCGTCGTTTTTTAGGAGCATAACCCATGGATGATTCTACCTTCACCTCTCATTTAGTGCACTCTTCATGCAAAGCTTGCCGTTCTGATGCTAAACCGTTGACGGTTGAGGCACTTAAGGAAGCTCTAACGCACTTGCCGAACTGGCAGCGAATGACGGTTAATGGTTCAGAACAAATAAAGCGGGTTTTTACGTTTAAAAATTTTGCTCAAGCGATGACGTTTACTCAACAAGTCGCTGAATTAGCGGAGCAAGAAAACCATCACCCCGCAATTTTAACCGAGTGGGGTAAAGTAACCGTCTCTTGGTGGACGCATGAGATTGGCGGTTTGCATCAAAATGATCTTATTTGTGCTGCTAAAACCGATCAAATAGCGGACTGATAAGTTCGCTTTCATTATTTCTGATCAGATATACTGCCTACCTTTTATTCTGTTGGGGCTTTACCCAGCAAGCAAACATGTTAATACAATATCATGAGGCGGTATGTCCCTGTCCGGTAAAGAAATTCATCGTAGCCATGATGAGTATGGCGTAGTGAGGGTATTAGATGATGGGAACAAACGTTACTTATCATTTGGTGAAACCGATGAACAAAGCTGCTGGCTCAAAAGTGAACCTTTAATTCCACAGCATGAATATACCCGCGCTATGATGTTAGTGCTGTTATTTTGTGAGCCTAAACGCAGCCTAAGTTTGGGTTTAGGGTCGGGGGCATTAAATCACTGCTTACATCATCATTTTCCTGAGTTGAAACAAGATATCGTTGAGCTTCGTAACGAAGTGGTTAAAGTCGCTTATCGCTACTTTCAATTTCCGCGTAGCAAGCGATTATCGCTGCATGTGATGGACGCTAAAGAGTACTTACTGTCCGTTGATAGTAAAAAAGTAGATATCATCATTAGTGATATCTACACAGAAGAAGGGTTAGATGAGCAACAATTACATCCCGATTATTTAGACGCATGTCACGACCGCTTAAAGACTAATGGTTGGCTTGTGCTCAATTGTTGGCGAGACCACCAAGGTGAAAATGTATTGCGACAATTGAAAGATCAATTTGCTGATGTGCGAAGTTGCACAACACAAAGCGGTAATTGGGTGATTTATGCCAGTAAGCAGCGAGAAGAGTTATCAGCCAATGGTTTGAAACAGCGCGCTAAAGCTCTAAACCAGCGTCTGGGTTTTTCTTTTAGCCCATTTCTTGGAAAGCTAGTGGATCATAAAACGAATTGATTCTCTTGAATTGACTCCCCGTTGGCCTCCGCTTATGATTGCAAAATATTTATATTGGAATAAGATTAAGTTTTTTTATTTCCATTTGTTATAACCTAATGACAGGTCTTGCTATGAGTATAGAGTTTCCCACAATCGCCGATTATGTCGGTAAAACTCCGCTAGTGCGTTTGCAGCGATTAGGGGAAAACAACCGCGGCAATGTCATTCTTTGCAAGTTAGAAGGTAATAACCCAGCAGGCTCCGTTAAAGACAGGCCTGCTTTGAGCATGATAGAGCGCTCAGAAGCACGTGGTGATATTGCGCCTGGCGATACATTAATAGAAGCGACATCAGGCAATACGGGTATAGCACTGGCCATGGCGGCGGCGATTAAAGGTTATAAAATGGTCTTAATCATGCCAGATAATATGAGCATGGAGCGTAAGGCGTCTATGACAGCCTATGGCGCTACCTTAATTACCGTAACCAAAGAGCAAGGGATGGAATATGCTCGGGATTTAGCTGTTGAAATGCAAGCGCGAGGTGAAGGTGTTGTACTTGATCAGTTTGCAAATCAAGATAATCCGGTTGCGCATTATCAGGGCACAGGGCCAGAAATCTGGGAGCAAACGCACGGAAAAGTGACCCATTTTGTCAGTTCAATGGGAACAACGGGCACTATAATGGGGACGTCGCGTTTCTTAAAAGAAAAAAATCCTGCTATTCAAATTGTTGGATTACAACCGCAAGATGGCTCTCAGATTCCGGGTATACGCCGCTGGCCAAAAGCCTATCTACCAAAAATATTTGATGAAACGCGCGTTGACCAAGTATTCGATGTAGCCCAAATTGATGCCGAAGTCACCATGCGTGAGTTGGCTAAGCAAGAGGGGATTTTTTGTGGAGTTTCTTCTGGTGGCGCCGTAGCAGGGGCTTTGCGTTTAAGCGAAACGGTTGAAAACGCTGTGATCGTCTGCATTATTTGTGATCGTGGGGATCGTTACTTGTCCACGGGCGTTTTTAATACAGATCAATAATGTTAGCAGCAATAGCTGCTACACTGCTGTTCGTTAATTGTATTTGTAAAAGCCGCTATGCGGCTTTTTTTATACTACATACGACCTTAGTTCGTTTTTGAGCATGGAACTTGCTCACGCACTCGGGTCTTAGTGTAAAATGAAAGACTCTGCTGGCATATGTGTTGCTTTCACGTATCCCCATAAAAACAATAAATCGTTCCGGCAGTTGCAGGGTCGAAGGTTAAGGAGTGGCGATTAGCCATGGTTAAGGTTCGAGAAGATCACCCGATTCAGGAAGATGGCTCGGTCGATCTAGATTTATGGATAGATCGACTTTCTGAGTTGGTTAAAATTGATGACCGCCCACAGGTTCGAAAGGCCTGTGAAATTGCTAAACAAGTATATGATCTTAGTATTCAAGAAGAAGATGACTGGTCAGGCTCGGGTGTAGGAAGTTTTGTTACCGGCTTGGAAATGGCTCAGATTCTAGCTGAGCTACAACAGGATCAAGAATCGATAGTCGCCGCTATTCTGTACCGTAGTGTGCGTGAAGATAAACTCAAATTGGACACAGTCATTAATCAGTTTGGCCCCGTTATAGGCCAGTTGATTATGGGTGTTATTCAAATGGCTGCAATTGGCAGCCGTGCTAATCCTCGAACAGAACAAGAAGTGCTCGGCACTGGCGCTCGACAGTTAGAAACAGTGCGTAAAATGCTGGTAGCAATGATTGATGATGTGCGTGTTGCACTGATTAAAATTGCTGAGCGCACGTGTGCGATCAGGGGCGTTAAAAATGCGTCGCGGCGTAAACGCTACCTAGTGGCGCGTGAAGTATTTGATATCTACGCTCCATTGGCTCATCGACTCGGTATTGGTCACATTAAATGGGAATTGGAGGATTTATCCTTCCGGTATCTCAAGCCTACGGACTATAAATCTATTGCAAAACTACTGGACGAGAAACGCCTCGACCGCCAGGAGTTCATTGAGTCGGTAGTGAGTACGCTTAAAACCGAGTTGACTGCACAAAATATTGATGCAGACGTAGAAGGGCGTGCTAAACACATTTATAGCATTTGGCGTAAAATGCAGCGCAAAAACATCGATTTTAACCAAGTTTACGATGTGCGTGCGGTACGTATTCTCGTGCCTGAAATACGCGATTGCTACACCGCACTAGGCATTATTCACGGGTTATGGCGCAATATTCCCCATGAATTTGATGATTATATTGCCTCTCCCAAGCCTAACGGTTATCGCTCATTACATACGGCCGTGTTTGGGCCTGAAGGCAAAGTCCTCGAAGTGCAGGTTCGTACCTTTGATATGCACGAAGAAGCCGAGCTGGGTGTGTGCGCACATCACCTCTATAAAGGCACGGATACTAACTCTCGCAGTGATGCCTATGAAGATAAAATCGCGTGGCTAAGACAAGTCCTCGAGTGGCATGAAGATTTGGGTGAGTCTGCTGCGATCGGTGACATGTTGCGTGGCGATGTTGTGCAAGATCGTTTATATGTATTTACTCCTGATGGGCATGTTATCGATATGCCATTGGGATCAACGGCGGTCGATTTTGCTTATCGAGTGCACACCGAAATAGGCCATCGCTGTCGTGGCGCTAAAGTTAATGGTCGGATTATTCCTTTGAATAAACCGCTAAAGACCGGCGACCAAGTCGAAATCTTAACTTCAAAAGAAGAGCATCCGCGCCGTGATTGGCTTAATGCTAACTTAGGCTATGTAACCACCTCACGCGGGCGGGCCAAGGTTGCGCATTGGTTTAAGATGCAAGACCGCGACAAAAATGTAGAGGCTGGCCGACAGATGACTGAACGCGAATTTAAGCGTTTAGCTATCGATATGTCCGAGTTAGATTTCAAAAAACTGGCTCATGAGGTTAATTACTCTAGCGCAGACGATGTTTTTGCTGCATTAGGCGCGGGTGATATTCGTTTGTCGCAAATATTAAATGCGGCTCAACGACAAGTGGATGCACCAGCAAAAACCGACGAACAGCTAGACCTTGCTCTACCGGTTTCGGCTGAGCGCGGTCAGGCAGTGGGTGATAAAGGTATTCGTATTTTAGGGGTGGGTAATTTGCTCACCACTATCGCATCGTGCTGTAAACCCGTACCCGGAGACCCTATAGTAGGTTTTATTACACAAGGTCGTGGTGTTTCTATTCACCGTGAAGATTGCTCCAACTTATTGTCGTTGAAAGAGCATGAAGCCGAAAGAATTGTTACCGTTGACTGGGGGGAGGAAGGCGAAACAACCTACCCAGTTGATTTGTATATTGAAGCGTATGATCGTTCTGGCTTATTGCGGGATGTGATGATGGTCATGGCACACGAAAACCTGAACGTGCTGGCTGCAAATACGTTAACGGATAAAACCAGTAACATTGCACGTTTATCGATGACATTAGAAATATCCAGATTGGAGCTTCTTGGTAAGATTATGGATAAAATCAACCAAGTACCTAATGTGATAGATGTGCACCGACAGCGCAGTGGGTTTCGCTAATGTCTGATTCCGACATTAATTATACGCTGGATGATCTTTGCTATTTAATGGCTAGGCTTCGTGATCCTGAATATGGATGTCCGTGGGACTTGAAACAGGACTTTGCCTCAATTATACCTCATACGTTGGAGGAAGCTTATGAAGTGGCGGATACCATTGAGCGCGAAGATTGGGATCATTTAGCTGACGAGCTGGGTGATCTTTTATTCCAAGTCATTTTTTATAGCCAGTTGGGGCAAGAAGAGTCTCGCTTCACTATGAATACCGTTATTAACGGAATTGTGACTAAGCTATTACGCCGTCACCCGCACGTGTTCCCAGATGGGGAGTTGCGGACTCCACCGCGCAAAATAATACTCTCAGAAGCACAGATTAGTGCGAATTGGGAAGCGATTAAGCAGCAGGAGCGAGCAGGGGCAGCCAAAGACAAGGTTCTCGATGATGTGCCAAGAGGATTACCCGCATTAAGCCGCGCAGAGAAGCTTCAAAAACGGGCGTCAGAAGTTGGGTTTGATTGGAATGATCCGCTGTTAGTACTCGACAAAATTGAAGAAGAAATAGCCGAATTACGTGAGGCTATTGCTTCAGGTGACCAAGCGTCGGTTAAAGATGAAATGGGTGATGTTTTATTTGCTCAAGTAAATTTGGCTCGTCACTTGGGGGTAAAGCCAGAGGCTGCCTTACGGGGGACTAATCAGAAGTTTGAGCGCCGTTTTGCTTTTGTCGAAGCATGCGTCATTCAGTCGGGTCGTAGCTGGGCAGAGCACTCGTTGGATCAATTAGATGGTTTCTGGGACGAAGCTAAGAAAAATGGACTCTAAGGGTTAGATCGTAAAGGAATATGAAAATGTATGCATTGGTCGGCACAGTGCTGGTGGTTATGGTGTCTTTGGCTTACTGGAATAGTCAAAAGTTGAACCGACAGTTGCAACGTTTAGAAAGCAGTGGCTTTGTCATAACTGAAGATCTTCAAGGCGAACCAAAGCTGCTGTATGACGAATCACATCAACGGTTAGCTCTGCTTAGCCCGCAAGGGTATGAAGTTTTGCAGTTATCTGAGCTGATCTCCTCCGAAATTCTTTATGATTTAGATAAACGCGGTGATAAAAACTATCGGCTAGAGCTGATCTTCAATGCCACACGTTTACCGAAGCAGGAAGTTCGATACCGGGACGAGTTTCTGGCTGAACGCATCCATAAACGGCTTCGTCAGGCCCGGTTAGGCCTCGAATCTTCTGCCCACTGATGTGTCGGCTTTGGACGTTTTAGTACTCACGCGTCTCGAATTATTTGAATTGCCCTACAATCTGATCGTTAAGGAATTGTGCATAGCACAAAAAATACCTATTCTTGGTTGATAAGCATCTATTTATCGTGACGATGAATAGGCAGCAGTGTTGGCTGAATACACATAAGTACACTATGTCATGTGTTGAGCAACTTTATTCAAAGGAGAAGGTATGAGCGATCTGCACGAAGCATTACGCGATGATGTCCGTATGCTGGGGGATAGTTTAGGGCAAACTATTGCTAAGCACCTTGGTTCGGAATTTTTAGATAAAGTTGAGAATGTTCGAAAATTGGCTAAAGCGGGTCGAGAAGGAACCGCAGCCGATAGACAAGCATTAGTGCAAGAGCTTAAAGGGCTGAGTGAAGATGAGATGTTGCCCGTCGCGCGAGCATTTACCCAGTTTTTGAACCTGGCCAATATTGCAGAAGAGCATCACCGTGTTCGCCGTCACCAAGAGATTATTGATCTAGAAGCAGCCGACACTTTTACTTTACTGCTGCAAAAATTGCGTTCTGAGGGTTTATCAGCTGATAAAATTCTAGAAACGTTAAATGGCATGCAAGTTGATTTAGTGTTGACGGCGCACCCAACTGAGGTGAACCGCCGCACACTGATACAAAAATATGATGATATTACTGATTGCCTGCGTGCGTTAGATCGTGGCGAGTCCTCACATCATCGCTTGAATGAATTAATTAGCCAGATCTGGCATACCAATGAAATTCGGCACGTCCGCCCCACACCTGTTGATGAGGCCAAATGGGGCTTCGCGGTTATTGAAAATTCATTGTGGGAAGCGGTTCCGCGGTTCCTCAAAAAGCTTGATATGCAAACCCGTGCGGTTTTAGGGAAAGGGTTGCCCTTAACGGTAGCCCCTATTCGTTTTGCTTCTTGGATGGGCGGAGACCGAGATGGAAACCCAAATGTCATAGCGCCTGTTACACAGCGGGTAATGATGTTGTCTCGTTGGGTCGCTTTAGATTTGTATCTGCGTGACATTGATACGCTGCGCGCTGAATTATCTATGTACGCGTGTAATAGCGAATTGCGAGCGCATGTGGGTGAAGAGACGGCTGAGCCGTATCGCCATATTCTCGGCGAAGTTCGGGAGCAGCTCAAAGTCACCAAAAATTGGGTTCAGTCTCATTTGCAAGGTGATCCTGGGGATGCTCCGGCGGATTTGATGCTTAATAGCAATCAGTTATTGGATCCGTTAATGATGTGCCATCGATCGTTAGTTGAATGTGGTATGGGGATTATTGCTGAGGGGCCATTAGAGGATATTATTCGTCGTATCGCCTGTTTTGGGATGACTTTGGTTAAATTAGATATTCGCCAGAGCTCAGACCGTCACGCTCAAGTCTTTGAAGAACTATCACAGTTTTACGGCTTAGGTTCTTACACCAGTTGGACTGAAGAAGGTCGACAAGCTTTTTTATTGCGTGAATTACAGAGCCGTCGACCTTTGATTCCTCATAACTGGAAGCCTTCAGCCGAGGTGCAAGAGGTATTAGATACGTGTGCTGTGGTGGCGGCCGCTGATCCGTCTTCTTTGGGCTCATATGTTATATCAATGGCAGGTCAGCCATCCGATGTGTTGTCGGTGATCCTGTTACTGCGGGAGATGGGAATCTCGCATAATATGCGCGTGGTTCCCTTATTTGAAACGCTGGACGATCTGAATAATGCGCGTGATTGCATCGATGCGCTTTTGAGTGTTCCTTGGTATAAGCAGTATACGGGGGGGCATCAAGAAGTCATGATTGGCTACTCAGACTCCTCTAAAGATGCGGGGCAACTCGCGGCTGCGTGGGGGCAATATCAAGCTCAAGAGGCGTTAACTGCGCTGTGTAAAGAACATGATATTCACTTAACGTTGTTTCATGGCCGTGGTGGTACGGTTGGGCGTGGCGGTGGCCCCAGCCACACAGCCATCTTAGCACAACCCCCAGGTTCGGTAGATCGTACGCTTCGCGTAACTGAGCAAGGTGAAATGATCCGTTTTAAGTTTGGCATACCTGAGCTGGCGATTCGCAACCTAGAACTCTATGCTGGGGCCGTTTTAGCGGCGACTTTATCCCCATCTCCCTCGCCAGAACCTGCGTGGCGTGAGCAGATGGAAGGCTTAGCAGAAACAGGGCTCAACTCTTATCGTTCAGTAGTGCGAGAAGATCCACAGTTTGTACCTTATTTCAGGGCGGGTACGCCCGAGCAAGAGCTCAGCAAACTGCCCTTGGGTTCTCGCCCCGCTAAACGCAAAGCGGATGGTGGCGTTGAAAGCCTACGAGCTATTCCATGGATTTTTGCATGGACGCAAATTCGTTTAATGCTACCGGCTTGGTTAGGGTCTGAAGCGGCATTGGAAAAAGCGATCTCTAATGGCGAGTTATCGCGCTTGCATGAAATGTATGCGAAATGGCCGTTTTTCCGCACGTGGGTCGAAATGCTAGAGATGGTTTTGGCTAAAAGTGATGTGGATTTAGCCGAATATTATGAATCGCGTCTTGTATCTGATGAGCTGAAAGTACTCGGTTCTAATCTGCGAAGCCGTTTAGCGGTTGCAAAAGAAATGGTTTTAAAAATCCGGCAACAGACAGAATTGTTGGCTGAAAACCCAGTGATTCGTCAGTCAATTGATGTACGTAACCCATACATCGATCCGCTGCATTACTTGCAGGCCGAGTTGCTTTATCGAGACCGAAATCAACCAGATCAGCGATTAGAACAGGCACTCATGGTAACCATGACGGGTATTTCAGCGGGTATGCGTAATACGGGCTAATTACCTGAAATCAGGTGTTTTTTTGTACAATCGTTACTTTAATGTTCCCGTGGGGTTGAGCCAGCGTCGTGTTTGGCTTAACCTCACCGGTATTAAATGGTCAGGCTACTTAATTATCAGCATCTTTCTGAAAAGTGGAAATGAGCCCTCGGATAGAGACTTTCGTTGATCTTTTCAACAAGGTGCTAGTGCTAACGTCGAATTGTTCGATGTGCATCGCACCAGTAAGGTTTCAGCATTAGTGTAATCCATCGAGTCAAACGCTCATTTGGGCTAGGTTTGTATGATGCTCGCTTGATGACCACACAATAGTTTTGTTTTAAAAAATTTATAAAAGTTAACTCTGGAGCAACCCTTCATGCGTATTATCCTTCTAGGCGCGCCTGGCGCTGGTAAAGGCACACAGGCTCAGTACCTAACCGAAAAGTTCGGTATTCCACAGATCTCTACAGGTGATATGTTGCGTGCAGCTGTAAAAGCAGGAACGCCTTTGGGTGTTAAAGCGAAAGCCGTGATGGATGCTGGTGAGCTAGTTTCTGATGACATTATTATTGGTTTAGTAAAAGAGCGTATAGAAGAGCCAGATTGTGCAAAAGGCTTCTTGTTTGATGGCTTCCCTCGCACGATTCCTCAAGCCGATGCTCTCAAAGACGCTGGTGTACCGATTGATGCAGTTGTGGAAATTGACGTTGCTGATGAAGAAATCATTAAGCGTATGAGTGGCCGTCGTGTACACGCTGGTTCGGGCCGTACTTATCATGTCGTTTTTAACCCGCCGAAAGAGGAAGGTAAAGATGATGTGACTGGCGAAGATCTTATTCAACGTGAAGACGACAAAGAAGAAATCGTGCAAGGTCGCTTAAAAGTTTACCATGATCAAACAGAGCCGTTGATTGCTTACTACCGTAACTGGGCTGAAAAAGCAGGTGAAGCAAGTGCGCCTAAGTACGTTTACGTTCCGGGTGTTGGCAGCGTAGATGATATTCGCGAGAAAGTATTTGAAGGTTTAGCGTAATCGCTTAGCTTTTCTAATCCGTAAAAAGCCGCATGTGCGGCTTTTTTTGTGCCTGGCATTTTACGTTAGTTATTCTGCTGCATGAGTTGAGCGGTGATGTAATCCAGAATAACAGTGGGTTTTTTAGTAAGAGTTGGGGATAATACCCGGCTTAAGAATGGGGCCAATATTCAGATGTCAGAAATGAACAAAACAGCGATTATTCTTGCTAACTTAGGGACGCCAGACGAGCCAACGCCATCAGCGGTAAGGCGTTACTTGCGTGAGTTTTTGTCCGATCAGCGAGTCGTCGAAGGTAAAGGTCCACGTCGGCTACTGTGGTTAGCTGTATTAAACAGTATTGTTTTAACCTTTCGCCCTAAAAAAGTGGCCAAGCTGTATGCATCGATATGGGAGCAAGATTCTCCCATGCGGCGCATTTTAGATGAGCAGGTGGCGGCACTTCAGCGATCGTTATCACTTAAGCATGTTAATCCACCGGATGTGTTTTCGGGGATGACTTATGGACAGCCGGGCTTAACGCCTCGTTTGCAAGAGCTTGCTGGAAAAGGGTATCAGCATATTCTCATCATACCCATGTATCCTCAATATTCAGCAACGACCACCGCCCCTATTTATGATCAAGTTGCGAAATTTCAGTTAGGACGTCGTGAAGTCGTCGATATTCGTATTGTTAAATCGTATTTCAATCATCCTTTGTATATCCAAGCGCTCGCTGGGAGTGTTCGTCAGCATCGTCAAGTTTCGCCAAGCGCCGAAAAGTTAATTTTATCGTACCATGGCATTCCTAAAGAGTACGCCGATAAAGGGGACCCTTATCCACAGCAATGTCATGAAACGTCTCGTATGCTAGCCCGTGTGCTTGATCTAAAAGACGGGGAGTGGATGACTACTTTTCAGTCTCGGTTTGGGCCAGCTGAATGGTTGCAGCCTTATACGGATAAGACGCTAGAGAAAATTGCTGGTGAAGGGGTTAAAAACATTGATGTTGTGTGCCCTGCATTTACAGCGGATTGTTTGGAAACCCTAGAAGAGATAGCCGAGGAAAATAAAGAGGTGTTCGAGTCGGCCGGAGGAGAGCACTATCATTATATACCTGCACTAAACAGTGCGGGCTGCTTTATTAACGTGCTTAGTGCGCTAGTTAATGAACAAGCGGGTGATTGGTTATCTAAGTCAGATCTACATAATGAGGCATCACATGGCGCTTGAGCGTGTATTCGGCATCCATGCCGTAAAAACAATATTGAAGCATGACCCCACACGTATTCGCCGTGTAATGGTTTTAAAGGATCGAGATGATCAGCGAATCTCTGAAATACTCGCCGAATTGAATGGTATTAGTGTGGAGCGTTATAGCCGTCAAAAACTTGATGACTTAGCTCAAGGAGGCGTTCATCAGGGGATCATGGCGGAGTGTAATCCGGCTAAGCCAAAAGATGAGCGCTTTTTAGATGGCCTGTTGAACGCCCTCGACTCGCCAGCGTTTTTATTAGTGCTTGATGGCGTAACAGACCCGCATAACCTTGGGGCGTGTTTGCGTACAGCTGATGCAGCCGGTGTACATGCTGTTATCGCCCCCAAGGATAAGTCTGCCCCTTTATCGGCTGTCGCGTCTAAGGTCGCCTGTGGAGCAGCCGAAGTTGTGCCTTATATACAAGTTACTAACTTGTCTCGTACCTTGCAGGAACTCCAAGGCCGAGGGATTTGGATTACGGGCACGGCTGGGGAGGCTGAACAAATAGTCTATGAGGCTAATTTGGCCGGCCCAATGGCGTTGGTAATGGGAGCTGAAGGTAAAGGCATGCGCCGCTTAACGCGTGAAAGTTGTGATTTTCTGGTGAAAATCCCTATGGCAGGAGAAGTCAGTAGTTTGAATGTTTCCGTAGCTACGGGGGTCTGTTTGTTTGAAGCGGTACGCCAACGTGGGGCAGTCAAAGGCTAGTCGTTGGCGGTCTCATTAATTTTAATGGCAGGCCCTGTCGAGTCCCTTAATATAATTTCGCAAGCGAAGCAGCGCGATAGGTCGGTGTTGGAGGGGGTCTTGAGGGACAAGAATAATAAATCAGCAGCGGCCTTTGCCATCGCTTGAACTGGCTGTCGTACACTGGTTAGGGCTGGCCAGCTTTGACGCGCTAAATCTGAATCGTCAAACCCTGCAACTGATAAATCCTTAGGGATACGAATACCCAGAGAGTGCGCTATGCTCATCACACCAGCAGCCATTTCGTCGTTACCGGCAAAAATAGCCGTAGGTCTTGGTGTGTTGTTAAGCAGTGCAACCCCGCAGTCTTTTCCTGAGTCAAAGGTGCTTGCTCCTATTTTTATCCATTCTTCTCTTATTGGTAGTGCAGCTGATTGCATGGCATCAACAAAGCCTAGGTGGCGTTCTGAAACGGCATAGTGATCAGGCCTACCCGCAACAAAAGCGATGTCTCTATGGCCTAATTCGATGAGTTTCATTGTCATATCAAAGGCTGCACTTCGGTCATTGGTTTGTACATAAAGTGAGTCATTTAAGTTGAAAACCGGTGATAAACGAACAAAGGGGATGTTCTGGGCGGCGAGTTGATTACAAAGGTGCGTGTGATCTGATAAGGGTGGGGGTAACACGAGGCAATCAACTTGTGAGCGATGGGTAAAATCTATAACTTCATTAATCAGCGTTGCGTTATCTACGTTAAGTGGATGGATGAGCAGTTCGTAACCGGATTGGCTGCAACTGGCCATAACGCCGCATTGAACGTTGACTACATAGGCTGATGTGGCGTGAAAGTTATCATATACCAGGCCGACTAAAAATGAGCGCTTAGCCGCTAAACGACGCGCTGAAAGGTTCGGTGTATAACCGAGTAAATCGATTGCGTGCTGTACTTTTTCCCGCGTTTCTTTTCGAACGTTAGGCTCCCGGTTAACCACTCTGGATACCGTTTTGATAGAGACTTTAGCTTGCTTTGCGACATCATCAATAGTGGGGGATGACACGTTTAATACTCCATAAACTTTTTGCTTATTATCGTTATTTTTTAAGCCACTACAGACTGTATTCTCTCATATTAATGTATGGATGGCGGTACTTTTTAATAAAGACTGATAGCCTTGGTTGAGATCGTTTGAGTTTTTATTGACAGCGTTGTCATAATTGGACAGACTGCCCCGCAATTTACTGGGTTCTCTCGTAAAACTGTACTTTTAAATAGGTAGTCTACGGTGAGTTTCATGGAAAATCGCACATTTAGGAGTGCTTTGTATGGCAACGCCAGCGAGCTCTGTAGCTCAAGCTAATTTGGGGGGCAGCCAAGGTAATTTTCGGTTTGCGCTAATTTCTCTCACGTCTTTGTTTTTCATGTGGGGCTTCATTACAAGCCTTAATGATATTCTGATACCTCATCTTAAAAATATTTTTGATTTGAGCTACACCCAAGCAATGCTGATTCAGTTTTGCTTTTTTGGAGCGTACTTTGTCATGTCGCTTCCTTCTGGGGCGTTGGTGCACCGCTTAGGTTACAAAATGGGTGTGGTTATCGGTTTGCTAACCGCGGCTGCAGGTGCGTTGTTGTTTATTCCCGCTGCTAGTTTTGAGTTGTACCCTTTATTCTTAGGCGCTTTGTTTGTAATGGCTTCGGGAATCACTTTATTACAAGTTTCGGCGAATCCTTATGTCACTATTTTAGGGTCCGCAAAAACGGCTTCGAGCCGCTTAAACCTTACTCAGGCTTTCAACTCGTTAGGCACTACGGTTGCACCGGCGTTTGGTGCATTATTGATTTTAGCGGCCAGCGAGCCTGTTTTAGAGGCGGCATCGAGCACGGCAAGTGAAATAGAAACGGTTAAAGTGCCTTATCTTATTATTGCTGGTGCGTTAATTCTTTTAGCAATCATTTTCGCCGTGCTGAAACTGCCGCGTCTTTCGGACAATACGCAGACAGATACATCGGAAGATGTAAGCCAAGGTCAATTTACCTCTGCTTGGCAGTACTCGCACTTGGTGCTTGGCGCTGTGGCTATATTTATGTACGTAGGTGGGGAAGTTGCAATCGGTAGTTTTTTGATTAACTTTTTAGGTGAACCTGATATTGCCGGCCTAGCCGAAACCGATGCAGCGCACTATGTTGCCTATTATTGGGGAGGCGCTATGGTGGGGCGCTTTATTGGATCTGCACTAATGACAAAGTTAAACCCTGCAAAGTTACTCGCGTTTAATGCCGTAGGGTCTGTTCTACTGATTCTTATCGCTACGTTTGGCACAGGTCAGGTCGCAATGGTCTCTATTTTGTTAGTGGGCCTATGTAACTCTATTATGTTCCCAACAATCTTTAGCCTAGCAGTGCGGGGCTTGGGTGTGCATACGAGCCAAGGGTCAGGCATTTTATGTTTGGCGATAGTCGGTGGTGCTATTGTACCGTTGATTCAAGGGGTGGCTGCTGATGCCGTTGGGTTGCAATTAGCGTTTATTGTCCCTGCTGTTTGTTATCTTTATATCGTGTTTTATGGATTGAAGGGATCAGAGATTAAAGCGCTTAATTAGAAACATAATAGAAAGGGCCGATACGGCCCTTTGTGCTGCTGAATGAATCTAAGGTCAGTCGAACCGTTCAATAGGGACTTGTCGGTTATACGCGGGATAACTCCTTCCCTTCAGAGTTCTTAATTCCCGCATAAACAAAGAACGACACAACAAAAGTGATGGGAGCAGAAAATGAAGCGATTGACGCACCAGAGTTCATCATCACGATTCCAACGATGGTGCTGATCAGCCAGGCTGATAAGCCAACTTTGTTAAAGCGGTTATCACTTTCAATCAAGCTATTAGCTTCTTCGCTGTTATTTACTAGTATATGTGCCAGCGCGATGCCAACCCACGCGACCACAAAAACACCCTGATATGCCAGTGCTTGTAGTAAGTATGAAAATACATCGACTAGCATTAATAGATAGACGATACCGCCGACTATGCAAGACCAAAAAAACTTGACGGCTTTAATATTGAGCAGCTCACTAAAAAAAGATTGCATGTTTACGCTGGCTAAATAAAAGTTGGCTGTGTTAATGCGGGTTTGGGTGATCCATACAAATAAGAGCCCCCAGATACCTAAAAGCTTGAGGATAGACAGTACAACGGATACTTCACTCAAGGCTGCATCTTGTGGGATGCTGGCAACAAGGTAAATGCCGACAATACCGTTGATTAAAAAGGTGAGTAAGTAAAAAGGCATACCGAAGTTAACACGCGCATGATAGTTACTGTCCTCTTGTTTACCAAAGCGAGCATAATCAAAGGTAAACAGCATGAGTATCCACACGCCCATGTAGTAGGTAAAACAATTCCACCAGCCTTGCGGTGTTGCATTTTCTGCCCCTAAATTAATCCAGTCGGCTTGATACCCATAGACATTGATTGAGGCAACCACTGTGGCTATTAAGCCTAGGATATAAAAGGGTAAGAGAACGCCATTAAATTTATCAAGCCAAGTCTGAACGCTACCAAATACGAGAAGTACACTGTAGATAACCACAAAGAGAGCGGCCCAGTGATAGTCTAACCATGGGAAGGTCGCATTGATTGCAACGGCAATCACTGATCCTTCAAAAACGGCATAGTAAATCGCTGTCGAAAAGAATATAAGCGTCGCTAAGGATGCGCCTATTCTGCCAAACAGCCTCCTAGAGAATAATGCGACAGAGAGCCCTTCTTTAATGGCGTAGCGGCTAATAATATTGTTAATAATTCCGTAAGTAACGACCGATAAGGCCATCCCAATGATTGCGTTTTTAGCCCCATAGCTCATGGCCAGTGAGGCGCCTACCACGATATAAAAGATAGCACTGCAGACAGCCCACCATGCCATCGTTAAAGAAAAAGGCCCCATTCTTGCGCCGACGGGTACAGGTAGGTTTGTTTCATCTTGGGTTGATTCCGCTTGAACTAAGTTAGCCATGATATTGCCCCTAAAAGTAGTCTTAAGTACTCAGGATAAAGCGGCATCAATGGATAGGTGGCCTATCTTTGCCCTGAGCTAATGATGAGTCGCAATGGAAAGTCTCTTATTATGTTTGTAGGTAGCTCTTTAATTTGATGAGTCGTTCTTGTACAACCTTACGGGCGTCCAAAGCCTCTTCCATGGTTATCGGGATAAAGCGAGCTTTGTAGTTGGGTTGCATTTGTCCAATCAAATCAAGATCAGCGCTGATGACTGTTCCAATTGTGGCGTATCCTCCACCTGATACTGCATCACGATGTAATACGATAGGTTCTTTGCCCGCTGGAATTTGAATGGATCCTATGGGATAGCAGGCATCCACAATATTGGATGGATCAGAACCCGCGCCAAAGGGCTGTTCGCGCTCAACAAATTGCATTGGGTGGCCGTCTTTAAATCGATAGCCAATGCGGTCAGCTTCGCTACCCACCGTCCATGTGTCTTCATAAAACTGCTCAACGGCTGCATCCACTAAGCGATGGATGTACATGCCAGGAATCATGCGTAAGGACACTTCTTTTGCTAGAGAAGGAAGTAATGTTTGAGGGACGTATTTGCCTTCAATGGCAGGTTTAACCGGGGTCCCGATTGCAATGGTGTCTCCTGCTTCCAGCCGTCGCCCTTTGAAGCCCCCCAAGCTACCAAGTGTGTAAGTTGACCGGCTACCCAGCGTCACGGGAACATCAACACCACCGGAGATGGCTAAATATGCACGAGCCCCTGCTGTTGGGTAGTTAAAGCTAAGCGTTTGTCCTTGTTTTACACTGAACGCAGTATCTAAAGGCATAGGCTCGCCATCCAGCTTTGGTTGCATTCGGGCTCCGCAGACAGCAACGATACTATTGCATTCAAATATGAGTTCGGGACCTAACAGGGCACACTCAAACACGGCATCGCCTTCGTTATTATTAACTAACAGGTTGGCCATTTTCATTGAATATTGGTCGAGTGCGCCTGATGGCGGGATACCTAGGTGATAGAAACCCTCTCGGCCAGTATCTTGAATAGATGTAGCAAGTCCGGGTTTGACTACTTTAATCGACATAGAGTACCTCCATCATGTCTTTTTTGTATTGGTCTGGATTTGCTAAATAGGTCGCTAAGTCAAATACAAAAGGTTGGGTTTTTAGCGTGAACAGTCCTTTTTCTACCTCGATAAGCATTTGGTCATATTCATCTCGGTTGATAGGCTTGAACTTAACAATGTCACCAGCCCTAAAAAACACCATGGATTCTTTTAGGTAGGACAGTGTTTGTTCTGGATCATAAATGGGTGCAGGTGTCACACCGAACATCTGATAACCACCGGCACCACGGACGGAGTAAATACACCCAAAACAACCGCCGTGACCTAATGTCTGTTTCGGTGTGTCTGTTCGAGGGCTTAAATATTTAGGTACTTCGATTTGATGTTCTTGGTCGACCATTTGAAACATGAAAGGTAAACCCGAGACAAACCCCACCATTGACACAAACCAAGGAGAGCCGCTGTGGGCTTTTATAAATGCCTCGGTGTCAGCATGACCATTGATTCGTGCGGCGTATTCCATATCGGTTGAGTCAGGGTCTTGGTGCCTATCTCTAAAGCGCATCAAGGTTTCATAAGTCCACGGATCGTTATATAAAACGGGTATTTCGACGATACGGGTATCTAACTGCCCCTCTTGTAAGCTTGAGCTTTCAAGTGATTTCACTATTGCCAGTAAATCATTTGGTAAAATTTCATCAGGGTTAAAGCGGACTTGGAACGAGGCATTGGCCAAGCAAATATCTAAAATACCTGAGATGTTTTCTTTTTCTATGGCTTTAACCATGCCTAAGCTTCTAAAAAAAGCGGGCAGTGACATAGACTCAGATACTTCAGCAAATAGGTGCTCGTCACCACCAAAGGTGTATCTAATCGGCTGTTGATGCATGAGCTTTCTCCTTATCTGCAAGTCGATGTGAATGTTCCTTTAACCAGACCTCGAGGGTCTCAGTATCAAAATCACCGGATTGAACAGCGGGGTCTTGAAGTAGTAAGCGATGTAATGGAAGTGTCGTTTTTATACCCTCAATACGTGTTTGTTTAAGGGACTTTAAAGCCCGTTCAAAGGCTAATTCTCGAGAGACGTCATGTACGATAAGTTTTGCTATGAGGGAGTCATAGTAAGGAGGAATAGTGTAGCCATCGAAAACATGGGTATCGATTCGCACGCCTTCGTTTACTGGCCAATGTAGAGCACTAATGCGGCCAGGTGAAGGGAAGAAACCTTTAGATGGATCTTCAGCATTAATACGCATTTCGATTGCGCAACCATGGATGTTAATTTCGTCTTGGCACAGTGTTAGTGGCTCACCTAATGCTATTTTGATCATCCACTCTACTATGTTAACGCCTGTAATCATCTCAGACACAGGGTGTTCAACTTGGATCCGTGTGTTCATTTCTATAAAGAAAAACTCTTCGGTTTCCGCGTCGAACAAAAACTCAAGGGTTCCAGCTCCCTTATAATTAAGAGTGTTAGCTAATTTAGCAGCTGTTGCGCACAGCTGTTCCCTAATTGCATCGGATAAAGCGGGAGAGGGGGCTTCTTCAAATACCTTTTGTCGGCGGCGCTGCAGAGAACACTCTCTTTCATATAAGTGAATGGCCTGTTTACCGTCGCCAAGGATTTGAACTTCGATATGGCGTGCACTTTTGATAAATCGCTCTAGATAGACGGCACCGGAGCCAAAAGCAGCCTTAGCTTCACTTTGAGCAATGGTAATTTCTTTAACGAGCTCCTCTTTATTATGTGCTATACGAATGCCTCTGCCGCCGCCACCTGCCGATGCCTTTATTAACAGAGGGTAGCCAATAGTTTGCGCTGCGGTTAAGGCCTCTTCGATAGAATCAATTTCGCCATCGGACCCCGGGACGACAGGCACTCCGGCGGCTTGGGCGGTAGTCCGGGCACAGGCTTTATCACCCATTTGGCGGATGGTTGCTGCATCCGGGCCGACAAATATCATTCCTGCCTGCTCAACGGCTTCTGCAAAGTTGGCGTTTTCAGAAAGGAACCCATAACCTGGATGTATTGCAGTAGCCCCTAAACGCTTTGCCGTTTCAATTACTAAGTCTGCGTTCAGATAGCTTTGGTCTGCACGCGATGCTCCTATAACCTCCACCTCATCAGCTAACAAGCTGGGCAGGGATAAACGGTCTGCTTCACTGCAAATAGCGATGGTGGGTATGCCAAGCTGTTGTGCCGCATTGATAATGCGCACAGCAATTTCACCCCGGTTAGCAATTAATAGTTTGTGTTGGGAAAATTGCATCGGTTCACTCCTCTGTTTCAACAAGAGCAATGATTTGCCCAGGTTCAACAGCTGATGAGTCACTTACACAAAACTCAATAAGTGTGCCTTGGTGGTCAGCTGTTAGTTCGGAGAACTGTTTCATTACTTCAATGAGGCCCACAACAGTCTGGGAGCTCACTTGGTCGCCCTCTTGAACAAAGGCGTCCGACTCAGGAGATGGGCTTCTATAGAAAATTCCGGGTAATGGAGAAATAATTTCGATTTTAGCCATGTTATTTTCCTTCTGATAAGAGCGTAATTTGTAAGGAGTTATAGAATTATTGGGGCGCCAGTATGGAAATCCCGTTAGACTCAAGAAGCGATTTGGTGGATTGAATTAAGCCAAGTGCACCCGGTGTATCGCTGTGTATGCAGATAGAGTCAAACTGGATATCAATCTCTTTTCCTTCTACTGTTTTTACCTTTCCTTCTTGACAGGCTTTCAACACTTTCTCGGCTACATGGTCGGGATCTAAAGGCCCTACCTTCCTCGTTAAAATAATGGAACCACTGAGATCGTAATCTCTGTCTGCATAAAATTCGCATACAACCGGTTGCCCCACTTCGAGAGCTTGTTGATGTACTTTTGAGCCATGCATGGTGTAAATAAGCAATTCAGGTGCCATTGCATGAAGTTGAGTTACAAGAAGTTTTGCAATTTCTTCATCACGAGCTGCATGCATATATAAAGCGCCATGAGGCTTTACATGCTGTAAGGTGAGGCCATGCATTTTTGCGATTTCTCGCAACGCACCAATTTGGTAAATGATGTCGTTGATTAGTTCGTCGGCTGTTGCGTTGATATGACGACGACCAAATCCTTTAAGGTCATGAAACCCAGGGTGTGCACCAATTGACACACCTTGCTCACGAGCCATTTTTACAGTGCTGGACATGATTGAAGGGTCGCCGGCATGAAAGCCTGTAGCAATATTTGCTGAACTAATCAGTGGCATAATTTCGGCATCTACGCCGTCGCCAATCGTCCATGGACCGAAGCCTTCACCCATATCCGAATTGAGGTCAACTGATCTCATTAAGCTATTCCTATGTTTTTTAGTGTTACTTGAATATATAAATGAAAGTGGGTGCTTAAAAAGATCTATTTTTTGATATGGTAGTATCTGAAAAACAGATAATGCTTGAGGAGGCTCGATGTCTTTAACGATTCGACAACTTCGTTATTTTGTTGCGGCAGCTGAAATGGGGCAGGTATCCCAAGCGGCAATCCATCTAAATATCTCGCAATCGGCTGTCACAACAGCAATTCGGGATCTAGAAACCCTCTTAGGTGTAGAGCTATTTGTGCGCAGTAGCCAAGGGGTCAACTTAACCGATCGGGGCAGGCACTTTTTAAATCATGCCTACCAAGTGTTACGAAGTGTTGACGAAGCGTTAAACCTTCCTCATACCGATGGTGTCGCAAATGGGCGTATTCGCATAGCAGCAAGCTATACTGTCCAAGGATACTTTTTACCTTATCACCTTCAACGCTTGTCACATTGGTATCCTGATATATCGATTGAATTGTTTGAATACGAACGTTCGATTATTGAGAATCAGCTAGCCGATGGTTCTATCGATATGGCCATTGTATTAACTGATAATTTGACTCATGCTGATATCGTTTCTGAAAAGTTGGTCGCCTCTGAACGTCGGCTGTGGTTGCCGAGCAATCATCCGTTGGGTTTTAAGAAAAGGTTGTCATTAGGAGATATTGAAAAAGAGCCGTTTATCATGCTCACTGTCGATGAAGCGGATAAAAGTGCGATGCGCTACTGGGGGCACAAGGGGTTAGAACCAAATGTCATACTGCGAACATCTTCAGTGGAATCTGTACGAAGCATGGTTGCAAATGGTTTAGGAATATCGATACTCTCCGATTTGGTTTATCGGCCTTGGTCACTGGAAGGCAAGCGCATAGATACACGCTCCTTGGATGATGAAGTGCACCCGATGAGCTTAGGGTTGGCGTGGCGTAAAGAAACCACTTTTACACCGGCTATGTTCGCCATTCGTGATTATTTTAAGCAGGCCTTTTTAATACCCCAGCAAAACATTTCTAAACGGTTGTAATGTCCACTAATCGCCAATGATTTCCGTAACATGATGTGCAATCATCGCTTCTTCATTGGTGGCAATTACTCGGACGGGTATAGCGCTATGTTTATTGCTTATTACGCTGGCGTTAAGTACGTTTGCATCTTCATCAAGGTGGATGCCTAACCAGCGGCTTCTTTCAATAATGTTCTGGCGTAGGTCCGCATCGTTTTCGCCAACTCCTCCAGTGAAAACGAGCTGCTCAAGTCCTCCAAGAGCCGCTGCTAGACGACCTAATTCTAATGCAATACGATAAGCGTACATATTGATTGCTTCCTGTGCACTCGTCGATTGAGAGCGTTTAAGCGATAACATATCACTTGATTCACCAGATACACCTAGCCAGCCGCTTTCGCTATAAATGAGGTGCTCTAGCGCATCACAATCGAGATTGTAGTGACGTTGCAAATAGAGGATAACCCCAGGGTCAATATTGCCACAGCGGGTGCCCATGGGGAGTCCATCTACAGCGGTAAAACCCATGGACGACGCGATGCTTTTTCCTTGGCTGATCGCGCACATGCTAGAGCCTGCCCCTAGGTGGCACATGACGGTTTTTATGTGGCACGCTTTAGGGGTTATTTGACCGAGTTGATGTGTGATGTACTCGTACGACAGGCCATGAAATCCGTATCGTTGAATGCCAGCTTCGGTGTATTTACGAGGTAATGCGTAGTGGCGTTCAAGCTCCATTTGAGTATGGTGGAACATGGTATCAAAACAGGCGATTTGAGGAAGATTGGGGGCTAGTTTCTTGCAACAGTCGATCAGTAATAAGTTATACGGCTGGTGGAGTGGAGCAAGGGGGATTAATTCTTTTAAGTGGGCTATATCGCTTTTTGATAGGATTTGCGGGGCATTAAATTGTCGTCCGCCATGAACAATTCTATGCCCAAAAGCGGTTAGTTTGTATTGTGAGGCATGCGTGTTTAGCCAGCTTAACACTAAATCTAACGCGGCATGGTGGCGTTCGGTTTTAGGCACACTTGCAAAGTCCGGCTGTTTTGTAACGCGATCCAGACCATTCTCATCGACGATTGATAAGTGGGGTTTCAGTAATAAATTACTAAACTTGAAACGATAAATAGACTTTTCTTGCAGCTGCCCCGTCCGGAAAAGCGTGCACTTTAAGCTAGATGATCCTGCATTAATAACCAAAATAGTTTGCATTAAATTCAGCCTTTCTTCGCGCCTTGGAGGCCTGCTTAGGACGATAATGTATGACGAGCCATGTAAGAAGCCAGAGCACAGGAGGCCAGTCTTCCAAGGGGAGTTTCAGCTCGGCTCGTCAGTATGATAGGCACTCGCGCACCAAGTGCCAGACCCGCTGACTTTGCGTTTGCTAAATAAATTAATTGTTTGGCAATCATATTGGCGGCTTCTAAATCAGGCGCCAGTAAGATATCAGCATCACCAGAGACATCTGAACAAATATGTTTATCCAAAGCGGCTTGTTGAGATATGGCATTATCGAAGGCAAGTGGGCCGTCTAAGATGCCTCCTGTAATTTGGCCTCTATCAGCCATTTTGCATAAGCACGCAGCATCAATTGTGCTAGGCATGTTGGGTTTTACTTTTTCAACGGCGGCTAAAATGGCAACCTTAGGAGACGAAACGCCCAGCGAATGGGAAAAATCGATAGCGTTTTGGATAATATCTCGTTTATCGTTCAGTGATGGCGTAACGTTAATTGCACCATCTGTAATGATGAGAGGCTTATGGTAGTTTGGTACATCGAAGACAAACACGTGACTCAAGCGACGTTCAGTGCGTAACCCTGTTTGCTTATTAATAATAGCGCTGATCAGTTCTGAACTGCCTAAATCCCCTTTCATGAGGGTTTGCACACAGGCCTGTCGGGCTAGTTCGCAAGCTTTCTCCGCGGCTGCGTGGCTATGCTCAACATCAATGATCTCGTAAGTCGATATATCAAGCTCTTCTTCGTCGGCTGCCGCTTGTATTTTAGCGCTTGGGCCGATCAAAATAGGCGTTATCAACCCTTTATTTGCAGCTTCTATTGCGCCTACCAAACCGTTATGTGAAACCGGGTGTACCACCGCCGTAACAATGGCTGGCGCGCATGCTGCTTGCTCGATAAAGTACTCAAGTTGATTGTGTATCGGTGGTTGAATGTTAACGGTCATGAAGCACCCTCGCTATTGGCGGTTAGGCTCTGCCACTTCTGTTAAAATAGCAGCGGCCAGCACCCTCAGAATAGGATGCCGGAGGCTTATGAGGCTATGACGTAGATCATCTTCGTGCGTTCTTACCGAGTAAGTTTTGGGGTTGCAAGGATAGGGTAGTCGCTAAAAGGCGCCAGATCTTTTTTGCCTTGTTCTGCAAGTGCGTGGGTAAGCTCTTCGGCTAAGGGGGCTTTTAAATTCCACACGTGCCAATATAAAGGTACAGCCAGATAATCACCCGGTGATACATCCACTAGCTGGCCACTCGATAAGAGTTCAGTTGTCATTTGGTCAGGAATCATCCCCATGCCAAAACCTCTGACAATCAGATCTATAAAGGTTTCTGCTGAGGGAATTCGGTGGCACGCATAATCCCCGGGCCTTAAATCGAAAAATTGTTCTAAGTAACGAATCTGAAGCGCATCTTTGTGATTAAATTCAACGACAGGGGCACGGCGCAGAGCAGCCTGGTTGGGGCCTTCTGGTAAATACTTTTTCATAAATTGCGGTGAAGCTAATAATCGGTATACCGATACACCGAGCGGTATACAATGGCAGCCTTGCAGTGGTTTATCACTCGAACTGATACACCCCATAACTTCTCCACTGCGAAGAAGCTGCTGGGTTTGATCTTGATCATCTACTTTAATATCGAGCAGAACCGAGTGTGCGTTGAGTAGAGGTTCAATAGCCGGTAAAAACCATGTGGCTAGCGTATCGGCGTTTAAACCAATAGATAATCGGATCTGTCCCGTTTCTAAAACGGGATTGAGTTCCAACATCACCGCGCTTTGCAGCATGGCGATTTGACGATAGTGTTTGAGCAAGACTTGTCCAGCGTCGGTTGCTTGTAAGGGGTGTGTTCGAATTAACAATGTTTGACCAACCAGTTCTTCTAACTGCTTTATACGCTGTGAAATAGCCGATTGGGTGACATGCAAGCGTTGTGCGGCACGTTCAAAATTTTGCTCCTCGACAACGGTAGCTAAGGCCTGTAGTTGGCGATAATCGAACATTAGCAGTCCTTATTAAAGATTAATTTTATTAGTTATTCTTTATATCAAAAGATTGGCATGATGCACATCTAATTCATTGCGGCGGCATAAGGTCAATAATATGGGCTTTTTAGTGTTACAGGGTTATGGCTCGGCTATGGCATTAATTATGGCGATTGGAGCGCAGAATGCGTTTGTTTTAGGTAAAGGGGTTCAGCGTCATTACCATTGGCCTGTGGCCGCTATATGTATTCTTTGTGATCTCGCTTTAATCAGTGCAGGCATGCTGGGAGCAGGGTTTGTATTTGAACAATGGCCATGGCTACTGGATGCGTTCCGTGTGGGAGGTGTCATTTTTCTTTCCGTTTACGGCTTTAAAGCGTTTCAGAGCTTTTTAAGCCCGATAGGGCTTGAAGCTAATACCAAGCGTGCTGGTTTGCGAGTGACCTTATTAACCGCGTTAGCGGTCAGTTTACTGAACCCTCATGTTTATCTAGATACAGTTATCCTGTTGGGAAGTTTAGGAAGTCAGCATTTTGGGCAAGCTAAGGTTTTGTTTTGGATAGGGGCTATGTTGGCTTCGCTTAGTTGGTTTATTTTTCTCACGCTAGCGGCTCGAAAACTTTCACCTTGGCTAGAAAAACCACATGTTTGGCGTTGGGTCGATTTTTTGGTGGCGTTGATGATGTGGAGTATTGCGCTGTGGCTTGTGCTAGAAAAAATATAAGGGATGGTATGCCGAGAATAAACGTCTCATAAACAAAAAAGAGCCTTCAAAATGAAGGCTCTTTTTTTACGCTAAAGCTAATAAAACTATTAGCTTTAGATAGCTACACCCAATGATTTTAAGGTGTTGATAGTCAACTGACCCGAAGGCATTTTTTGCGATTTTTGATACGCAATAACAGCGTTCATGGTGTTTTTACCTAGCACACCATCGATGCTACCTGGGTTGTAACCTTTGGCTTTAAGTGCTTTTTGCAATTCACGTACAAGACCAGGCTGCGTGTTTGTTTCACACAAAATTGGACGCCACTCTAAGTATGCATCGCTGATTTTTACGCGCTTTTGAACGGTGTTGTACTCTGCAGGAATGCTAACCACGTTTTGTTCTGCAGGCTTAACAAGCTTGCGGACTTTAACCATTTTGTACTCAGCAGGAATAACCACTTTACGTGTAGTTTCTGGTGTTTTTACAACACGACGCTGAACAGTTTGTGTTTTACCCGGTATAGCCACTTTTTTTACTGTCTCAGGCTCTACAACAATGGTTTTAGTAACTGTTTTGTATTCAGCCGGTACTTCAACTAAACACATGATCTCGCCTGTGGCTGCATCAACGCGCTGAATTGGCCCTGTCCCTTTTTTCCACTCAGTGTGAGCTGGACGAACTAAAATACGCTCGGTAACGGTTTTGTATTTAGCCGGTACACGAACTAGCTGCTCTGTAGCATCGGATACTTGAATGGTTTCAGTAACAGTAGTGTAAGTAGCAGGCACGATTTCCAAACGTTCACTTGCTTCTTTTACCATAACGCGTTCTTCAACCCAACGGAATTCCGGTTGTGAAGTTTCAATGCGCTGGCTTTCAGCACGTGTTTGAACTGTCTCTGTCTCTGCTTTGTATTTAGCAGGGATAACAACGCGCGCATAGCACTCACCCGGTTTAGGGTTTGGAGGCAGCAGGCTAGAAGTAGAATTGCTGCTATTTAGACGAGCTAATTCTGCTTCTAGTTCAGATGCACGAGCAGAGTCAGAACCAGAAGAGTTTTTAAGGCTTGCTAGTTCTTGCTCTAACGCACGGTATTGTGCTGAGTTAGTTACATCGTCATTTTGATAAGAGCCCGTTGAAGAGCAACCGGATAAAACGGCGATCGCTAACGTTGATAGAGCGAAAGTAGTTAGTTGTTTTTTCATGATAGAACTTCCATGCTTTTTTTATAGGGGTTGCTGCAGTCTAAAAGCTACGGATGAAGCTTAGATGAACAGCTGTTTGATTCCATTCATTATGTATCTATCTTTTAGACAGGTGTTTTTAGGGTGTCTTGGTAGGGTGGCCATCCTAACGGTTTTCCACCTAACACATGTAAATGAATATGGTAAACAGTTTGGCCGCCATGACTGTTGCAGTTGAAAACGGTCCGATACCCTTCTTGTGCAAAGCCTTTGTCGGCGGCTATTTTGCCAGCTGTGGCGACCATATGACCGACAAGCTCACGGTCTTGCTCCGTTATATCATTTAATGTACTGATATGTTTCTTGGGGATAACTAGGCAGTGAAAAGGCGCTTGGGGATTGATGTCGCTGAAGGCAATAACTAGGTCATCTTCGTATAAGATATCAGCTGGAATTTCTTGATTAACTATTTTACAAAATAAACAATCCATCGATGACAGCCTCGGAATTTAAGAATAGGTCGTTGAGTATAAGAGATCGGCTTAGCCGATCTCAAGTAACTCGAGCTCCGGGCAGTTGTACGTGCGGGCTACTTTATTGTCAGGCGTGACTGATTCTAAGTGCACATCGAACCCCCATAGGCGATGAATATGCTTAAGGACTTCGCTGGTATCGTCTCCTAACGGGCGGTTATTATGCATGAAATGGCGTAATGTTAGGGATCGATTACCGCGTACATCCACGTTGTAAACTTGGATGTTAGGCTCGCGATTACCTAAATTATATTGAGCTGATATGTCTTCACGAATACGGCGGTAACCAGATTCGTTGTGGATGGAAGCAACTTTGAGTGTGGGCGAATCGGTATCATCTAGTATTGAGAAAAGCTTAAGTTCGCGAATAAGTTTGGGGGATAAAAACTGCAGTATAAAGCTTTCATCTTTAAAGTTGCGCATGGCGTAGTCGAGCGTTTCAGTCCATGATGAACCTGCGATATCAGGAAACCACTCTCGATCTTCATCGGTTGGATTTTCACAAATCCTACGAATGTCCTGCATCATATTAAAGCCAAGTGTATATGGGTTGATTCCTGAGAAATAGGGGCTATCAAACGGGGGTTGATACACTACACTTGAATGGGAGTGCAAGAACTCCATCATAAATCCGTCTGTGACTAGGCCTTCCTCATACATGGTATTGAGAAGGGTGTAATGCCAGAAAGTGGCCCAGCCTTCGTTCATTACTTGGGTTTGTTTTTGTGGGTAGAAGTATTGGGAAATCTTTCTGACAATTCGGACAATTTCTCGTTGCCATGGCTCCAATAAAGGGGCGTTTTTCTCAATAAAATAAAGAATATTTTCTTCAGGTTCTGGCGGGAAATGTAGTGACTCAGCCACATCTTCACTATCAGATTTTTTGGGAATCGTATTCCAAATCTGATTAAGGTGGCGTTGGTTGTACTCTTCTCTGGCCTCGACGCGTGCTTGCTCTTCTTCCGCGGTTAGCGGTTTAGGGCGTTTGTATCGGTTAACACCGTAGTTCATGAGCGCATGACATGAATCCAATGTGGCTTCCACTTCGGCTAGACCATGTCGCTCTTCGCATTTCGCGATATATTGTTTGGCGAATACCAAATAGTCAATAATCGCTGATGCATCTGTCCATGTTCGGAAAAGGTAATTGCCTTTAAAAAACGAGTTGTGGCCATAACACGCATGGGCGATAACCAATGCTTGCATTGTCATGGTGTTCTCTTCCATAAGATAAGCGATACATGGATCAGAGTTTATGACGATCTCATAGGCTAAGCCCATTTGGCCTCGTTTGTATTGTTGTTCCGTTTGAACGAATTGTTTGCCGTATGACCAATGATTGTAGTTCAACGGCATGCCGATCGAGGCGTAGGCATCCATCATCTGCTCAGAGGTGATAATTTCAATTTGGTTAGGATAGGTATCAAGACCATAACCTGCTGCGATACGGCCAATTTCTTTGTCATAAGCTTCGATGAGCTCAAAGGTCCATTCCGCGCCTGTTGATAAGGGTTCTTTTTTCATGCTGCCCCCTCGGTTTTTCGTTCGAAAAGGCGTCTAAATACGGGATAAATATCCGACATCTCTTCAATATGTTGAATGGCAAATTGATCGGGGTGGCGACTGTGTACTTCTTGATATTCTTCCCATAGGTTTTGATGCGGACCATTGGTTATTTCGACGTAGGCAAAATATTGAACATCCTTCAGTATCTTTTGATACAGGAGATCGGAACAACGTTGGGAGTCGCCTTCCCAGTTGTCGCCATCCGACGCCTGAGCTACATAGACATTCCAGTCGTTTCGTGGATAACGTTTCTCAAGTATGTCGGCGGTCAACTCTAGTGCGCTTGAAACGATAGTGCCGCCAGTTTCACGTGAGTAAAAAAACTCATCTTCAGTGACTTCTTTAGCGTGAGTGTGATGTCTTATAAAAACCACTTCGATGTGTTTGTAATTCCGACGAAGGAAGAGGTACAACAAAATAAAGAAACGTTTAGCCATTTCTTTTATTGATTGTGTCATCGACCCTGACACATCCATCAGGCAAAACATAACGGCTTTGCTGGAGGGCACAGGGTTTTTGACCATATTGTTGTAGCGCAGATCAAACTCATCGATAAAAGGCAGCTTTTTGGTGGTCTTTTCTAATGCTGAAATTTGGGCACGAATCTCATCCATTTCTTGATTGCGCTGATCATCATTGGGAGCTTCCTCTAAAGCCCATAAGCGTTTTTTGAGTGTGCGTATCTCTTGACGGTTGGGCCCTGATAGCGCGATACGCCTAGCGTGTGCGGCACGCAGGGAGCGAACGATATTTAATTTATCGGGCGACCCTGCGGTAGTAAAACCAGCGCGTTTAATTTCGAATGCAGAGCTGTCTTTTAGCTGTTTTTTTACCAAGTAGGGGAGCTCTAGGTCCTCAAACATAAAGTCGAGGAATTCCTCTTGGTTGATGTTGAAGCTAAAGTCATCCTCACCTTCGCCTTGATTGCTGGCCTGTCCCGAGCCTGAACCTCCCCCTTGGCCTCCTTGAGGGCGTTGAAATTCATCTCCCGCGGTAAATTCTTTATTACCCGGGTACACTCGTGTCTGTTTGCCGCCTTGCCCATGATGAAACATAGGCTCGTTGGTATCTTTGCGCGGAATAGTTATTTTCCCGCCTCGGTCTAGATCTTGAATCGAGCGTTGTTTAATCGCTTCTTCAACGGCCCCTTTGATTTGTTTTTTGTAGCGTTTTAAAAAGCGCTGGCGGTTCACCATGCTTTTCTTTTTTCCGTTGAGACGGCGATCAATGATGTAACTCATATTCCGCTCTCCTTCTCGATCCGCGCGACTTTTACTGCGACTTCCGAACGCGTATATACCATTCGGATAGCAGACGAACTTGCTTCTCGGTGTAGCCTCGCTCAATCATGCGTTTAACAAACTCACCGTGTTTGTTTTGTTCATCAGACGATGCTTTGGCATTAAAAGAGATAACGGGAAGTAGATCTTCAGTGTTAGAGAACATTTTTTTCTCGATCACGGTGCGCATTTTCTCGTAGCTCATCCATGAAGGGTTTTTGCCTTCATTACTTGCGCGAGCCCGCAATACAAAATTAACGATCTCATGTCTGAAGTCTTTCGGGTTGCTAATGCCTGCTGGCTTCTCGATTTTTTCTAACTCTTCATTGATGGATTGACGATCTAAAATATCGCCTGTTTCTGGATCACGATATTCTTGGTCTTGGATCCAAAAGTCGGCGTAGGTTACGTACCTATCAAAGATGTTTTGTCCGTATTCAGAGTAGGATTCTAGGTATGCCGTTTGGATTTCTTTGCCCAGTAGTTCAATGTATTTAGGCGCTATATATTCTTTGATAAAGCTGACATAAGCTTCTTGCAGCTCAGGCGCAAATTGCTGCTGTTCAATCTCTCGTTCTAAAACATACATCAAGTGAACAGGGTTAGCCGCTACTTCAGATGGGTCAAAGTTAAATACTTTGGAAAGAATTTTGAAAGCGAAGCGCGTGGATAAACCGTTCATACCTTCATCGACCCCGGCCATGTCTTTGTATTCCTGCATAGACTTAGCTTTGGGGTCCGTATCTTTTAAATTTTCACCGTTGTAAACACGCATTTT
Organism: Neptunomonas phycophila; assembly: GCF_001922575.1. Taxonomy (NCBI): domain Bacteria; kingdom Pseudomonadati; phylum Pseudomonadota; class Gammaproteobacteria; order Oceanospirillales; family Oceanospirillaceae; genus Neptunomonas; species Neptunomonas phycophila. The sequence goes on along the minus strand of NZ_MRCI01000001.1, from coordinate 2,591,772 downwards.
TGAATAGATATTCGAGTTTTCGGGATCTTTCAGGCGCGATAAAATGATGAACTGCGATAGCATGTTCAGCGTGTCGGGTGCGCAAGGTGCTGTGTTTAAAGAGCTGCTTTCGAGAAGCTTCTGATAAATTTTGATTTCTTCGGTAATACGAGTGCAGTAAGGCACTTTGACGGTGTATACCCTGTCTATAAAGGCTTCATTTGTCTTATTGTTTTTGAATGTTTGCCATTCAGATTCATTCGAGTGGGCTAAAACAATACCATCATAGGGGATAGCTCCCATCCCTTCTGTGCTGTTGTAGTTGCCTTCTTGAGTCGCTGTTAGAAGAGGGTGAAGCACTTTAATAGGGGCTTTAAACATCTCCACAAATTCCATTACGCCTTGGTTGGCGTTACACAAAGCACCGGAAAAGCTGTATGCATCTGGGTCATGTTGTGGAAATTCTTCGAGTTTACGTATGTCGACTTTACCAACCAAGCTAGAAATATCTTGGTTGTTTTCATCACCGGGTTCAGTTTTAGCAATGGCGATCTGGTTTAAGATGGAGGGGTAAAGTTTAACGACTTTAAACTTGGAAATATCCCCACCGTACTCATGTAATCGTTTAACTGCCCATGGAGACATGATGCCTTTAAGGTAACGGCGAGGGATATTGAATTCCTCTTCTAAAATATCCGCGTCTTCGGCTGGATTAAATAAGCCTAAAGGCGATTCGTAAACAGGGGATCCTTTAATGGCATAGAATGGAATTTTTTCCATGAGGTGTTTTAAACGCTCAGCCAATGAGGACTTACCACCGCCAACAGGGCCTAACAAATAGAGAATTTGTTTGCGTTCTTCTAACCCTTGAGCGGCATGTCGAAAGTACGAGACGATATTCTCAATGGCCTCTTCATTGCCATAAAACTCGGAAAATGCAGGATAGCGTTTAATAACTTTGTTAGAAAAAATGCGGCTAAGTCGGGGGTCGCGAGCAGTATCGATGAGTTCCGGCTCACCTATGGCGCTTAACATCCGTTCAGATGCACTGGCATAGGCCAATGGATCTTGCTTACAGAGTTGGAGATAGTCGGTCAGACTCATCTCTTCCTGGGTGGTTGACTCATAACGCGTCTTGTAATGTTCGAAGATACCCATAACGTACACCCCTTCTGTTGGCGAGCCTAAGATGACTTTTAAGTCGTCTTAACTGCAATGTAGCCCACGCTAATCAGTTTTCATTGAATAATTAACACTCATTTTTAACTTGGTTTAATCCGGTTTTATGTTGCCATTCGAGCAGCGGTTTCGTTTTAACTCGTCCTTACACAACTTTAAAATAGTGATTGTATATAGACGTGTTACACCTGCAATCGTTCATGGTCAACTGCACTTTATGATAAACAGAGCACTGCAATCTCTAAGCCAGCTTGACCAAATGATCAAGTTTTTTAGGTGAAGGGCACCTTGTTTTCTGGGGGCAGCTCAACATTAAGCGTGTTGATATTTTCTAATTTTACCGTTGATGAATTTAGCTAGATGGCCTGCCCTTATTAAGAGTATAGACAGTAATGAAGGAATTACAGATGCTTGCTCTACATTCGTTTTATCAGGTTAGGGCGCAGTGCTAAAGCGGCTAATCTGGTAATGTTGGCGAATTCCAATAGTGAATTTATTCATTGTTTTACTCGCCTAGCCGATGTTAAGAGAAGTCGAATAAAAGAGGTTATTTATTTAAATAACGCCACATAAGAGGCGTAATGGTCAGTTGTGGTGCGCTGGTTTGTTTATTTATGGTGCAGTGCAGCATTATTGAGGGTGTGAGTAAGGTGCAGGCTGTTTATTTATATCTCGAAATGTAGGCTTTACGGGGATCATTTTAGGCTTTTTGAGGTCTGAGAATTGCTTTTTAGGTGATGCATCTATGCTATTATCTAAAAAAGCAAAATAGCTGTTACTTGGCTAGGCTCGTTGTAAAACCCATTATTAGATAATTAATTACTTTTCAGGTTACCGATGTTTACAGTGAAATCTCTTTTAGTAGGTTCTTTGCTTACACTCACTTTGCCCTTACATGCCGCAACTGATTATGGTGTTTCGGAAGGTAATGAAGAGTTATTGATCCAGGGTTTGGAGTCGTTGGCTTCGCAGCAATTTGATAATGCCTTGGGGCAGTTTAGAGAATTAACGCAAAAGCGTCCTGACTTCAGACTAGCGCAACTGGTGTATGCTGATTTGTTGGCTTCACAAGCTGACCCTTTAGGTCAGGTCGGTAATGCTCAAGTGCAACGAAAAAAAGAAGTGCAGGGGCTCATTGATGAAGCGCGTGCTCGCCTGATGATGACGCGTGAAAAGCCCGGTGCAGGCTTAATCCCTAAAAGCTTAGTGAAGATGAGTGACAATCAAAAGTACCTGATTGTCGTCGATACTAATATTTCACGCCTTTTCCTGTTTGAAAACCGCCAAGGTACGCCAACACTGGTTAAAGATTATTATGCCTCGTATGGGCGTGGCGGAACTGAAAAAGTAAAACAAGGCGATTTGAAAACCCCTTTGGGTGTGTACTTTGTAACTGGTCGCTTTAAAGACCAAAATTTACCTGAGCGCTATGGTTCAGGGGCTCTGCCTATCAATTACCCCAATATGTGGGATTATAGACAAGGCCATACAGGTAATGGCATTTGGGTTCACGGGTCTCCAGTAGATACGTATAGTCGTCCTCCTAAAGCCAGTGAAGGTTGCATTTCACTGACGAATCCTGATTTCATCGAACTGGATGGCTTAGTTGATATCAACAACACCCCCGTGCTGATTGGCAATGGGATGGAGTGGGTTGAACGTAGTACATGGGTTGCCCAGCAACAAGAAATTGAGAAGGCTGTGGACCAGTGGCGAGCAGACTGGGAGAGTCAAAATCACGAACGCTACATTTCTCATTACTCTAAGACTTACAAAGATAGCAGCCGAGACTACGCATCATTCTCTGATTACAAAAAACGCGTAAACAGCGGAAAAGAATATATCAAAGTAGGTTTGTCTGACCTTAGCTTGTTTACCTACCCGAATAATCCAGACTTACTGGTGGTAACATTTAACCAAGACTACCAATCAAATAACTACAAGGGTGAGTCTATAAAACGTCAATATTGGGTTAAGGAAGAGGGAAGGTGGAAGATAGCTTACGAAGGCGATCCATCAAAGGGTATCCCTTAACAATGGTTTGTAAACCTGTGCGCTCATCTTGTACTTTAGTCAGATAACGTGGTTAGCATAAACCCTCGTTTATTGGGAACTGAAAAAAATAAACGCCGTTCTAATTTAGAAGTATGGTCATGCTGGTTACAACAGGCATTACCTGAGTTTGGCATTGTTCAGATTAATGTGCCGAATCCTGAAGCGCTCATAGCCAGGTTTGAACGAGACTTAACCATTCCTTTACCCCGCTGGTCTGAGACGAATCAGTATGTATCGTTCAACGACTGCTTAGACCAGTTGCTTTCCCAGCCTAAATCTAATTCCAATTATCGGCAGCACTTTTTAAGGCGTTGGGCGGAAGAGGGTAATGTTTTATGGCTATATATTAACGGCGATAAACTGAACGACGCCGTTCTTGAAGACATTGCTGACTCGTTGCCAATGAATACTCAAGGTCAGTATGCCGTACGTATTCTATTGACACTGGATTCAAAACGGTTGCGTAGCCCTGGCTTGGTGAAGTTGCGTGGACGCCTCGTTGAGTCTGTTGAGAGCCCATTACTGCACTCTTTACCTGACTCCAATTCTTTACGGCGCATTGCGATAAGCGTCGTTGCGGTGGTTTCACTTACAATAGGTGCAATGCTCGTTCGAGACGCCTCATTAGTTACCTCTTTGAGTCAGATGATAAGTCAGTTTCTGACTAGTGAAGGCGAGCCCCTCCCTGAAGTTTCACCCACTCAGCAGTTGGAAAAACAGGCCACCGAGGCATCGCAAACGCTGCTAGATAGCATTAGTACCGAGGCTTCTCTCAATCCTCCTAAAGATATAGATCAGTTACCAACATATCCTGATGCATTGGATATTGATGCTGTTTTAGGTTCTATGATGGGTGATGAGATACGTATCACGCTTACGTCAGCGGTTCATGATTGGGCTAGCGCGTGGGAGTCGCAAACACCGGTGGCTTATTTTAGCTTCTATGATGATGACTATTCTACCCAAGACCAGCCAGACGCTGAGCAATGGCGTTCTTGGCGAGAGCAGCGTATTACCGCGCCAGAATGGATAAGAGTAGAGATAGGTCCTGTGAATATAACGCGTGATGGGGTTACGTATGAAACCCGCTTTTGGCAATTATATCGTGCCTCGGGTTATCAGGATAACGTACAAAAAGTGCTAACTTGGATTAAACGAGATAATCGTTGGTTAATTGTAGATGAGCGGTTAGTTGATAAGGCACCAGCTAACTAAGCGATTAGCCGCGTAGTTAGCTGGTTGATTACTACAGAGACTGTTCTTTAACAATTAACCACTGACCGTTGATTCGTGTCAGAGTCAGTTGTTTGTTCGTTTGATCCTTGTAGGTATTAGATTGATAAGACTGATTAAAAGTCACCTTCGCTGTTTTGCTATCTAGGATGGTAGTTTTCACGTTAGCCAGTTCAACTTTAATGAAAGTTGGTTTTGCTAAGCGGTCTTTACGCTGCGCAACCCAGCCGTTATGAGATAGTTTCGTCGAAGGGCGGTAGTTATTGGTGTAGCTGTTTAAGTAGCCGTCAATGTCTTGAGCTGCCCAAGCCTTAGCCCAAGCATTTACATGGGCTACCGCTTCACGAACTAACTGAGGTGTTGAAGGCTCATCAGCTTTAGTTGATGCTTCGACAATAACAGGTTCTGGGGCTTTCACAACTGCCGCTTTAGGTGGCTCTACTTTTGGCGGTTCAGGCTTTATCGTCTCGGGCTTCAGTTCCGGTTTTACTGCAGCGATAACGACAGGCTTTTCTATCGGCTTCGCTTCAACTGTTGCAGCCGGTTTGATAACAGGCTTTTCAACTGCAGCCGGTTTTGGCTGGTTAGATGCTACCGCTTTATCATTTTCAGATAACGAAGCTTGCGTGCTGATAGACGCCGCTTGATAGCCAAGATCGGGCGAATTGACATCCGATGTACGACGCAACATTACGAGCTGAGGAGAGTTCGTTTGTTGGTTAAGGTCCAATGCTCGGCTGTATGCCTGAGAAGCGACAGTGGCGTAAAGCTCACGCAAGTTCTGATGAACTTGTGCGTATGTCGGGTGAGTACTAAAGGCTTGTAGTAAAGTTTCAATAGCTTGCCCGTAGTCCCCCTGCTCGGCATAGAGAACCGCTAGGTTATTGTAGACTTCTGGAGAAGTTGGGTAGCGGTTAATCGCCGATTTTAAAAGCGACTCGGCTTCGTCTAAGCGCCCCATGTTATTGAGCACTAAGCTTTTAGTTAGTTGGCCTTCTAAGTTTTCTGGGTTGTTGGCTAGAAAGCTATTAACGGCAGACATAGCAGCACGATGGTCGCCTTTGCGTGACATGGCCTCAATGCGCATTAGCTCGGGGTCTGTGGCAGAAGGGTCTCGCACTGAAATTCGTGCATTGGCTGGCTTTTGTGTAGAGCTAACGTCACCGTTAGAGTCCGTTTTTTCTTGCTGCAACCATGTTTTGATTTCAGCGAGTTTGCTTTGCATCCACGCTTCGTCAGTAGAAGGTAAGCTCTTAGAACCAATGAGCTCACGATCTGGAATTTGTTTTTCTTGGTCGCAAGTATAGTCAGTCGTTGACCCGCCATTACGGCAGTAAGATTGGCGTGAATCATCTCGATTACTTGCGCTACAGCCTGTGGCCATTGTTGCAGCCAAAATGATGGCAAGGGGTGTGCGTTTAATATCCATAAATCGCGTAAATCCACTAGTGCGAAATCGTTAAATAAAAATGAAACAGAAGAGTACCGACTAACCTTACAAGCCGCAACGGGCTGATATAAGTTTATAGTTTACAATTTCGCGTTTCGAGTCCAGAGATTGTACTTTATCACGCTTAACCCTCTGTTAATCTTTGTTTTTGACAAAAAAAAGCCACTATTTTTAGTGGCTTTTAGTAATCTTGATTATGCTTCTCGGGCAATGGCTCGATAAGCGATGTCAGTTCGGTAGAAAGCGCCATCCCAACTAACAGTTTTTAACACATCATAGGCACGCGATTGTGCTTCGGTAACTGTATCACCTAATGCGGTAACGCACAGCACACGCCCGCCGGCCGTCACTACTTGGTCGTCCTTAAGCACAGTACCGGCTTGGAAAATTTTAGTCCCTTCGGGAGTGCTATCAGGCAGGGATATTACATCACCTTTGGCATAATCACCTGGGTAACCACCGGCGGCCATTACAACACCCACGGAGCAGCGGCTATCCCATTGTGCCGTTGTAGTATCGAGCTTACGCGCGATAGCTGCTTCGCAAAGTTCTACAATGCTTGATTGTAATCGTAACATGATAGGTTGCGTTTCAGGGTCACCAAAGCGGCAGTTATACTCAATGACCTTAGGAGTACCATCTGCCATGATCATCAAGCCCGCGTACAAAAAGCCTGTGTATTCGTTGCCTTCAGCCTTCATACCTTTAACGGTTGGCATAATGACTTCTGACATGATGCGGTCATGGATTTCAGGAGTAACAACAGGTGCTGGTGAATAAGCCCCCATTCCGCCTGTATTAGGCCCTGTATCGCCATTCCCTACGCGTTTGTGGTCTTGGCTGGTAGCCATGGGTAGTACATTATCGCCATCAACCATTACGATAAATGAGGCTTCTTCGCCGTCTAAAAACTCTTCAATAACGACACGGCTACCGGCATCACCAAAGGCGTTGTCCGCTAACATGTCTTTAATGGCGTCTTCAGCTTCTTGTAAAGTCATGGCCACAATGACGCCTTTACCAGCGGCTAAGCCATCTGCTTTAACAACGATAGGAGCGCCCTTTTCGCGAACGTAGGCGATAGCGGGCTCCACTTCGGTAAAGTTTTTGTAATCCCCTGTTGGGATTTTTTGGCGTTCTAAAAAGTCTTTTGTAAACGCTTTGGAGCCTTCTAATTGAGCAGCGTCGGCTGTTGGGCCAAAGATTGCTAGATCAGCTGCACGGAAAGCATCCACAACACCGTCTACCAAAGGGGCTTCTGGGCCAACAATGGTTAAAGCGATATGGTTGTCTTTAGCAAAAGTAACAAGGGCGGGGATGTCTTGCACGCCAATGTTGACATTGGACATTTTCGGCTCGTTAGCGGTACCTGCGTTACCTGGGGCTACAAAAATATCAGTGACGCGTTCGTCTTTTGCAGCAGACCAAGCGAGGGCATGCTCACGGCCGCCTGATCCAATAATTAAAATTTTCATAGGAGGTTCTCCTTCATAAAAAAGCAACGCTAATGAGCGTTGCTTTTTGTAAAATGCTTAGTGGCGGAAGTGGCGCATACCGGTGAAGACCATCGCCATGCCGTGCTCATCAGCCGCATCAATAACTTCTTGGTCACGCATCGAACCGCCGGGTTGGATGACGGCAGCAATGCCATTAGCCGCCGCGGCATCAATACCATCTCGGAATGGGAAAAAGGCATCAGAAGACATAACCGAGCCCGCAACCTGTAGGCCTGCATGTTCCGCTTTAATGGCAGCAATACGCGCCGAGTTAATACGGCTCATTTGACCCGCTCCAACGCCCACTGTTTGACGGTTTTTAGCGTAAACAATCGCGTTGGACTTAACAAACTTGGCGACCTTCCAAGCAAAGATAAGATCGTTTAATTCATCTTCAGTTGGTTGACGTTTAGTGACAATCTTTAAATCATCAACTGAGATCATGCCGTTATCACGGTCTTGAACTAATAAGCCACCGTTGACACGTTTGTAGTCTAAGCCGCCGATGCGTTCGCTAGGCCATTCGCCACAGGCGAGTAAGCGAACATTCTTTTTCGCTTCAACCACAGCCGCCGCTTCTGGGCTGACTTTAGGAGCGATGATCACTTCTACAAACTGGCGATCAACAATGGCTTGTGCTGTTGCTGCATCCAGTTCGCGGTTAAACGCGATGATGCCGCCAAAAGCAGACTCGGTATCAGTAGCATAAGCCAGTTCATAGGCCGCTAAAATACCTTCCGGTGCTACACCAACGCCACAAGGGTTGGCATGTTTTACAATGACGCAAGCAGGCTTAGTGAAAGATTTAACACACTCAAGCGCTGCATCGGTATCGGCAACATTGTTGAAAGACAGTTCTTTACCTTGGAGCTGAGTGGCAGTCGCAATAGAGGCTTCTTGCGGTGCCGCTTCAACATAAAAAGCGGCTTTTTGGTGAGGGTTTTCGCCGTAGCGCATGTCCTGATCTTTAACGAACTGTGTGTTGAATGTCCGTGGGAAGGCGTCGCGGCCTTCAGTGCTTAGGTTTTCAGAGGTTTGATCGATAGTACCTAAGTAGTTTGCGATCATACCGTCGTAACGTGCCGTGTGTTCGAAAGCCTGCAGAGCTAGATCAAAACGTGTTTTGTAGCCTAGGCCATTGTTGGCTTTTAATTCAGCTAATACAGCTGCGTAGCTAGATGCATTGACAACGATGGCTACGTCTTTATGGTTCTTCGCCGCCGAGCGCACCATCGTTGGTCCACCGATATCGATATTTTCGATCGCTAACGGCAAATCGCAATCTTCACGAGCGATGGTCTGCTCGAACGGATATAGATTGACAACAACCATGTCGATTGGGTTGATGCCATGCTCATTCATGATCGCATCATCCTGCCCGCGACGCCCTAAGATACCGCCATGCACCTTGGGATGCAGTGTTTTTACGCGGCCATCCATCATTTCAGGGAAGCCGGTGTAGTCGGATACTTCAATTGCTGGGATTGCGTTATCGCATAAAAGCTTAAACGTTCCGCCGGTTGAAAGGATCTCAACGCCAGACGCTTGTAATTCGCGTGCGAATTCAACGATACCAGTTTTGTCCGAAACACTAATAAGTGCGCGACGAATAGGGGTGTAGTTTTGTTCTGCCATGGTTATATTTGCCACTATGCTGAAAATTAAAAGTTACAGTAAACCGTATTGCTTAAGCTTTTTGCGAAGCGTGCCACGGTTAAGCCCTAGTAGTTCTGAAGCTTTAGTTTGGTTATCTTTGGTATAGGCCATGACTGTTTCGAACAGAGGCGCTTCAACTTCAGAAAGCACCATTTGATAAACATCGGTAACTGGCTGGCCGTCAAGCTGCTTAAAATAGTTACTCAATGAGGCCTGAACGTTATCGCGTAGTGTTGGTTGCTGAACGCTGTTCTGAAGGCCTTCCGCTTTTGAGAAAGCGGCTGTTGTGTTTTCTTTAATATCCACAGTACTTATATACCCGTTGAAGTGAATCAGGCCGCAGCAAAGTCGGTAGTTGCATCGTCAAAATAATGCCCGAGTGCTGTGACTTGTTCGGATGCAGTTTCTAGTTGATTAAAATGAGCGCGGAACGATACGCTATTTGGCTGATCTTTCAAGTACCAGCCAACATGTTTGCGAGCAATTCGCGGGCCCATCACATCGCCATAAAAAACATGAAGTGCGTCTAAGTGATCAAGCAGCACTGCTTTGATCTCGGCTTTAGTAGGCCGGTCCAGATGCTCATGATGGCGTAAGTAATGATCTATCTCTCTGAAAATCCATGGGTTACCCTGCGCACCTCGACCTACCATGACGGCATCAGCGCCTGTATGTTGCAGTACTTGATAGGCCTTTTCAGGGGTAGTGATATCGCCATTAGCAAATAATGGTATGGATATAACATCCCGTATAGCCGCTATGGTGTCGTACTCAGCATCCCCTTTGTAGCCGCATGCACGCGTACGCCCATGGACCGCTAACGCTTGGATGCCGGCATCCTCAGCCATTCGCGCAATCGTTAAGGCGTTGCGGTTGTCTGTGGACCAGCCCGTACGAATTTTTAGAGTGACCGGTATGTCAACCGCGGATACGACAGCCGTCAATATAGACTGAACGAGTGCCTCATCTTTCAATAAAGCAGAACCTGCGGCTTTGTTGCAAACCTTTTTAGCCGGGCAGCCCATATTGATATCGATAATTTGAGCACCGCGCTCTGCGTTTAAGCGAGCCGCGTGCGCCAGCATATCGGCATCACCACCCGCTATTTGAACCGATCTCGGTTCAGGCTCGCCGGTATGATTCATTCGCAGTGTTGATTTGCGACTGTTCCATAAACGGCTGTCTGCAGTCACCATCTCTGAAACGACCAAGCCAGCACCAAGGCGACGGCACAGGTTTCTGAAAGGCTGATCGGTTACTCCTGCCATGGGGGCTAGGATAACCTGACTATCTATGCTGTAGGGGCCGATCCGGAACATAGCAACCTTCAAACGTCAGAAATGAATTACCCACTCCTCGTTAATAAAAAGGAGGACGTGGCATGGAATCAGGGAGGGCGTAATCATACCCGCAAGCGCGAATGGCTCCAAGCCGTTTTGATGATTTTTTAACCATTTTTGCTATCTGGAATTAGCTTTACCTGATAACTGACAGCTCGTCGGCCTGGGTTGAGAATGTCAAGCTGAATCTGAATAGGTTGATGTGTTGGAATGAGCTGCTCTGGAAATAATTGTGCGTTGATATACTCCGTGGCCGTAAAAAGGCGTTGTGCAATAAGTCGGCCTTTTACATCCATAAATTCTAGTTGCATGCTAGGAAACGGTTGCGCAAATGATGCATTGTTCTCTAAAAGCAGTGAGATACGCAGAGCTTCTTGGTGCTGTTCATGAGGCTGTAAAGTGAGCTGATAAGCGCGTATCAGGTTTGGAGCCGCCCTAGGGGGCATAGGAACTTCTACTAACTCATAAAAAGGCGCGTACAAAGGGCGAAGTGTGGGGTTATTGAGCCAGTCAGTGCGTTTGAACCAAGCAACCTGAAATAGCAATAACACAATCAGCACTAATGAAAACCCAGCAGCTATGGAGTTGGGTAAGGATATTTTGTTGCTAGGAACAGGGCTGGTTGAAACACTTATTTTTTCAACAGGAATATATAGCTTTGGCTTGGAGGCTGTGTTCAGCGAAGGAGAGTGGCGGTTAAAGGCGTCATCCCTACTAGCGGTAAGCGGCTGGCTTTGAGAGGGGCTACGAGCTGGTTTCGCTGACGATGCCGGCGCCATAGGCTTGGCTGTCGAGCTTTTGCGCTCTGGCGATATGGCAGGCTTAGCTTCAAAAACTTGTAAGCAAACACCGCAGCGTACTTTTCCAGCGGCAATCTTGAGCTGCCCTGCATTAACACTAAAGCGCGTTTTGCATTCAGGGCAGCTTGTGATGAAAGAAGCTTCGCTCATCGTTTAACGCCAGTTACCCTGATCCATTCTTCTCGTTCTGCAACAGGGTCAAGATCAAACCAAGGGCTGTAGGCTTGGATTATTTCGTCCGCTTGATGGATAAGTAATCCAGATAACGCTAATAGGCCACCCGGTTTGACTCGTTCGGCTAGGGTAGGGGCCAACTCTACCAATGGACCCGCAAGAATATTAGCAACCAGGACATCGGTTGTTGCTTGTGGGGCAGATTCGGGTAAGTAGGCGTCTAAGCGGTCATCACTGAGTTTATTGCGGCCGAGATTGTCGCGTGTAGCTTGGATAGCCTGAATATCAATATCAACAGCGATGACATGGTCTGCCCCTAATAAAAGGGCGGCAATACCCAAAATACCAGAGCCACAGCCGTAATCTGTTACTTTTTTGCCTTCAAGCGTTTGAGCATCTAGCCACTCTAAGCATAACGCGGTTGTGGGGTGAGTCCCGGTACCAAAGGCAAGACCCGGATCTAGCATAAGGTTAACGGCGTTTGGGTCTGGAGCTTCTCGCCAGCTTGGGCAGATCCACAGTCGTTGACCAAATTGCATTGGATGGTAATTTTTCATCCACTCGCGTTCCCAATCCTTGTCCTCTAAGATCTCTGCGCTAAAGGTTGGGAAATCGCTGTTCTTGAAAATCGTTGAGTGGGCTTCTCGAATAAACGCTTCGGTGGCAGCCATATCATAATCAGTATCAAATAATCCTGAGATGGTGGTGCGTTGCCATAAAGGCGTCGTTCCTAAGTCGGGTTCGAAAATAGGCTGGTCTTCACTGTCTTGGTAGGTGACCGCTGCACAACCGGCTTCCAGCAATATATCTTCATAACGTTCTGCTGAATCAGGGTTGATTTCGAGCTTAATTTGTAACCAAGGCATGATGTTGGATCCTAGAAACTAAAGGGCAGATTATTACGTAAACTAGTAGGGGCGTAAAATAAAAAAGCCCGCAAGGCGGGCTTTTTATGGCTTATTAGTCTTAGAGTCCTAACTTTTTCTCTAGGTAGTGGATGTTAACCCCACCTTCCATAAAGTGCGCGTCGCGGACGATCTCTTGGTGTAGCTGAGTGTTCGTGCGGATACCTTCTACCAGCAGTTCTTCTAATGCATTACGCATGCGAATTAAAGCGGTTTCTCGGTCTTCTCCGTACGTGATCAGCTTAGCAATCAGGGAGTCGTAGTGAGGCGGCACTGTGTAGCCATCATAGATATGTGAGTCAACACGTACACCGTTACCACCCGGTGCATGGAAGTGAATGACTTTACCCGGGCTAGGCAAGAATGTTTTTGAGTCTTCGGCATTGATACGGCACTCAAACGCGTGGCCGCGAACGACAATGTCTTCTTGCTTATAGGAAAGCGGTAAGCCCGCGGCAATACGCAATTGCTCTTTTACAATATCAACCCCAGTAACCATCTCTGTTACAGGGTGCTCTACTTGAACTCGAGTGTTCATTTCGATGAAGTAGAAGCCGCCATTCTCGTATAAAAATTCGAAAGTACCAGCGCCGCGATAGCCAATTTTAATACAGGCATCGACACAAGACTGAAGAACTTTGGCACGAGCGTCTTCATCAATTAACGGAGCCGGCGCTTCTTCCACTACTTTTTGGTGACGACGTTGCATAGAGCAATCGCGATCATACAGGTGGATTGCGTTGCCCTGACCGTCCGCTAATACCTGAACCTCCACATGGCGTGGGTTTTCTAGGTACTTCTCCATGTAAACAGTTTCATCGCCGAAGGCCGCAGCGGCTTCTGACTTAGTAACGTGTACAGAGTTAATTAGCGAGGCTTCAGAGTGAACGACGCGCATACCGCGACCACCACCGCCAGAAGCCGCTTTGATGATGATAGGGTAGCCAATACGTTTGGCAATGGCGCGTATTTCGTCTGGGTTATCTGACAATGGGCCGTCAGAGCCTGGTACGGTTGGTACACCTGCCGCTTTCATGGCTTCAATGGCAGAAACTTTGTCGCCCATGAGACGGATAACATCTGCGGTTGGGCCAATGAAAGTGAAGCCTGAACGCTCTACTTGTTCTGCGAAGCCTGCATTCTCGGCTAAAAAGCCGTAGCCAGGGTGGATAGCGGAGGCATCAGTCACTTCCGCTGCACTAATGATCGCAGGTATGTTGAGGTAACTTTTGGCTGAGGACGCAGGGCCAATACACACCGCTTGATCCGCGAGACGCACATGCATCAATTCGCGGTCAGCTTGGGAGTGAATCGCTACTGTCTTAATGCCCAGCTCTTTACACGCGCGGAGGATTCGCAGGGCGATCTCACCACGGTTAGCAATAACTACTTTATCCAGCATCTGGTTAATTTCCTTTCGCTGTATTGGGCAATATTAAACGATCGTTACAAGTGGTTGGTCATATTCAATTGGCTGACCATCTTCTACTAAGATCGACTCAATGACGCCTGATTTGTCGGCTTCGATCTGGTTCATCATTTTCATCGCTTCAACGATACAAATAACATCACCGGCTTTAACTGTTTTTCCTACTTCGATAAATGCAGGAGAGCTCGGAGATGGTGAACGGTAGAATGTGCCAACCATTGGTGACTTAACAACATGGCCATTAAATTGAGCTTCTGCTGGAGCTTCAACAGCTGCAGGGGCCGCCGGTGCTGCTGGCGCCGCCGCAGGAGCCGGAGCTGCCATTGCAGGCATTTGCATCATTTGAGGAACAACACTAGAGGCGCGACTGATACGTACAGATTCTTCGCCCTCTTTAATTTCGATTTCGTTGATGTTCGATTCTTCAAGCAGTTCGATCAGTTTTTTAACTTTGCGAATGTCCATTCTTATCTCTTTCTCTTAATACTGGGCGTTAGCGGCTTGTATTCTAGTCGGTAATTGAGCTTGTAAATCCATTTGGCTGTAATTAGCAGTCAATTGCTAATGTTTAGTTCTAAAACGTCAAATTATTAACCTGTGATAGAGGGTATTCAGGTTCTGTAAATCCCCTGAAAAGTACTCGATATCACCTGCAAGTTGCTGCAAAAAGCACAACGACGTAATCACTTTTGTGCGACAGCCATTTTTTGCGATAGTTTGCATTAAAGGCATTTACGTGTCCACCGAATGCTAAAAATTTTGCAGGATACATGCAGTTTTGCCGACGTTCGTTGCACTTTTTCTCTGGCCTTAGACTAAAGGATAGTCAATAAATGAAACTTTTCGCATTTTCTGGATATTTTCAACGACAGTAAAGTACAGTTTTTTACATACTTAGAACGATCCTCGCTCGTGATCCAAGGCGGTGATTGATTATCCGCTGTAAATGGGTGATCATCGAAGGCATAAAAGATTCAGTGTGCAGTGCAAAAATACAGGTGGCCATTGCGCGTTTAAGGAGTTGTTTTGGATACAGTTAAAAAAATGTGGTTTCGGTTTTGGGATGGTACAACTGGCTTATTTGCCGGAAGCAAAATTGCTAAGGCTATTTCCTCGTTGGTCATTGTGTATTTGTTGGTTTGCGTTGGCTTGGGGGTTTATTGGAGTATTGAACCTTCAGAGTTCAGTGTACGCGATGCGTCGGTTACGGATGCGTCAGCTCAGCCAGTTGTTGGTGCGGGTACGATGGGGGCGTTGGTTAAAATTACTGAAACTTTGTTAGAAAAGCCCGGTGGTTATTTAACCAACGACAAAACGCCGCCAGGTCTGTGGTTGGATAATATCGAGCACTGGGAGTTTGGTGTGCTTGTTCAGGCCCGTGACATGGCACGAGCCATGCGAAAAGATTTTAGTCGATCACAGTCGCAATCGACGGAAGATGTCGATCTTGCTAAAGCAGAGCCTTTATTAAACTTTAACAATAACAGCTGGCTGTTTCCGTCTACAGAATCTGAGTACCGAAAATCGCTTTCTTTGCAAAAATCTTACTTCAATCGATTGCTTGACCCTCAGCAAACCGATGCTCAGTTTTATGCTCGTGCTGATAACTTGAATGACTGGCTGGGCGATGTGAGCACACGTTTAGGTAGCTTGTCGCAGCGTCTGAGCGCTAGCGTGGGGCAAAAACGTTTAGATACGGATGCTGGGTTTGAGTCTTCAACGGGAGACTCCACGCAAAAAGCGGACGATACCGAGATTAAAACCTCATGGTTAGAAATTGATGATGTTTTCTATGAAGCTAGAGGGACATCATGGGCGCTGATCCATCTATTGAAAGGAATTGAACAAGACTTTGGACCTACGCTTGATAAGAAAAATGCACGTGTAAGCTTGTTGCAAATTATTCGTGAACTAGAGGCCACGCAAGCCACAATTTGGAGTCCTATGATTTTGAACGGCACGGAGTTTGGTTTCTTAGCTAACCACTCATTGGTAATGGCTTCGTATATATCGCGGGCTAATGCGGCAATTATTGATCTTCGAGAACTACTTTCTCAAGGATGATACATAAGGGGATTTAGATGAAGCGTGTGGTTTTTAATCAAAAAGGCGGTGTAGGTAAGTCCAGTATTGCTTCAAATCTCGCAGCGATTAGCGCTCAGCGAGGCTTAAAAACCTTACTGATCGATTTAGATCCCCAGTGTAACTCAACTCAATATATCTATGGGGAAGGGAGTGACCAGCTAGATAAAGACATCAAAGCGTTTTTTGAGCAGACACTGACTTTTCAGTTGAAACCGCAAGGGCCTGAGGCTTTTATTCATGAAACGCCTTACAACAATTTGTTTTTGTTACCGGCAAACCCTGATGTCGCAGACTTACAAACCCGGCTAGAGACCAAGCATAAAATTTACAAGTTAAAAGAGGCTTTGGATCAGCTGACCGATTATGACGCTATTTATATTGATACGCCGCCAGCGTTTAACTTTTTTACCCTATCAGCGCTTGTGGCTGCGCAGCGCTGCTTGATTCCGTTTGATTGTGACGAGTTTGCTCGTCATGCACTTTACTCGTTGATGGACAATATTAACGAAACCAAAATGGATCATAATGAAGGTCTGAGTATTGAGGGAATCGTGGTGAATCAATACCAGCCTCGTGCTTCTTTACCTAAGAAAATAGTAGCAGAACTAGAAGCTGATTCATTACCGGTATTGAGCGCTAAAATATCGTCTTCAGTGAAAATGAAAGAATCGCATAACGTATCAAAGCCGCTTATTCATTTGGCTCCCAACCATAAGCTAACGTTAGAATTTATTGATTTATTTGACGAGCTTCATCGTGACTAAGCGCTTGCTCAATTGTGCGTGACTCACTATAAAAAAACGGAGCCTATCGCTCCGTTTTTTTATGCACGTATGATTTTTTACATCCCTTTAACGGCATAGATACCGTCTGCATTTCTCCAGTAGCCATGGTAGTCCATACCAAAGCCAAAGATGTAGCGATCGATAACTTCTAGGCCTACAAAATCAGCCTGCAAATCAGGGCGAGCTTTTCTATCGTGCAGTTTGTTGACTAAGACAGCCGTTTTAACGCTAGCGGCTCCCTTTGCTTTGCAATGCTCTACTATTTCAACCAGTGTGTGGCCTTCGTCAAGAATGTCATCAATGATGAGCACTGGCCTATCTTTAAAGTCGATCATCGGAGCCACTTTCCACTCTAAACCATGGCCTGATGTGCTGTTACGGTAGCGAGTAGCGTGTAAATAACTGGCCTCTAACGGGAAGTCTAATTTGGTCAGTAACTGACCAGCGATCACAAGCCCCCCATTCATTACTGAAAAAACTACAGGGTTGGCATCACGCATGTCTTGAGTAATGGCTTGGGCCATAGTAGTAATTGCGGCTTCGATTTCGGCGGGTGTAAAAAGCAAATCGGCTTCTGCATACACTTGTTTGATATGCTCAATATCTGTCTGCGACATAGTTCTCTCGTACAGCTTGTACAGTCGTTTAGCTGTTTTTAATGGTTTTTAAAACCGAAACGATACGTCTGCCTCTGATAAAGGGCAAGTGCTTGTCGTGAAATCATGACATTTGAGTCAGGTTTCGTTACTCTTTCGTCTGAGATGAATGGCAAAACGGGCAGGTCGGAAGCCCTATCTATTAGGACATTATTTATGAGCGTAAAAGAGATCAAGCACCCGTTAGTTCGACATAAACTGAGCATTATGCGAGAAGCGTCAAAAAGTACCCGAAGCTTTCGACAGTTAGCGGCTGAAGTAGGGGCTTTGTTGACGTACGAGGCAACCAAAGATTTAGAGCTTGAGAGTTATGAAATTGAAGGTTGGTGCGGCACAATTGAAGGTGAGCGTATTAAGGGTAAAAAATTTACGGTAGTCCCTATCTTGCGTGCAGGTATTGGTATGTTAGATGGAGTGCTAGATTTGGTACCTAGTGCAAAAATTAGTGTTGTAGGCCTCTATCGAGATGAAGAAACGCTTGAGCCTGTCCCTTATTTTGAAAAATTAGCGCACGACATCGAAGAGCGTATGGCGTTAATTGTTGACCCCATGTTGGCTACGGGCGGTTCAATGATTGCTACCATCGAGATGCTTAAGGCCGCTGGTTGTACTGATATTCGTGCTTTAGTGTTGGTTGCTGCACCTGAAGGGCTTGATAAAGTAACGAGTGCTCATCCCGATGTGGATATCTATACGGCATCTGTCGATAGCCACTTAAATGAGCAGGGCTATATTATGCCTGGTTTAGGCGATGCGGGTGATAAGATTTTTGGTACGCGCTAATCAACTACGGGTTAGCTGCGGTCTTCCATTGGCTCTATTTTAAAGTAAGGTTTTTTCATGTTATCAACCGACTCGTTCTTGAAGTCGATGCTCTCTGGTGCCCAAATGCTTTTTGTAGCATTCGGAGCACTCGTTTTGGTCCCACTCTTAACCGGCCTAAACCCTAGTGTGGCTCTATTTACCGCGGGTGTGGGCACGCTACTGTTTCAGTGGGTCACACATCGTTCTGTTCCTATCTTTTTGGCCTCTTCTTTTGCCTTTATAGCTCCTATTTTATACAGCACACAAACTTGGGGTGTTTCAGACACCTTAGGTGGCTTAATGGCTGCTGGTGTTGTGTATATGTTGTTAGGCGTGTTTGTTAAGTTTAATGGAGTAGGTTTTCTCCATAGGTTAATGCCGCCCCTTGTGACAGGGCCTGTCATTATGGTGATTGGTCTTGGTTTAGCCCCTGTTGCGGTTAATATGGCATTAGGTAAAACAGGTGATGGTTCGGCCGAGCTATTTCCGTATGTTGATGCGTTAATAGTATCGATGTCGGCTTTGCTGGCAACACTTTTAGCGGCTGTCTTTGCTCGTGGAGTGTTTCGGCTGATACCAATATTGTTCGGTGTCGCCGTGGGAATGATAGTGGCAGCTAGCATGGGGATGGTGTCTACAGCGCCTATTGGTGAGGCGTCATGGTTTGCTGTGCCTGATTTTGTATTCCCTACGTTTAATTGGCAAGCGATCTTGTTCATGATCCCTGTGGCTATCGCTCCGGCCATTGAGCATGTGGGTGATATTTTAGCGATCAGCAATATTACGAACAAAGACTTCATTAAAAAACCAGGCTTACATCGCACACTCTTTGGTGATGGGTTGGCAACGTTTGCAGCGGGTGCCTTTGGTGGGCCACCCAATACCACGTATTCGGAAGTGACAGGCGCTGTGATGTTAACGAAAGCGTTTAATCCAATTGTGATGACGTGGGCTGCCATTTTTGCAATTTTGTTGGCTTGGGTTTCTAAGTTTGGAGCTGTTTTACAAACGATTCCAACCCCTGTTATGGGGGGCATTATGATCTTGTTGTTTGGCTCTATTGCCACGGTTGGTCTTAATACCTTAATAAAAGCACGTGTGGATTTAGCCCAATCGCGAAATCTAGTGATTGTTGCTACTACATTGGTCTTTGGTATTGGCGGTATGACGGTCGGTAACGGCGAGTTTAGCCTTCAGGGGATCAGCTTGTGCGGAATAGTGGCCATCTTCTTAAATGCGGTATTACCGGAAGAAAAAAGTAATACGCCTAGCGATTTGCACGAAGAAAAAGCCGTGGTTGATGATTTAATTGATCATGCTCGTTAGACGTTGCACGGTCTGATTGATTCTTTACTCACTCAGCAGATACGGCCGGTTAAAGTCGTATTTGCTGAGCATGTTCTTGCCCTATCAGTTTAGTAGAGGGGTTAGGGCTTGTTACTAGTCTCTTTTTTAGAAGATTCGCCCGTTTCATCTTTTTTGTGCGTATGGCCTTGGATGAACTGGGTTAGTGGATTAATGAGGTCTTCTTCCTCTTCTTTATGAGATTGCACGCCACCTGTTATGGCAATACGCATGGCCTGCTCTACGCTGATATCCAGATAGGTTAAACGCTCTTTTTCAATGTATACCGTGAAGCCTCCAATTTGGTAGCTCATTGGTAGGTATACTCCCACGCGGCCTTCATCTTTGAATAAATCTTTACCGGCTTCCTCGCCCGTTATAAAACCTATTAACTGCATTCCATTAACATCGACACTAACTACACTTTTCATGTCTTTTTTACCGCTCAGGTTGAAGACTGAAATAATGTCCTGTATTGCCCCATAGACTGATTTGACCAGTGGAATGCTTTCCATGATCTGGCTACCTAGGCGCATTAAGTACTGCATGCCGTAGGTATTAACCATTAAGCCGACAAAGAACAGCAGAAATAAGCCAGCAATAATACCCATACCCGGTGGAATATCGGCACCATCAGGAAGGATAAATAATAATAGCTGTTGGGTACTATCTTCGAGGAAGGTGATGAACCAAATAATGCAGTAGGCAGTCAAAACAAGCGGTAAGACAGCTACTAATCCTTGTAGGACGAGTTTTAGTGTGCGTTTCATTAAATTTCCTCAATGTGAAGCTGACAGCATACCTTATCCCTTCATAGTTGAGGAAGTTCTTGGAATGAGTCGTATACAAAGTAGGGCGATTGAAAAAATTGCATCCTCCCTATGAAGTTTTAACACGAAAGTGGATTGGGTAATTGAAGTTATATTATCGAACTTCTTTTATATCAATGCTTTACGGGCTTGGCATGCGGTTTGCAATATTGCTACTAAGTTTACTGGTTGTATCTATTGGCTCACTTTGAGCCTTAAAAAACGTTTTATTTTGTGTCACTAGGAGAAACATCATGTCTACTGCAAAAAATGTTGAAGAAGTACAAGCTCATAACACAATTGATAAAGTTGCCACTAAAGCGCATGGGGCCGTTGATCGTGCCGCTTCAGCCGCGGGTGCCGGTGAAGAAAAATTACATGTAGTAGCAGAAGAACTGTCAGCGCAAGCACATCAAATTGCAGAAACAGCTAAAGCACGTTCTTCTCAAGTGTCTAGCGCTGTGGGTGATTATGCACGTGAAAATCCATTAAAAACGGTTGGTATTGCTTTCCTAGCCGGAGCGGTGGTTGCTTCCTTGTTAGGTAAAAAGTAATCCACAGCACAGTGCAGTCCACTGTTCCTGTTTATTGAAGTTTCCGTCTGAGGATGCAGCATGTCACCACACGCAGAACCCTACATAGCTAAAACTCAAAGTCAGGACCAAAGTTTACCCCCGCAGGGCGACCCCTCTCAGTCTGGTAGTGATCGCACAAGCGAAGAAGAGCTACAGTCTACTTTTGAAGGGAGTTCGCTTTCCGATGTGGTTACAGCCTATACATCTTGGGGAACAGAAGTTCTTAATCTTGCGCAGTTAGAAGCGAAGTTAGTGGTTCGTTCCGCGATGAGAATGCTAGCGTTAGCTTGTAGTATCTCCATTTTATTAGTGTCGGCGTGGATACTCGGCATAGCTTCCCTCTCAGTATGGATATGGCAGGCAGGGGTCTCCCTGCCTGCTGTTCTTTTGATTACCGCTGTCGTCTTGTTGTGCAGTGCTTTTGTTCTATGGAGATGGTTCCTTAAAACTTCGACGCACTTGTCATTTAACAATACGTTGAGCCAGTTGTCGTCTAAGCATACCCAAAGCTCAGCAATGGATAAGGATGCATAAGCTCAGGTTGAAGATACAGCTTAATACTAGAGAGGAATACAATGGACGAATCACTGTCTAGCCTTGAAAAAAGCGTAAAACATCATGCCAGTCATGCCATGATGAAGCGGCAAATCGCGTCTGGAATGAAAACCAACTGGGTTAGTAGCGTAGAGCGAAAAATGGTTAAGCCCCAAAACTTATTTATTACATTTGGTATTGGTTTTTTAACGAAAGTTCCGGCATTTGAGTCTTCTCAAAATGCTGAGCAGTCTAAGCAATCGAGCGCTTTAATGGGTATTGTAAAAACACTGTTAATTACGAGTGTACGTAGCCAATTGCTCAAGTGGCTTAATCGCGAATAATCAGCCAAATGCTGGCTTGTTATTGCCACTATGTGCCACTATGCGGGCGCTATTTCCTTATTGCTTCTCTTTAATTCGGCATGCTAATGCTTTTCCTTTCTTAATGTGAAACTGCTGAGAAATTAATTTCTTATAGCTTTACACTATCACTGTTCTTGTGAATTGTTATTTTATTAAATCGTCATATTCCCCTATGATGTCTAATAAGTAAGCTGTTGCGCTAGTCCATAGGTCCTTACTGGCCTCTGATGCGAGCGAACAGAAGAGCTTGGACAATTAACGTCTACAATATAGTACTAGCACCGAACATGTATTTTGCTCGGTGAATATTGAAATTACTTGAGCTGCTAGTTTCAGTATTTTCATTTTTGAAAGAAGGGGTTGTTGCGATGCAATCAAGAATATCTAAGTTGCCAAGTTGGGTACAAAAAATGAATTGGAAAAAAGCCGCTAGTGCGAGCTTTGTGTTCTTTTTAGCTAAAGGCATGCTTTGGGTTGCCGCCGCCGCTTGGGTTGCTTTAACTGTCTAATTTCAGGTGGCTATTGCAAACACTATAGGCGAGTAAACTCTTAACAAGCGAGTTACTAACCGCTAAATAATCCAAAGGTTAATAGTTATTATGGGCACTTCATCTGATAAAGAGATCAGAATGGTTGCTGTGATCTTTCGAGCCAAAATACAATTTTTAGACGAAGATTATCAAATAATGGCCGCAAAAATGCGACAACTGGCGTTTGATCACTATGGCTGTTTAGATTTTTATGCCGTGACCGAAGGTGATCAAGAAGTGGCTGTTTCGTATTGGCCATCACATGAACACGTTAAAGCTTGGCATGCCGATAGTGAACATAAACAGGCACAACGGTTAGGGCGTAACCGTTGGTATAAAGAATATTCCGTAGAGGTAACAGAGGTTGTTAGGCAATACCGAGCCGAACCTAAGTTTTAGAGCTTACTGTTCTTATCCGGGAGAGTTTTTAACAACTGACCGATAGAAAAAGCGCTGCCGATTTTCCTCGCTCAACAAGTCTAAAAGCCGTGTCATAATAAAAATGACAGAAACTGCGAAAATGAGCCTTCCCCAAAAAATCGTATAAAAATCAGCACCGATCATCAGAATGAGTAGGGTATCCTCAATAAGACTATGCAGTAAGTTCAGTAGCATTATTGACGTGAATACATCTCTGGCCGCTATTTTCCCGTTTTGTGCTTCATTAATAAGTAGTCCTCCTCCAAATGATAAGCCTAATGTAATGCCTATTAGCGTAAGACTGGTCGCTTGTTGGCTTATTCCGAGCACTTTTAAGAAGGGGCGTAACGCAATAGCGATGAGTTTTTCGATACGCAGAATACGTAGAATTTTTAGAGTGAATAGAAGCACGGAAATGACTGCCAGAATGATAAATAAGCCGACGATCTGGTCTTTTGCCCATCCCACTAGGCTGGTATTGGTGGATACTTCAAAATGTAGCAGGCTATGGGCTGGTGTGGCGAAGTAATCCCCACTGCTGTAAAGCACATTTAACAAAATACCTAGCAATAACCCACCACCGACTCGCACCAAGAGTGTTATCCACAAGCTGATACCTGCTTTGCGTGCAATGGCCGCTTCAACCGGCAATGCGTGGGCTAGCAGCATCATGGTGCCTAGTATCGAAGCTTGTGCAATTGTTAACGGGGTGTCTAACGGCGTATTGGCTAATATGATTAAGCCCGCATAGATGTTGGTAAAAATGGTAGTGGCCCACACTAACCCCATGCTCTCAGGCAAACCAACCCATTGCATGAGAGGGGAGATGGCTAGACCAATATAATATACTAGCCCTAGCTCTTCTAAGATTTTTACACAAATAATGGCGGGTATGAGCACTTTAAAGAGTGTTGTGGATACCTTATAAATCTCGTGTGTGAGTTGGTAAAAGAAATGCTGTAAGGATGTCATGTGGATACTCATATCTTGATGTCGTATGGCCACTATTATGATGGGTTTTTTGGGTATAGAATTTCGTTGTTTGTTAGTATTTATTAATAATATTTCTATTTATTAATTTTTAAGAAATAAATCCCTATATATTTTGTTTCTGGAGAAATTTTGGATATTGATGGGCTTGACCGAAAAATTTTAGTTCACCTACAACGTAATAATCGTATGGCTAATGTAGAGCTAGCAGATCGAGTGGGGTTGTCACCGCCGGCATGCCTAAAGAGAGTGAAACGCTTACGTGAATTCGGTGTTATCACGGCTGATGTTTCTCTGCTGAACCCAAAGCTTGCGGGTAGCCAAATGTGCATGATTGTCTCTATCGAAATGGAGCGGGATCGTGGGGATATCTATCAACAGTTTCGCCGTTCGATTAATGATGCTAAAGAAGTGACTCAGTGTTATCAAGTGACAGGTGAGTATGACTTTGTATTGATTGTTACCGTGGCAGGTATTGAGGCATTTGAGGCATTCGTTGAACGTGTATTACATGCAGATTTGAATATTCGTAAATTCAGAACAGCGATCTCGATTCGTCAGGTGAAATTTACGACTGAGATCGCGTTATAGATAACGGCTTATGTAGCTGGGTCGGTATTATTGGGTAATTCCGTACCTGCTTCGTCTTCTTTGACAATCAACGTTTCTTGAAGTGCAGCGTCGTACCATGTCTGCATTGTCTCTGAATTAAGTACATGATCAGCGTACGCTTGGCTTTCTGCTGACAGGGGAATGCCGTAAGTTTTAAAGCGTGATACAACGGGTGCATACATAGCATCCGCGATGCTTAATGCACCAAACAACCAAGGTCCATCCGCTTTATGTTCCTGGCGTAGAGCTGCCCACAGATCATCTATGCGGGCAATATCCTGCTGGGCTTGCTCAGAGAGTTCAACATAGCGAGTCGCACGGCAGTTCATTGGGATTTCATTGCGCAACGCTGTAAACCCTGCATGCATTTCGCAGCAGATAGCACGTGCAATAGCCCGTGATTTAGAATTGTGCGGCCAGGCATTTCCATTTAAATAGTGGTCGTTAACGTATTCACAGATGGCTAGTGAATCCCAAACCTGTAGATCGCCGTCCTGCAAGGCGGGTACTTTTCCGGTAGGTGACAGGGCTGTAATTTTGTTCCTGAATTCGTCTGTGAATAAAGGCAGGACAGTCTCTTCAAAGTCGACGTTGAAGCTGGCGAGCATAAACCAAGCGCGCAATGACCATGATGAATAGTTTTTATTACCAATGATGAGTTCCATGTTACATATCCTTGTGTCGTCTAAAGCTCTTGCAATGTGCTTGCGTGATAAAAAATATAAAGCCATTGTGTATGCTTGTAAGTTAAACGACTAACGAATAGTTTTAATAGCATCTATTTGATTTTTGAATGGGTTGTGGTGGAGGCTAACAATTGGATATTGAGGCGCTAAGGGCGTATATCGCATTTGTTGATACGGGAAGCTTTACGAGAGCAGCGAAACAGACGTTTCGAACGCAGAGCGCCATTAGTATGCAAATGAAAAAACTAGAAGACGAATCAGGACAAAGTCTGTTTCGTAAGAATGGTCGTTACTTAGAGCTAACGGATTCTGGTCGCGTTTTAGTAAGTTACGCTCGTCGTATTATTGCCACGCATGATGAAGCATTAGGGATGCTAGTGGATAGCGGTCAGCAACCGGCTTTACGTATAGGTTGTCCTGATGATTATGCCGAGTCTGTTTTGCCTGAAATAGTGGCTTTGCTGACCGAATTGGTGCCTACATTATCAATCCGAATAGTGTGTGATTGTAGTACTCAATTACGTTTGATGTTAGATAATGGCGATCTTGACCTGGCTATTCTAACGCGGTCTCCCGAAAAAGAAGAAGGCTACTTGTTGAAGCATGATACCGGTGTTTGGGTGCATGGTGGCTTTGAAGCGTTGTTGAAGCGCCCAGTATTACCGCTCATTTTGTATGAAGCTGATTGTAAGTACCATAGCGCAAGTATTGATGGTTTAGAAAAACGGGGACGGGCTTTTCAGCTATTTTGTGCCACGCCTAGTGCAACAGTTATTAAAAACCTACTGCGTAAAGGATTGGGGGTTAGTGCCATGGCTCGTTCAAGTTTATCTGTTGGCTTAGTAGAGCTGACGTCAGATCAAAGCGATGCTAATAACTTACCGCCATTGCCCGCTGTTGACATCGTTTTATCGGTAGCGCCTAAGTCTCATCCGCTGATGGGCGTCAGCCAAGCCGCTGAACTTTGTGAGCGTTTCCGCCAACGTGATAAAACAAAGCATCAGAATAGTTAGAGTCGTTGCCAATTTTTAGTAAAAGCAGGGCTTTGCGCCCTGCATAGCAGTGTTTCGGGTGATCAACAGCTCAGAGGAAAATTACTATCTTTTAGAGCTTATGCATAATTGCCCGCTTAAGTTGGCACCTGCAAATTCGTTGCCCGTAGCGGCGATACTGCCGGTGATATTTTGGAAGTAATTTGTGCCTGCTGTTGCGATGAGCTGTTCGTTTGCAAGAAAGTTGGTCAAATCTACTATCCCTGTGTCTTTAAATATAATTTTTCCTAAACGATGACCATGAATCGTTTTAGCATCCAATACTGTGATAGCGGTAAAGAGTTGTTTTTGGTCAAGAGTTGGGAAATTATTGACGGTTTGTCCTGAGTAAGTTTTGCCCTTCATGGGTAGCCCGCCTAATGTGCCTGTCACTGAGCCAGTAAAGCACGTATCAGGTACACCTACTTCTGATAAAAACTGGACATCGGGATACCAGTAACGGCGACCAGATAGTTTCGTGACGTCACAGTGATTATCGACGGCAATCGTGAAGGTGCCTTCGAAGGTGTGACACATCGGTTTTTTTCCCGCATTAGCTAAAGCTGGCAGCGATGATAAGGTTAAACCTATCAATAGGGGTGAAATAAAGCGTTTCCGTAACATGTGTTCTCCTTATGGAGCAGACCGCAGTCCAAACAATAGACACGTTTAGTCCCTTCCTATTAGGCAGAGTTGTAATGCGAAACCCGCATTGTTATTTGCCTATATAAGATTGTCTAAGGTGCTAACCGAATGGCTACAACAGCGGGGTATTGCCCGAATTTAAGTTTAAAAAAGCCTGTAGAGGGATACGGCGAGGGAGGGGATAGAGCACACTGTATTACCTTCCATAGTGAGACGCTTAGGGCTCCATCCGTGTATTGCCCAGTCAACAGGTTACTCTACTGTAAGAGAGATTTTTAGTGGATAAAAGGATTTCGTTAGAAATCCTTAATATTTAACTTTTTTGTATGATTGGAGCGTCAAAATTATTGGGTTCGTCGCTGTAAATAGTGACATTCCACTTAATTATGGGTCCATGTTCTGCATCACAGTTCTCTGCAAAGAAGGCTTTTATCTCTTCGCGCTGACAATGAGCTTCAAAGCTTTCCATATCAGCCCAGATTTCATGAAATACGATGGGAAAGCTATCGCCATCAGCGAATGGACTACTGATGTGGCGCGTCACTGTATACAAAATACAGGCATCTTCACGGTGAGCGTTTGGCTCTAGGGCTTGTAGTTTGGCGAACACTTCATCTTCTAAGCCCGCTTTAGGTTGGAATTGAGCTGTGCAATATACTTTTTTAGACATATTCGATCCTTAAGTTGTCAGCGTCATTTAATGGGGTTATTAAGTGTTAATTATTGGGTACAAAAAAACCTCCCGAAGGAGGCTTTTTTAACAAGCGCCAGTAATTTACTTAGCGGCTTCGTAAGCTTTTACACCTTCTATAATAGCGGCACGAGCTGCATCAGCACCTTCCCAGCCATTTAGCTTAACCCACTTGCCTTCTTCTAGACCTTTGTAGTTTTCGAAGAAATGCTTGATGCGTGCTAATGTCATTTCAGGCAAGTCACTGATGTCATTTACGTCTTTATACATCTTAGTTAGCTTGTCGTGCGGTACCGCTAGCAATTTGGCATCTTCACCGGCTTCGTCTGTCATGTTAAGCACACCAATTGGGCGGCAACGAATCACAGAACCCGGTACAACAGGGTAAGGCGTTAGTACTAAAACGTCTACCGCATCGCCGTCGTCAGCTAATGTGTTGTTGATATAACCATAGTTCGCTGGGTAGAACATAGGTGCAGCCATGAAGCGGTCAACAAAAAGAGCGTCTTCGTCTTTTTCTATCTCGTATTTAACCGGCGAGCTTTCCGCTGGAATTTCGATGATTACGTAGATGTCGTTCGGGACGTCTTTACCCGCAGATACTTTTGCAAAGCTCATGCGTATTTTCCTATTTAAAATAAAAGGTCAGTTAAGAGGGAATTGATCCGATTATAAAAGCCGTATCCGATAGTTTGAATACGACTTACCGGTGATTAGTCGTCTTTGCTCACACCTTTTTTGTGGTACTCAAGAAGTATCTCTACTTCTTTAGAAGAGCCCAGTGCAACAGAGACACGTTCGTGGATGTCGTCTGGTTGGACATCCATTACGTTTTTGTAGCAGTTTGTGGCTAGACCGCCTGCTTGCTCTACCAGCATGCTCATTGGGTTACCTTCGTACATGATACGAAGTTTGCCAGGCTTCTTAGGCGTGCGTGCGTCCCATGGATACGCAAAGATACCACCGCGTGTCAGAACACGGTGAACTTCGGCGACCATTGATGCGATCCAACGCATATTAAAGTTCTTTTCTCGTGGGCCATCAGCACCCAATAACACATCGCCAATGTAGTCACGCATAGGTTGTTCCCAGTGACGGTGGTTTGACATGTTAATAGCAAACTCACGTGTTTCTTCTGGAATTTGGACATTTTCATGCGTTAGCAAGAAATCGCCTGTATGTGACAGGGTGAACATATTCACACCTTGGCCCGTGGTGAGTACTAACAAAGCTGATGGGCCGTATAAAACATATCCAGCCGCCAATTGTTTGCGGCCTGATTGAAGGTAAGGCTGCTCGGTACTGAAGTCTTCGCCTTCAGGGGCTTCTAGGATAGAGAAGATGGTACCAACAGACACGTTCACATCAATATTGGACGAGCCGTCAAGCGGGTCAAAGAGAACTAAGAAACGGCCATCTTTGTTACCCGGAACTGGCCAGCTTTCTTCCTCTGAAGCAACACCTGCTACCAAGGTGTGGTTGAGTAGAACGGTTTTCAAAATCTCATTAGAAATAATATCTAACTTTTTCTGGCTCTCCCCCTGCACGTTGGTATTGTCCGTTGTGCCTAATACGCCGGCCAACGCCCCTTGTCTCAACTTTAATGCGATTTCCTTGCATGCCACCGTTAAAGTGGTGATTAGATCCATTAATTCTTCATCAGTGTCTTGACGACGTAGAAACTGGCTAAGCAGTTGCATGAGGGTTTTTACCTTTGTTTGGGATTAGATATGAAAGGATTTTACGTGATTCATGGGCGAAAATCATGGGTTTAGGGTAAAAATGCGGGATAAAACCACGCGGTTTTGTGTCAATGACGGTATTATTGGAGGCATTCGTTTTAAGGAGATTGTTGGGTGCATATTCATATATTGGGAATCTGCGGTACCTTCATGGGGTCATTAGCATTATTAGCGCGTGAATTGGGTTATAAAGTGACCGGTTCCGATGCTAACGTATATCCACCGATGAGTACGCAGTTAGAAGCTCAAGGCATTGAGCTAATGGAAGGCTATCAGGCTGAGCACCTGCAACCGGCTCCTGATTTAGTCGTGGTGGGGAATGCCATGTCTCGTGGTAATCCGGCCGTTGAGTATGTGCTAGATCAAGGCTTGCATTATGTGTCTGGCCCACAGTGGTTATGCGAGTATGTTTTACAAGATAAGTGGGTACTAGCAATCGCGGGGACGCACGGTAAAACCACGACAACCTCTATGCTCACTTGGATACTAGAGTATGCAGGTATGGAGCCAGGTTATCTGATTGGCGGCGTACCCAAAAATTTTGAAGTGTCAGCGCGTCTAGGCGGATCTCCGTTTTTTGTCATCGAGGCAGATGAATACGATACGGCTTTCTTTGATAAGCGATCAAAGTTTGTTCACTATCGTCCGCGGACAGTGGTTTTGAATAACCTTGAGTATGATCACGCTGATATTTTTCCTGATTTGGCGGCCATACAGCGCCAATTTCATCATCTGATACGTACTATTCCTGCCAATGGGCAGATCATTTTATCGGACGCCGAACCTGCGTTGGATGACGTATTGTCCATGGGGTGTTGGTCGCCAGTTGTTAAAGCATCCTTAGACCCATCTTCTAAGCAAACCGATACGCCTTGGCATGTGGAGCTGGTGGCTGAGGACGGCAGTGCATTCAATATTTACCTTGAAGGAGAGCTTCAAGGTTGTGTACGTTGGGGGCAAACAGGCCAACACAGCGTGTCAAACGGGTTAATGGCTATTATTGCCGCACGCCATGTTGGTGTTTTGCCAAAGCATGCTATTGATGCTCTTTGTCAATTTGGTGGCGTGAAACGTCGTATGGAAAAAATTGGTGAAGTGGCGGGCGTGACGGTTTATGACGATTTTGCCCATCACCCAACAGCCATTGAAACTACGCTTGCAGGCTTACGCGCGAGTGTGGGTAAACAGCCGATTGTTGCTGTGATTGAGCCTCGCTCTAATACAATGCGTTTGGGGGCTCATCGCGCACTTTTGGCTGAGTCGGCCGCCATCGCTGATCAGGTAATTTGGTATCAACCTGCAGGTATGGGGTGGTCATTAGATGATGTGATAGAAGGGCATCCCCACCAACAAGTCTGTGAATCCATAGATTCAATTGTTCAGCAGTGCACCGGCCTACCTTCGGGTACTCAAGTAGTGGTTATGAGTAATGGTGGCTTTGCCGGTATTCATCAGAAGATACTGAATGCGCTGGCTAATTAGTGTGGTCTTTAAATAATTAATAGGTACGATGTGAGCGATTTTAAACAGCGAGTAACGCTAGCAATTACGGGGGCGTCGGGTGTTCAGTATGCGATACGCCTATTGCAATGTTTAGTGGCTGCCGAGGTGCAGGTGTTTGTGATGATTTCGCAAGCCGCTAAAGTGGTTACTGCGACCGAAACTACCTTGCAGCTCCCTGGAGGTAGTGCAGAGCAAGAGCGCTTTTTTACGCAGTTGCTGAGTGCTAAACCAAACCAAATTAAGGTGTTCTCACGAGAACAGTGGATGGCGCCTGTCGCTTCAGGTTCAGGCGCGCCTTCAACTATGGTGGTTTGTCCATGCAGCACGGGTAGCTTATCGGCTATCGCGACAGGGGCAAGTAACAACCTTATTGAACGTGCGGCTGATGTCGCGTTAAAGGAGCGCCGGCAGTTAATCTTGGTCCCCCGCGAGGCCCCTTATTCTGAGATTCATCTAGAGAATATGCTGAAACTTACCCGCATGGGGGCTGTAATATTGCCTGCTAGCCCCGGCTTTTATCATCAACCTAAGTGCATTGAAGATCTGGTCGATTTTGTGGTTGCACGGATCCTGTCGCAAATAGGGATTGAGCAAACCCTGATGCCGCGTTGGGGCGAATCTCTAATCTCATCATCTGATTAATATGTACATACCTTGTCGTACGCAAAGTGTCATGCAGGGTGAGTAATATACTGGCTGTACTAACGGAGCAATTTTAATGGCTAAAATTCTGGCACTTGATACGTCAACAGACGCTTGTTCTGTTGCCTTGAGTCTGGATGGCGAAATCCATGAGGATTTTCGTGTAATACCGCGTCAACATACTAAAGAGCTGTTACCCATGATAGATGCATTGTTGAAGGCGTCTTCTATAACAGTGAATGATCTTGATGCAATTGCCTTTGGGCGTGGTCCTGGTTCGTTTGCGGGTATTCGTATTGCGACAGGGGTGGCGCAAGGCCTTGCTTTTGGTGCAGGGATTGCATTGCTTCCGGTATCCACTTTGGCGGCGTTGGCCTTAGCTCAGCACCGCAAAGGCTACCCACAGGTTGTTTCTGTATTGGATGCGCGCATGAATGAAGTTTACTGGGGCGCTTATCAGGAGGTCGATGGATTGCCTCAATTGATTGGGGATGAACGAGTGGATGCTCCTGCCAATGTGCGTTTACCCCATGATAAAAGTCTCGCTGACGCTTCATCATGGTTAGGGGCAGGGTCGGGCTGGTGTTACAAAGAAGATATGTCATCTGAGTTGACAGATGCTGTCACCCAGATTGAGAAAGACGTGTACCCCAGTGCAGCGGATATGGTGCGTATAGCGGTCGTTGATTGGAAGCAGGGAAAAGCGGTAGCGCCTGAAGAGGCGTTGCCAGTGTACTTACGCGATGATGTCGCATGGAAAAAGAAGGATCAACAATAGATGGATTGGTTTCAGACGGTCGTATTGGCATTAATTCAAGGCTTAACGGAGTTTTTGCCGATATCAAGCTCAGCTCACCTTATTCTGCCGTCTCAACTGCTGGGTTGGGAAGATCAAGGGTTGGCATTTGATGTAGGTGTTCATGTGGGCACATTAGCCGCGGTTGTCTTTTATTTCCGTCAGGATATTTGGTCGATGATTAAGGCTTTTTTTGCTTCATTTAAGGGCGAAAATTCGGCTGATGGGCGTATTGCTTGGTTTGTTATTTTTGCCACGGTACCGGCGCTAATTTTTGGCTTTTTAATTAATGACTGGATTGATGCGTATGGGCGCTCCATTTTAGTGATCGCCGGTACAACGCTGATTTTTGGTGCGCTTTTGTGGTATGCCGACAGCACACGTACCGAAGTGGAACCACTTGAAAATATCACGTTTAAGCAAGCTATGTGGATTGGTATTGCGCAAGCAGTTGCGATTATCCCAGGGACGTCTCGCTCGGGTATAACGATGACCGCCGCATTAATGTTGGGCTTTACTCGTCAGGCCGCTGCTCGTTTTTCTTTCCTGCTATCAATCCCTATCATTATGGCAGCGGGTAGCTACAAAGGTCTGGAATTGTGGCAAACGGGAACAACAGCGCAATGGGAATATGTGTTGGGGGGCGTTGTTTTATCAGCGATTAGCGCACTCACCTGTATTTACTTGTTTTTAAAATGGCTGAACCAAATTGGTATGTTACCGTTTGTTATTTACCGCTTCGCTCTAGGTGTGTTGCTCTTAGGCGTTTACTTTTTTGCTTGAATTGAATCGCTCCCCCACGCTGCTTTTATCAGAGCTGTGGGGGAGGGCGCAGCTAATTCTTATTATTAACTAATAAGAAGAGTTAGGCGTGCTTTCGGGGTTGATATCACCATCAACTTCGTCGGGATCAACATCGTTTATCAGTAGGGTTTCTCGGACGGCTTCAATATGGTCTAGGACTTTTTGATAACGATCCCCGTATTCGTACTTGGTAACCTCGATTGCTTTGGGCATATAACTAAACGCAATTTTTAGTGCCATTAACGCGGTTTCGTTCATTTTTTCGCTCATAGTTACCTCATCATTGGCCCATTGGGCGTCTTCGTTGTATGGCGTGATATTTTCTGGCCACTATCATACCTATTTTTGTTAAATCTGGGGGTAAATGGC
Source organism: Neptunomonas phycophila (assembly GCF_001922575.1). Lineage (NCBI taxonomy): Bacteria > Pseudomonadati > Pseudomonadota > Gammaproteobacteria > Oceanospirillales > Oceanospirillaceae > Neptunomonas > Neptunomonas phycophila. Next base: position 2,558,658 of record NZ_MRCI01000001.1, on the reverse strand, counting down.
TAAGGCAAAAGCCTTAAATCGCTTTTTTTGCTATCGTATATTCAATTTTTTCTGATGTATAAGGCCTAGTATATGGGTGATGAGTTCAGCGGCCAGCCAGTGGTGGCTGCGGTCGATTCCGTGTTACAGAAAACAGCCCAAGAATTAGCTAGCGCATTGCAGTTAACGTATGTTGGTGTGGTCAGTGATGTTAAACAAGCCGTTGACCCATTATTATTATGGGTTACGTTTGAGGGCTTTAAATTACAACAAACGGGCAAGAAAGCTCCGGGCCCTGTGTGGGCGGATTTTGTAACAGGCGCTGTGGCGCATCGGCGCAAATTTGGTGGCGGCAGCGGACAGATGATTGCAAAGGCTGTGGGTATCAAAGGTGGGGTGCGCCCAACCGTCTTAGATGCGACAGCAGGCTTAGGCAAGGATAGCTTTGTGCTAGCTACGCTAGGGTGTGAAGTGACGATGACAGAGCGCTCGCCAGTCGTTCACGCATTGTTAGCGGATGGTTTGGCGCGCGCCCTGCAAGATGAAGAAGTTGCTGATATTGCTCAGCGTATGTCGCTGCAGCAGGCCAATGCGATCGAGTACATAACACAGATGAATCAGGCCCAAAGGCCTCAGGTTATCTATCTGGATCCTATGTTTCCTCATACGGACAAAACAGCTTTAGTAAAGAAGGAGATGCGGATCTTTCGCGATGTGGTGGGCGATGATCACGATGCTTCGGGCTTACTAGAAGCGGCCATTGAAAAGGCTATTGCCCGTGTGGTTGTGAAGCGGCCACGTAAATCCCCCACTATTAATGAACGAAAGCCGAGTTATCAGTTAGAAGGTAAATCGAGTCGTTACGATATTTACGCACTGAGCAAACTGGCTTAAGTATTTGTTAAAGCCCATAGCGCCAATAGCGTGTGGTGTTTATAGAAACGAGCTACGTAATTTGATAGTAGCTCGTAATTTGATCGTGTTGAATGCCTCATTCTCCTTTATTAACGGTAAGCGTTAATAGCGGTGTAGTTCCCGTTCTACTAACGTCACTAAGCTGCTTGATAGGAACTGGCGCGCGCGGCGAATAAATGCCTTACTGTCATTATGCAGCATGACTATATCATCGGCTTTTGTGAGTACTTCTTGCTCGAAAAGCTGGTCAATGAAAAGCTGCAACATTTTAGCATCACTATACTCGGGTGAATGAAAACCAAAGTGGTGATGTATGCTAAGCGCAATACGTTGGCTTTCGCTAATCAAGTCTTCAGTTGATAGCCCTGTGTCCGTCAATAGCCTAAATACAATAAAATAACGAATCAGAATAGGTTCTGCAGTACGGATCAATACCCGGTTAATATGCGAATCGACCACTTTAAGGTGCGTGTCTTCGCGAGTCAGCAATTGGTTTTCTTCGAGCCCAATACGTAGCTCCCTAAACGCAGGTGTGGTCTGAGTTTGTTTCCACGGTAAGAACAATTCTGCCCGTAGGTAGGGGTAAAGAGTTTGTAACAGCCGCGGCATGTTTTGTGGCGTAGGCTTTTCGTAACGTTTAACGAGCATTACGTAACAACCAGCAAGGACGGTTAACGAATGTAATTGGTTGCGGTAAAAACTCATTTCTCGCGCTTGGGCTTCATTGAGGCTAATGATGTGTTGGTCAGCTGTTAATTGATGGCGCTCAACGGCTAAATCAATCCATTCATTAATATCGCCTTGCGCTAGTTGGCGTGGCGCATTGGGTAGCTTACGAAGCACACAGATAAGCTGCTCAATACTTGCTATAAGCCGTGAGCGCGGTAGTGATAGTTTTGATTCTGTTAAAAGCACGGTAGCAATCAGTGCGGTTTGGTTAGCGTACAAAGCACTGTTGATATGCTGCAAAACTTGAAAACCAAGCGTATCGATTTGGGGGCGAATGGCGTTGGTTGTATCAATTGCTTGCTCTAGCAGGATGGGGTCCCCAAAACTCAGCGCCGCTTCGCCAAATTTGTGACTAAACTTGCGTAAGGTTTTAATGGCACCAAGGAAAGACTCACCACTTTTTTCAGCACCGTCGAGTTCACGTTGGTAAGTATCGCTTTCTACTAATTTGTCGTAACTAATCCATACGGGTACTAACGCTACGGGCTTGTCGGGTGACTTTGCAAAATTTTCAATTGTCATCGATAACAGGCCTGTTTTAGCTGGCAGTAATCTGCCGGTTCGGCTTCGGCCTCCCTCAATGAAGTATTCTAGCGAGTGCCCTCTGCTGGCCATGTAGGCAAGGTATTCTTTGAACAAATGCGGGTATAAATCACTCCCTTTAAAACGGCGTCGCATAAAAATGGCGCCACCGCGTTTTAAAATACTGCCTAACACAGGGACGTTTAAATTTTCGCCAGCGGCCACATGAGGGATCATAAGGCCGTGTTTATATAAAGCCCAAGACAACATGAGGTAGTCCATATGGCTTTTATGGCAGGGGAGGTACACAAGCTGGTGGTTAGCTGCGCAGGCTTGCAGTTGTTCCGTGCCTTGAATATGCACCCGGTTGTAAACTTTTCGCCATAAAAAGCTTAACAGAGGCTCTAGAACTTTGGCGGTAGAAGGGCTTAGGTTAGCCGCTATGCCATCGAGCTTGCGTCGTGCTTGGTTTTCTACTTCGTCAACGAGCTGTCCAGTGTTGGTGGCTATTAGAGCGATTTGTTGACGTATTTGTGGCGCATTAATCACGGTGTTGAGCATGGTTTCGCGGCCTGAGAGTTCTGGGCCTCTAATGGCTATACGTCTTTTCGTAAAGTGAGCGTCTAATGCTTGCTGTATTTGGTGGGCAATCACGCCTGCAGGCTGATGCGGGTGACGGTGTATTTCATCTTTAAGCGATAAAGGTTGGTCGAGTTGTAACAAGGTTTGCCGACCATTGAGCAAAATCTGAAAGCAATGGCCTATAAGGCTGTTTTCACGTTGCAGCCAGCGATTTAAGCGTTGTAGCGGTGTTAGGTTAATCCGCTCGGGAAGACGACCATGGTAAATCGATACCGGTATTAACTGGATATCAGGCGCCATAGGATCAAAACTGAGCTTCTCAACTTGTGATTCTAGGCGTTTGAGTAAGCTCGGTAAGTCATGTAAGGATAAAATACGCGCGTTAGGCACCTTATTTGAGTTGAGCTTCAAATGCTTGCGCAGCAGTAAACGATGCGAAGGCCTGCCCGATTGCAAAATATAAAGGCGTTGTTTATCCGGCTGCAATAATGCGGCCCCTTGGACGTTAGTTTTTATCCACAGGTGAATGGCTAACTTTCTGATATTCTTAACCAAATGCATAATGGTTAACCTGCTTAATAGTGCGGTGGTGGCGGCTCATCTGATGGAAGGTCTTGCCGAGTATCCACTTTTTTGAGTTGGTCATTCAAGAGAGTGATAGCCCGGCGCAGATCAGTAATTATACGATCTTGCTCGGCAATCACATCGCTAAGTTTGTCGAGTGTATCTTCTTGAAAAGCTACGCGCATTTCTAAATCTGAAATACGTTGTTCTTGATCATTTTCTGGCATTTTAATGGCCGTATCGCTGTTTATATCAGCCTTTAGTTTACAGTAAAAAGCTCATTTATGGGTAAGCTATTGAATAGTTGAGTATTATTCTGTATATCTGAGCGGTTGTTGCCTAAGCTTTGAAGGTAGCGTCTTTTATAATAGTAATTATCATGACAAGAGATATATATAAATATGAGCGGTAACTTAATTATTCGTATAGTAGCTAGTGCTGTTGCAGCATTGTTGATTCCAGTTTTGCTTAAGGCGGTTGCTGGAGTAGAAATCGGGCTAACGCCATTGGTGTTGGGTGTGTGTTTTGTAATTGTTTTAATCAGTCAACTGGTTGGTTGTCTTGGTGGAAAAAGTGCAGGTGCAGTGTCTGCTGCTGAGCATTTTGACGACGAAGAAGATGACATTGACTATGAAAATGATGACCGTGAACTGGGCACAGTAAAATGGTTTAACGTGTCAAAAGGGTTTGGTTTTATTACCCGCGAAAACGGCGATGATGTATTTGTTCACTTCCGTAACATCCGTGGTCGTGGGCATCGTTCGTTAAGTGAAGGTCAGCGTGTTCGTTTTAATGCACGTGAAAGTGATAAAGGCTTACAGGCCGAAGACGTATCAATTGTTCGTAGCTAATCGTTAGCTAACGCATTGTTACAAGAGCGGAAGTCATTTATGGCTTCCGCTTTTTTTATGCCTGTAGAATGCAGTAGCGCTATTGAATTAGGTTTTCGAGGCGTTTGATAATTGTTTCTGGGGCGACATACCCATCACTGACCCTGTAATACTGGCCTTTATCCTCATAGCGAAGGGCGGGAAATCCTTGAGCGCCCAAAGCGTGAGCAAATTCGATATTTTCTTCTAGAGTGCGTTGGGCTTCTTGGCTGGTTAACGCTGCACTAAAATCCTCTTTATTAAGACCTATGGATACGGCCAAGGCGATCAGAGTGCTGTTATCGGAAGGGTTCTTCGCATCTTGATAATAGGCCTGCTGTATTGCCTGCGTCATTAAAGCGGCTCCATTATCGAGCAGTTGTGCGGCTATGTTGACGGCACGACAGGCGGGGTATGTGCTTCTGCGTGGCGCACATGTATCCCAGAACTCTGTATTAAATGAAACACCAGTACGGGCTTCAATTTGCTGCCAGACTGAACGCAGGTGGTTTTGCATTTCTATTGGCATAGGTTCATCTGAGTCCGGTGCTAAACCACCCGTAATGTATTGAATATCCAGTTGAGGCCACTTTTCTCTAATAGCATTGATGCTCGGGTGGAAGCCGTAACACCAACTGCACATAGGGTCCATAATGTAAAAGAGTGTCATTAAAATAGCTCCGTCTGCGATGTATTGTTTAACCACGTATGTGATGGGAGTTGAAGGCTCGGCACTTGCGGGCATAAAGCTTTCAGTTGTTCATTAAAATACTGCGCCAGTTGAGGCGCGGCTTGGTTGTCGGGAGTGTGAAAAAATAAATAAGGTTTTTTCCCTTCGTGAATCCACCCAGCCACTTTTTTTATCCAAGGTGCTAAATAGTCATAGCCTAATTCGATATCTAAAGGCGTAATGAAACGAATAATAGGGCTGTTACCTGTGGCGATAACGTGCACTGGCATACGAGGTTTTGCTCGAAAAGCTTCCTGAGTAACAGGGTCATTTTTAGGGTGGGCAAAAAGTGCGCGAGTATCGAAGCTGACACGATTAACGCCATGCTGCATCAATATTTGATTAAAGCGCTTTTCATTATCGGCTTTATCAAAAAAACCGAGATTCCTGACTTCTATACCATATTCAAAGTCTGGCGCTAAGTTGCCAAGGAAGCGTGAAAGCCGTTCGAGATGTTCAGGGCTGAATTGACTATTCATCTGCAACCAAAGCACTCCCGTTTTATCACCTAGGGGCGCAATTCGGTTAAGAAATTCAGTGACTTGCCGATCACATTGGTAGAGTGCTGAATGATGAGTAATTCTTTGCGGAAATTTAAAGCAAAAAGCAAAGGGGGAGTGAGCTCTCTTTGCCCAGTCATCAATACTTTTTGTGGATGGTAGTCCGTAAAAGCTACTGTTTCCTTCTACACTGGTAAAAGCCTTAGAATAAAGAGCAAGCGCTAAGGATGAAGAGTCTGCTGTTGTATACCATGCGGGATGGTGCCACTGGGCAAGTCCTAAGTAATAAGGTGTGTGCTGATTAATCGTCATGGTCACTATGGTGCCGATTGATACGTCGAGACACAAGTCATTGAGCTGCGTTAAAGCGGAGTAAAGTTTTAAATGGATATCGCTTCTTTAGTTGGCATTATTTCAGGATTGGTCCTAATTGTATCCGCTATATTTATTGGCGGCAGTGCAGATATTTTTGTCAATGTGCCTGGCTTAATGATCGTCATTGGCGGCACGATGGCAGCAACCTTGTTGACGGTTCAATTTAAAGATGTAACCAATGCCTTTAAAGGAGCCTACATCGTCTTTACACGGGACAACACCAACCCCATTGAGATGATAGATACTATGATTAAGTTGAGTAAAATCAGCCATCGTCATGGGCTACTAAAATTAGGTGATGTAAAGACAGATTCTGCAGTGCTCAAGCGCGCCTGTAATTTGTTATCTGAGGCGGCTTCTGAGCAAGTGATTCGTAACACATTGCAAAATGAAATTGATTCCCTGCTGGCTAGGCATTTTGCGGTGCAAGACGTCTTTAGGAAAATGGGTACCTATGCTCCTGCGTTTGGGATGTTAGGAACGCTGATAGGGTTGATCCAAATGTTAAGTGAGTTAGACAACCCCGATAAGCTTGGCCCAGCCATGGCTGTTGCGTTGTTAACCACGTTTTACGGATCTGTAATGGCGACTATGATGTTTTTACCTATAGCCGGTAAGCTCAAGGCCCGCACGGTACTTGAGGTGACTAATTTAGAAATTATTCGCGAGGGCAGTATCAGCATATTGACCAATGATCATTATGCACATGTATATGAGCAGTTATCTTCGTATTTGCCAGAGCGCGAACGTAAACCTATCAATAGTGATAAAGCAGCTCCGGCAAAAGGTAAAACAAAATGACGATGAACCGGCTAGTGACAGAAGAGTCTGATCAAGGCTTTTTGACGACCTATGCTGATTTGATGACGCTGTTGTTGGTTTTCTTTGTACTCTTATTCTCGATGTCGTCACTTGAAAAAGTTGAATTTTCTAACATGGCACGTGCATTCCAAAAAGCCCTGGGTGACGATGGCGGTAGTATTGTCCCATTACCGGAGGAGCTGAAAGCCCCCACTATCACTCCTCCTGATACCTTAGAAACTGAAAATCCCAGTGAAATGGTGCCGTCAGATTTGATTGTTTCAGAACCTGAAAAGCCAATAGCTCCTGAGTTGCCCGAAAACACTGATCTGCAAGATCAAATGTACATCAGTAATAGCTTAAAAGACGTTTTTGCATCCATGGGGGTGCAAGATGACTTAACGGTTACTGACCCTAAAGATGGAAAAATACGAATTAAAGTGAATGGCTCAGTTGCGTTTGAATCAGGAGATACGGCGTTTAAGCGTGGAATGATGCCAATCATGGATAGCGTAATTGAGATTTTAGAAAAGTACCCCGAATACCACGTAGACATTCAAGGTCATACTGATAACGTGCCCATTAACACTCCTCAGTTTCCTACGAATTGGGAACTATCTGCTGTACGTGCAACAACCGTATTACGCTATTTTATGCGCGGAGGAATTCAGCCAGCTCGGGTTACTGCCACCGGATATGGTGATTCAATGCCGTTGGCTTCCAACAGCACACTGGATGGCCAAGCAGAAAATAGGCGTATAGAGTTTGTACTAGAAAAGGTGGAGGAGCCATGAAGCCTAAAATCGAAATCGATATTGATGAAGATGCAAAGCGCCGCAATTTCAGGGTAACGCCTCATGCTGATGATGCTGTTGAGCTAAAAATTGCCGGTATTAGTATGGAAATTATCAATATTTCAGCTCACGGTATTGCGTTTTTGTTCCCCGGTGATGCCAAGAAAGAAATCTACCCAATACAGCTCGCATTTACGACAGACAGGGATTATTTAATAGAATGTGATCTGCGCTTAATTCGTAAACAAAAACCAGAATATGCCGGTGAGTTCGAGAATGCCAGTGAGCGAGACATTAGCCGGATAACGTCGCTTATAGTGGAATGCCAGAAAAAGGAAATCCGCCGTGCTAATAGACCGGATGATGATGGCGAGCCTCAAACCACGGGTGATGTTGATAAATAGTGCTTGCGTATCGTAAAAAGTCTCTGTAGTATTCGCACCAAGTTGATGCGGGATGGAGCAGTCTGGTAGCTCGTCGGGCTCATAACCCGAAGGTCATAGGTTCAAATCCTGTTCCCGCTACCACTTCAAAATAGCCTAACTAAGCGTCTGAGGAATCAGTCATTTAGTTAGGCTTTTTTGTGCCTAGAGGTAGGGTGTTAGTTAGAGTCAACAGGCGGTTATAGCTTAGGCATGAACGCTTTAGGAATAACAGCTCCCTTATGTTTTATTACGGTTGATGCAAGCTTATGACCCGATGCGGCGGCATCGGCGGCGGTTCCTTGTAATAAGCGTGTCTTTAAAAATCCAGCGTTAAATGAGTCCCCAGCGGCATTTGTATCGACTATGTTGTCTACTTTTAACGCAGGTACTTCTGATACGTTGCCTTCCACTACCACGAAGCAATTGTCGGCGCCACGCTTGATGATCACTTCTCGTACATTGGCGTTAAGCGATCTTTCAATGCAAGCATCGATTGCATGCTCGCCGTATATTTCTATCTCATCATCAAATGTAAGCAGGGCGGTATCTGTCACTTGTAGCGCGCGATTATACCAATAAATCGCTTCCTCCTGTGATGGCCACAATTGTTTGCGAAAGTTGTTATCAAAGAAGACTTTGCCGCCATGTGTCTTATAGCTGCTCAAAAAGGTGAGGAGTGTTTCCCTATCTTGCTCTGACAAGATAGCTAATGAAATCCCGCTTAAATACAGTGCATCAAAGTGCATGAGTTGTTGCAACAAAGAAGGGGTTTCTTTCTGACAAAATAAATAACGGGCCGCTGAGTCATTACGCCAATAGTAAAAGCTTCTTTCACCGGTATGATCGATTTCGATGTAATAAATGCCAGGGCATTTGTCGGTTAAGCACATGACCAAATCGGTATTAATGCCTTCTTGGCGCCAGCTTTCAATCATTGAATGGCTAAAAGGGTCCATACCCAATGCAGTGACATAGTGGACTTGAATATCGTGCTGGGCTGTAAGTCGTGATAGATAAACAGCGGTGTTTAACGTATCTCCACCATAAGACTGTTTTATATCACCTTCTTTGGTTTGTAGTTCAACCATGCACTCGCCGATGCAGGCAATAGTTAATGTTGTCATAAGTTACCTATAGCCAATTTAGTCAAGAAGAAAGTCTTCACGTAATGGAGAGAAAACGTCCAGTAATATGCTGTTGTCTTCGAGCGCGACAGCCCCGTGAATAAAGTGTTTATGGGCAATGTAAGCATCACCCGCTTTGATGATTTGTTTTTGTCCGTTAACTTCTGCTTCGAAACTGCCTGCGACGACATAACCGATTTGATCGTGTATTTCATGGGCATGAGGTGTGCCGATAGCTCCTTTTTCGAAGCACACATGGACGGCCATTAAACTGTCGGTATAACCGACAATCTTACGTTTAATACCGCCGCCCAAATCATCCCAAGTATGTTGTTGTGAATTAAAAAAAGGGCTCACATCTAGCCTCCGTCGTTTTCTTTCGCTTAAGTATTATGCAGCTAGTGAAATTGATTTCTGCATTAGTGCAATTAGTCAGTAGCTGTGGATAGTTTGTTAACATTGGTTAGCTCTTCTTCTTGTCCAAAAAAGAGCCAGTGAGAGGCTCACTGGCTAAAGGAGGTGGAGAGGAGTCACCGTTTAGATTAGTTGGCCAGCCAATTTGGCAGTGTCATGGAAATAGCAGGTATAAAGGTCACTAATAGCAACGCAGCTAGCATGGCTAAATAGAAAGGCCATATGGTCCTAACTGCTTTTTGAATAGTCACGCCACCCACAACACAGCCTACGAATAAACAAGAGCCTACAGGCGGTGTGCATAACCCAAGCCCTAAATTCATCATCATCATAATGCCAAAATGGACGGGGTCCATGCCGAAGCCCACAACGATAGGCAAGAAGATCGGTGTACAAATGAGGATAAGGGCAGCCATATCCATGATCATGCCTAAAAGCAGTAGCAATAGGTTTAATAATATCAAGATGACAATCGGGTTATCCGATATGGAAGTGATAAGGTTAGACAGCACGGCAGGTACTTGATAGAAAGCGAGCATGTAACCAAACGCTGAAGCGCAGCCAATCAAAATCATTACCATGCCGGTAGTTTTTATTGACCCTGACACGGCAGCCCAAAAAGCTTTCACCGTCATCGAACGATAAACAAAGAACGCGACAATCATGGCGTAAACCGCACCAATAGCTCCTGACTCTGTTACGGTGAAGACGCCAGATAATGTACCGCCAACCACAATAATCGCGGTTATTAGGCCGGGCACTGAAGCTAAAAATGATAGCGCTAAAATCTTGAATCCAACGAAAGGCTCAGTAGGGAATTTCTTTTTGATGGCTATCCAGCGCGCGACAAAAGCGAGTAATAAACACATCAAAATACCCGGGACAATACCGGCCATAAATAGGCTAGATATTGAGATGCCTCCACCTGCAGCAACTACAAATAAAATCATATTATGGCTAGGCGGTATAACGATCCCAGCAATTGAGGACGTTACTGTAACGTTGACAGCAAAATCATCATCGTAGCCTTTCTCCTTCATGACCGGTATGAGGAGGGAGCCTAGCGCTGATATATCAGCGACGGCAGAGCCTGAAATTCCCCCAAATAACATGCTAGAGAATACGTTGACCTGCGCAAGTCCTCCACGCATCCAGCCGACCGAGGAAGAAGCAAAGCGAATAAGTCGAGCTGCTATGCCTCCATGAAGCATGAGTTCGCCCGCAAAAATAAAGAAAGGTACGGCCAGTAACGCAAAAGTCGACATACCTGCGACTATCCGTTGATAACCGACCATTAGCGGTAAGCCTTCGTACATGAATGCTGAAATAGCAGCGATGCCTAAAGCGAATGCGACAGGCACCCCCATTAACATCACGCCAGCAAAAACACCTAATAAAATAGCTAAGCCCATTTTAATTATTCTCCTGGCTAATAGGTTTGGTGCGAGTTAGGTGGTGAATAGTTCTGACCACTCGATCTAAGGAGAAAACAAATATTAATGAGCCAGAAATAATAACGGGGAAGTAGCGGGTGGCATCGCTTATGCCGAGTAACGGGATTTTCTTTGACCAAGCGAACTCCGCTAAATCGACGGCGTTGATTGCCATAAGCAATCCAAAAATGGCCATAATGATATCAGCGGCGATACCCACCAGAGCTTGACCAGATACAGGCAGCATCTGCGTTAAAATATCTACACTTAAATGCGTTCTCTCGTGTATACCCACCGCTGCGGTGAGAAAACTAATGGTAATGACGAGAAGCAAAGAGAGTTGTTCTACCCATGTTGGTGTGTCATTTAGAACATATCGACCATAAACTAACCATGCAAATGAAAACACTAAGGTAATCATTGCTAGGCCAGAGACAATGTTGGCAACCCTTTTTATGTATACAAGTAGTTTGTCGTATACATACAGAATATTCTTATTATTCATGATGTGTCTCAAAATAAAAAAAGCGAGAATGTCGTTTCTTACATTCTCGCTAGTTGACGCCTAATCGATGCTCTGAATCTCTTTAATAAAAGGTTCCAGTTCAGGGATCGCTTCAATGGCTTGAGCATAAACGGGTTTCATTGCCTCAGAAAACGCGGCCTTATCAGCTACTTCATTAAATTGAACGCCCGAGTCGATTACCAACTGGCGGCTTTCTGCTTCGCGTTTTTTCCAAAGCTCACGTTGCATAGCGACGCTTTTAGTGGCCTCTTGTTTAAGAGCAGCTTGGTCTGCTTCGGAGAGTGCTCCCCATGCCTTAGTGCTCACACATAAGCATTCAGGGATGATCAAATGCTGAGAGTTAGAATAAAACTTGGCGACTTCGTAGTGGTTAGTGGATTCGTATGACGGCCAGTTGTTCTCTGCGCCATCAACTACTCCTGTTTTTAGGCTTTGATATACTTCGTTAAAAGCCATTGGAGTCGCGTTGCCTTTTAAGGATTCGATCATGCTAACGTACAGCTCGTTATTCATGACTCGAAACTTCATTCCTTCCACATCACTCGGGTTAACAATCGGTTTTACATGGTTATAAAACGATCGAGCCCCGGCGTCATACCAGCCCAATGAAATAATGCCGTGTTTAGACATAGCTTCGCTCAAGTGCTCACCAAAAGCACCGTCCATGACACGGTGCATATGGTCTACGTCTTTGAAAATGAACGGCAATGAAAGCACATTAACTTCGGGAATCGCTGTACCCATAGGGCCAAGGTTAAAGCCTGCAAAATCAACTGAGCCAATTTGCATCATTTGAATTGCATCGCCTTGGCTTCCCAGTACTGCACCGTTGTACAAGGTGCCGGATACTCGGCCATCGGTTACTTTTTCTGCATTCTTAATGAAAGATTCAAGGGCATCCGTAATCGGGTAGTCCTTGTTGTGAATGTTCCATCCCGTCCAAGCAGACAAGGCTGAACCGGAAAAAATCAGACTGGCAATAGCGGTTGATGCAATAAGAGTTTTTCTCATTATTTTTGTCCTCTTTTTTTATTAGTTGCTTACAAAAAGCAGTTTTATAGTGAGTGGTATAAAGTTTTACCGTATCTATCGAACATTCACAATAGTGTTATTGTATTATTTTATAATATTTATTGATGTGAGAACGAGCCTCATTGCACGAAGTAAACCGTGTTGGGCGCGAAGGGTTTACACCAAGTTGCACTTAAGCTGAAAGGGCGTGGGGAGGGGAAGAATAAAAAAGCCTTTTAAAACAGTTTGGTAGGGATGATTAAAAGGCTTGATAGGGTAAATAGGCGTGTTAAGCGATGCTCTTTTCTGGAAGCCGGTGCTTGTTGGATTGGAGATGATCTAGGGAGGCTTCTTTAGCAAGCTTTGCATTGCCCGCCATAATAGCTTCGTAGATTAACCGGTGCTCATCAAGACAAACGTCCCCGTCTCTGGAAGAGTGAATAATAAACGTTTCAAACATGGTAGTAAGAATGTTACCGAAGGGGAGGTAAAAGTCATTATTGGTCGAGTTAAAGATTAGTCGATGGAACTTCAAATCGACCGCTGTCCAAGCCTTCTGGTTAAAATTTTCTGCGATTTTGACCATTTTTTGAAAGGTTTCCGACAGCTCTATTCGTTGTTCAGCCGTTGCGTTAACTGCAGCTAATGCGCAGGCTTCAGGTTCTACAGCGCGTCTTAGCCCCAAAAACTGCAAACAAAACTCTTCAGAGTCACTAAGGCCTTCCATCCACTCAATGAGTTGAGGGTCTAAAAAATTCCAATAAGCCCGGTTAACAACTTTAGTGCCAATTTTAGGGCGTGATTCTAATAAACCCTTTGAAGTTAGTAATTTTATTGCTTCACGCAGTGCTGTTCGGCTTACACCAAACTGCTCACACAATGCCATTTCGCTAGGAACTATAGACCCCTGAGCTAATTCGCCCGATAAAATTCGACGCGCAATTGTACGTGCAACTTGCACATGCAAACTTCTTGACGAGGTGGAAATGGTACTGAAATTATTAGTCATAATGTCCTTTACTGGGAGGTAGCAGTCAATTTTTTGTCAATAAATAACACAAATTGCCAAGATAGCTAACAAATTTTAGCACAGGAGTGCGTACCTTCCCTTAATTTCCCGCACTTTTTGTATGTTTAAATCTGAATTCTAGCCATAAGAATCAGGTATTTTGTGGGAGCGCTAGTACCCAGCAGACCATTAACTTCTGCTTTTTTGCCAAAATAATAAAAAAAATCGATTTGTCCTGGTAATGGCTTGTAGTCTGAAAATTTTAAATTTATATTAGCCATATTGTAGTACAAATAAAAATAAATTAAGGAGTATGTAATGTTTGGTGATTTAGTAGGTAAGCGAGTTCTTATTACAGGCTCTACAGCTGGTATTGGTTTAGCCGTTGCGAAATTGTTTGCTCATAAAGGGGCAAAAGTGGCCATTAATGGTCGAGCCTTGAGCCCAGCGGCCGAGTCGGCTTTGAAAGAAGTACGTGAGCTAGGTAATGAAGGCGATGTGATTTTTATTCCCGCGGATCTAACCCAATCGAGTGAATGTGAGAAGCTGGTAAATAGTTTTGTAGCGGAGTTTGGTGGCATTGATGTGCTAATCAATAATGCGGGAGGCCTCGGAGGCCGTTCGAGTTTAGAAGATATTGATGATGCGTTTTATGACAAGGTTATGGATCTCAATGCTCGGTCGGCATTAATGGTTACACGGTATTCTATCCCTTACCTTCGTTCTTCAGCGGCAGAGTCAGGCACCACGGCTTCGGTTATTAGTACTGGCTCAATAGCGGGTCGCGAAGGTGGCGGTTTAGGGGCCAGCTTATATGCCGCTTCTAAAGCTTGGTTACACAATGTTCATCGTAATTGGGTCAAAGAGTACACTAAGGATAATATCCGTTTTAACATTATCGCCCCCGGTACAATCGACACTGATTTCCATGCTGATAAGAGTGACGAATTAAAAGAGAAAATTGCATCAACGATTGCTTTTGGTCGCTTTGGTTTATCAGAAGAAATGGCCCCGTCATTTGCATTTTTTGCGTCTCATAACTGCAGTGGGTATATCACAGGACAAATCCTCGATGTTAACGGTGGACAGATGTGTCCATAAGCTGAGTTAGCATGTTTATTACTTATTCAGCGGCCGATCGCTGGATAAGTAATCTTTTTGTAAACAAAGCTTGCGTACTGGTTAACTGGTCTGTAGTATTCGCCCCAAGTTGATGCGGGATGGAGCAGTCTGGTAGCTCGTCGGGCTCATAACCCGAAGGTCATAGGTTCAAATCCTGTTCCCGCTACCACTTCAAAATAGCCTAACTAAGGGTCTGAGAAATCAGTTTTTTAGTTAGGCTTTTTTGTGCTTTTTTATCAGCGCTCCAGCTCTTTTACAACGCTTAATCCTCCATGTATTGCCCTTCCCATACTGCCATTAAAGATCGTGGTCCATGATGGTTCGATTTCATCAATACTTGAGTTCAGTTTTAAGGACTTGTTCTGGTTTTCTTTTCTGTTAGCGTTAATGCGAATAAAAATAAATAATCATCAGTACTGGGTAATTCTATGATTGATAACAATCGCAGCAATGGCGTTAGCCCGTTGTCTTTTTTTAAGCCGCGTTTCAATGTTCCAAAGCTTTGCGCGGGAGTAGTCGCGGCATCATTAATAAGCTTATCTGCTACATCGCAAGCTGAATCAAACAGTGAGGATACACGCCCTAATATTTTGGTCATTATGGCTGACGATTTGGGGTATTCTGATTTAAGTGCATTTGGTAGTGAAATCCAGACGCCCAACATCGATTCATTAGCCTCGACAGGTCGAATGCTAACAAACTTCCACACAGCTGCTGTTTGCTCACCAACACGTGCAAGTTTGATGACGGGAGTTGATCATCACTTGGCGGGCTTAGGGAATATGGCTGAGGTTGTTGGTCTTAATATTGTCAGGGATAAACCGCTAAGTGCTCCGTGGGGCCAGTCGAATACATACACATTTGACAACATACCAGACGGCTATCGCGGTTACATAAGCGAGAAGACGGTTACTATGCCGGAGCTATTGTCTGATGCTGGCTATCATACTTACATGGTCGGCAAGTGGCACTTGGCCTTTGATGTGTTGGCCCCAACCCAAAAGCAAAAGCGTTGGTATAGATTGAAAGAAAGCGCTTTGCCTTATGCGCGCGGTTTTGAAAAATCTTTTTCTTTGGTTGACGGAGCGGGAGCTCACTATGCGCCGCCACAAATCCCTACGCCGCTTGATTTAACTCTTTATGCTGAGGATGACCGAGTTTTTCCTGCTAAAGAGTTACCTAAAGATTTTTACTCAACTGAATTTTTTACGGATAAATTGTTAAGTTACATCGATGCGAGTCAGGAAGATGGCAAACCGTTTTTTGCGTATGCGGCATACACTGCCCCGCATTGGCCTTTACAAGCACCACAAGACTTTATCGATGAGCAAAAAGGGCGCTATGATGAAGGATATGAGGTTGTTAAAGAAAAACGACTAGCTCGGATGCAAGAGCTGGGCTTGCTAAAAAATGTATCAGAGCCTAGCCCTGGGGCTATAGGTCCGAAAAGCTGGAACGATCTAACCCCAGAGGAGCAGCAAAAAGAAGCAAAGGCTATGGAAATTTATGCGGCGATGGTGACCAACTTAGATCATCATGTTGGCCGGTTGATTTCTCATCTCAAAGACATAGGTGAATATGATAATACATTCATTATTTTTATGTCTGATAATGGAGCCGAGGCGGCACCAGCGTTTATGTTGCCGATACCGGGGACACAAGTTGATGAGTCGCTAGAGAACATGGGAAAACCAGGCTCAGTTGTCGCTTACGGTCCGCGTTGGGCTGAAGTGAGCTCGGCGCCATTCCGCTTTTTTAAAGGGTTTACCGGTGCGGAAGGTGGAACTGCGTCTCCGTTGATTGTTAAGTTGAATCATCAAGCTGAGCAGCGGCCGACTTCTGATGCTCGTTTGCAAGTAACGGATATTTTCCCGACGGTGTTAGACGTTGCAGGAGTTGAGGTGCCGGGTTCAGTGTATAAAGGCAAAGAAATTTTTGAGCCTAAAGGAGTTTCTTTCCTCTCAAGCTTACAAAAGCCTGAAGCGTTTTCTGCAGTCCACCCTGAAGGAACGGTATTTGCTGACGAATTGATAGGTGCTAGTTATGTTGTGAAGGATAACTGGAAATTAGCCCAGCAGGCTCCATTATCGAAAACGCCAGTCTTCAGGAAAGATGTACCATTTTCACTGTACGACTTATCCACGGATAGGGCGGAAACTCGGGACTTGTCGGCTACTCATCCTGAGGTTGTCGAGCAGATGAAACAAGCCTATCAAGTTTATCTTCGTGATAATAATGTGTTAGAACATGCCGCTTCGGCAAATGGGCGATAGGTTAATATCTTGATACAGACGGGATTGATCTGATGGTGCGAATTAATAACTTTGGCGTGATGGCTAAGCCGAGCAGCTCGGTGTGTAATATTGATTGCTCTTATTGCTTCTATTTGGAAAAAGAGAAGTTATATCCAAATAGGAAAAAACAATGGCGCATGAATCACGACACATTAGAGAATTATATTCGTGATCAGATTCAATCCCAAAAAAGCGAGGTTGTTGAGTTTGTGTGGCAAGGTGGTGAGCCGACCTTGCTTGGTCTTGATTTCTTTCGTCAAGCAGTTGATTTTCAAGAAAAATACAAAGGCTTTAAACGCATTGTAAATTCGTTGCAAACAAATGGGACGTTAATTGATGCGCAATGGGCCTCTTTTTTTAAAGAACACCAATTTTTGATTGGTATATCAATTGATGGTGATCGGATTAGTAATGATACCTATCGTCTATCGCGTAAAGGGAAAAGCACTTTTGACGAAACGCTTAAAGGTATTGAGTTGCTCAAACAATATCAGGTGGATTTTAATACCCTCACAGTTGTAAATGCCGAAAATGTGAAACGTCCCTTAAATGTCTATGCTTTTCTTAAGCGTATTGGCAGCCAATACATGCAGTTCATTCCTTTAGTAGAGCGCAAAGCGGTTTTGCCCGACAGTAACGGACTTACACTGATCCAGCCTACCTTCAACGGCGAGTCAAACTTGGCCGAATGGTCTGTGCCTGCTAAGGCTTATGGTTCATTTCTCAATGCGATTTTTGATCACTGGATTAAAAATGATCTAGGGAAAATATTTGTGATGAACTTTGAGCAAACGATGAGCCAAATGGCGGGGCGTCCAGGCGCTTGCGTCTTTAGCGAAACGTGCGGCAATGGACTTGCAATGGAATCCAATGGTGATGTGTACTCGTGCGATCATTACGTATATCCAGAACATAAGCTGGGTAATGTAAATCAAACGTCGTTAATTGATTTAGTCAATTTGCCGCAAAATCTCCAGTTTGGACAAGATAAATTGACTAATATTAGTACGGACTGCTTAGCGTGTGAGGTCCGCCATGTGTGTCATGGCGGTTGCCCTAAGCATCGGTTTGAAGTGTCTAGCGATGGACGTCAAAATCGCAATTACTTATGTGAAGGTTTTAAAGTCCATTTTTCCCACGCTGTTCCACGCATGGCCGACACGTTAGAGATGTTGCACCATCAATTACCTATTAAAAAAGTAAAGCAAGAAATTAAGAAACGATTTTATTCTTAACTGCTTTCGTCCACTCAAGGTTGCCGGTTGCGTAGCGTCTATCCCTAGGGCGCTTTAGACCTTTTGCTCTAAGTCCATATTGGTTGTTGCTTCCCTTAGCGTTTGAATCAACCACATTAATCCTTCGTCATTATTTCTATACTGATGCCACTGAACAGACTGCTTCATCGGTGGTATATCAAAGGGTAATGCCAGTATTTTCAGAGGCCAAACTTTTGACATTTTTTGGGCCAGCCTCGCGTGTATCGTTGCAATATTTTCAGAACCAATCACTAAGGCAGGGAGAGACGCAAAGCTTGAAGTGGTAGCCACTAATCGGCGATTTATATTGTATTTTGGCGCAAAAACGGTTTCAAAGAAGTCCTTTTTAACAGCAGCGGGTCGCATCAAAACATGACCGGCTTCTGCATATTTTTCGGGTGTGAGTTCTCCCTTTGCTATTTGGCTGTGCTTCCATACAACGCAAACAAACTCCTCTTCGTGTAGTACCTCACTGGTATGTTGCTTGGAAACAAAGTTTGAAGGGATGATTAATAAGTCAGCTGTGCCTTGCTCGAGTTGTTCGTCAGGCTTTTCGACTTGGGCTAAGAACTCAAAACGAGCCGTACTTTTCTGTTTGCCCACAAGTTCTAACACATGCGGGGCCAAAACTGTTTGTGTGTAATCTGAGCAGTAAATGCTAAAGATGCGGTCGGTGGTTTGGGGGTTGAAACTAGGTTGAATAAGAATAGTACTTTCTATGTTGTACAGCGCATTACGTACTTGCACCTTTAAGTTTTCGCCCAGTGGGGTAATCACCATTTTCCTACCAATTTGCGTTAGTAAATCGTCTTCAAAGTATTCCCTTAGCCGAGATAAGGAGTTGCTTAACGCGGATGGGCTCATGTTTAACTTTTGCGCACCTTTCGTGATGCTTTGCTCAGAAAGAAGTGTATCCAATGCTACTAGCAAATTGAGATCAAGTTTTTTAAAACGCATGAAAAAACTCCGAATTTATTATTTTTATCGTTCGATGGTATCGAATGGTTGATTCAGTTTAAAGGGTTTTTCTGAAAGGTTGAAGTCAATTAAATTGTAAGCTTCCTAAATGATAAAAATAAAATACAGAGGAATGCAGGTGAATATAATGACTAAAACGCCGTTTAGGCTAAAGTTAGTTGCTTTAGCTATTGCCTCAAGTGCGAGCAGTGCATACGCCTTTAATTTTGAGACAGGTAACCCTGACCTTAGAATTAGTTTGGATAACACCATCAAATACAGTACATCATTTCGTGTTAAAGATGCCTCAGCGGCCTTAACTGATGGTGACTCTAATAAAAACCAAAATGATGGTAACAATAACTTTGATAAAGGCATGGTGTCTAACCGTCTCGATTTATTAACTCAGTTTGATGCTTCGTATAAAGATAGGTTTGGTGTGCGCGTTACTGGTGCTGCTTGGTACGATGATGTCTACCATGGTTCGACTGATAACGACAATGTAGATGGCACATCTAATCATACACCCGCGAAGGAATTCTCCGACAAGGCAGAAGAGGTGATGGGGGGTGATGCCGAAATTCTAGATGCTTTCGTGTATGCACGCTTCCCTTTTGTAGATGGAATGGATGGGACGATCCGAATTGGTCGGCACACCTTGCTGTGGGGTGAAAGTTTATTCTATGGCGGTAATGGCATTGCTGGTGGTCAAGGGCCTGTAGATGTCGTTAAGTTATCATCTGTCCCAAATTCTCAATTCAAAGAAACACTCCGTCCTACCGGTAAAGTGTCTTTAGATGTTCCTTTATCAGAATCTATGTCGTTAGGTGCTTATGTTGGATATGAGTGGGAAAAATCTCGTTTGTTACCGGCAGGCGCATTTTTGTCGGCAGGTGATGCATTAGAAGGCGAGCGAATTAATACCTTTGGTCCTTTTGCGTTTATTAATGAACACGATATGGATGCATCTGATTCAGGGCAATACGGTATCCAGTTGCGCTATTCAGATTTTGATACTGAGACTGACTATGGTCTCTATGCTACTCGTTATCATGCAACCGCTCCGAGTAATAACTACTTTATGCCGACAGGCCCAGGTTCGGGTACTTACCGCTGGGTATTTGCTGAAAACATTGAAGCTTATGGTTTCAGTGTTGCAAAAACCGTGGGCCGTTGGAGTTTGGCCGGGGAGGTTTCGTATCGTCGTAACACTCCATTAGCCAGTAAAGGTCAGACATTCGACGTACCTAACCAGTACGACAACAATAAAAACCCAGGCTACGCCGTGGGTGAAACCGCTCATGCGCAGTTTAGCTGGATCGCGAACGTACCTTCTTTTATTGCTCAGGAAGCTTCTTTTCTTGGTGAAATTGCTTGGAATACCCGCCTTAAAACAACTGAAAATGCAGACATGTTAAACACTAATGCTGATAAATCAGCTATTGGTATGAGACTCGTTTATCGACCTACCTATAGGCAGGTATTTGATGGGCTGGATTTAACACCGTCTATTGGTATTAGCCGTACTTGGGGTAAATCTTCTGCTATAGGGCCTGCTTTTGGTGTTGATGGCGGCGGCGATATCAACATTGGCGTGAATGCATTGTACTTGAATAAATGGAATGCCTCGCTGAATTTCGTTTCTTATTATGGCCCGAAAGGCGCCTTCTTGGATGACGAGGGCTCACCACCAAAAGCTCAATATAAACAGGCTCTTAAAGACCGAAACTTTATCTCCGCTTCTATAAGCACCACTTTCTAATTTTGGAGAATGCAATGAATAACAATAAAAAACATCCTCTTAGTGTTCTTGTAGCATCTACGGTACTAGGTTGTTTTTCAATGATGGCTCACGCCGCTGTTAGCCCGGAAGAAGCGGCGCGATTAGGGGCTGATCTAACCCCTTTTGGGGCTGAAAAAGCAGGCAATGCTGACGGATCTATCCCTGCATGGACAGGGGGCTTTAACCAAAAAATACCTGGAGAAGTAGCAGGAGGTAAGCGGGCAGATCCTTTTAAAGATGAAAAACCCCTTTATTCGGTTACGTTCAGCAATATGGATCAGTATGCAGATAAGTTGAGCGATGGCATTAAAGCAATGCTGAAAAAGTATCCCGACTCTTATCGGCTTGATGTTTATCCTACGCATCGAACGGCGGTGGCTCCAGATTGGGTTTACGACTTCACGGCTCAGAATGCGCAAAAAGCGACCCTAGACGGCCATAATATTTCTGGGGCCTATGGGGGGGTTCCATTCCCAATTCCACAAAGTGGTTTGGAAGTAATTAACAACCACCGTCTGTCGTGGAAAGGAAGTAGCTGGGAAACTGAAATCAATCAGTATCAAATTACTTCCAATGGCAAGGTTGTATTAACGACTGATGGTTTTCTAAAAAACCAAATGCCTTATTACTTTAAAGACGGCAGTAGTGACAGCTTTGATGGCTACTTTTGGGAAGTTAATTTAGAAAACTATGGCCCGCCAATCCGTGCTGGTGAGCGAATAGTCGGTCGTACAAATATAGATGCTGACAAAAGCCAATCTTATGTTTATTTGTCCGGTCAGCGACGTGTTCGTAAGCTGCCCAATGCCTGTTGCGATACGCCAACCCCTGCGACAGCTGGTCTGATGTCGTTTGATGAGTTAAGCGTTTTCTCGGGTAAAACAGAGCTCTTTAATTGGAAGTTATTAGGCAAAAAAGAGCTGCTGATCCCTTACAACATGAATCGCTTTTTGCAATATAGCGATGAGGATCTCATCACCGGCAATCACTTGAATCCAGAAGCCGTTCGCTGGGAGCTGCACCGTGTTTGGGTGGTTGAGGCAACCTTGGCTGAAGGCAAGCGCCATCAGGCCGTGCGCAGTGTTTATTATGTTGACGAAGACACTTGGCAAGCGTCCTTGGGAGATCGCTGGGACTCGAACGGTGATCTGTGGAAAACGTTGTATCAGTTCAACTATGTAATGCCTGATTTCCCAGGAACAATTGCGCGGACGATGGGGTTCTATAACCTCCTTTCTGGAGAAGCTTACCTAGCCAACGTTATGAATGAGAAGAAGTTTCAAAGCAGACCCGTTGAGCGCCTTCCAACCTCAACGTTTACAGGGCAGGGTTTGGCTAGGCAAGGTACCCGATAAAGCTGAGCTAGTTTAGTAGTGAAATACATCTAGGTTGTAACGTTTTCATCTCCCCCTTCGTGATTACGTTGCTTCCTAGGTTTTCCTTGGCTTTCAAACACAAATTTTATCCTGAAGCTTTTACGCCTTTTAGTCTCACTTTTTTGGAGTTTTTATGTTTCGTTATTTCCCTACCAACTACCCTTGGGATTTATCCATTAACCTTGCCTTAGAAATGGGCGCTCGTATTGGTGAAATCCAAGAAATGTGTGCGCCATTGCAAGAGGCAGCAAAGGCTAAAGATGCCGCGGGTTCAAAAGCGTTTCGTGAAAGCTGGGAGCGCATGGCTGATAAATTGTGTGAGCTCGCAGCAGAAGATGAAGAACGGGGTCGTTTAATTTCAGCGGGTGACAAATATGGCCGCGCCGCTACCTACTATTTAACGGCTGAGCGCCTGCAAGGTCATGGTTCTCCTGGTCGTGAAGCGCTTTATCAGCGTTTCTTGAGCATTTTCGCGCGGGGACTTGAGCTCTCAAAAGAAAACTGTGAACGCGTTGAGATTCCTTATGAAGGTAAGCATCTTTCTGCATTGTATGTACGTGCCGAAGGTGTTGAGGGTAAAGCTCCTATCTTGGTGCAAGTGAATGGTCTGGACTCAACCAAAGAAATGAAATACCGCGTTGGCATGCCTCGTTGGCTAGCTCAGCGCGGTGTCTCCTCCCTTATTGTGGACCAACCCGGCACGGGTGAAGCCATTCGCTTACATGGGCTAACCGCCCGCTACGACAGCGAGCATTGGGCTAGCCGTGTTGTTGATTGGTTGGAAGCGCGAGATGAAATTGATGCTAAACGCATTGGCATGGAAGGTGTTTCATTAGGCGGTTACTACTGTCCGCGTGCGGTTGCATTTGAACCTCGCTTTGCTTGTGGTGTTGTTTGGGGCGCTAACCATGATTGGCGTGATGTCCAAAAACGTCGTCTTGAAAAAGAAGGCAGCTTCCCTGTTCCTCATTATTGGGAACATGTGCGTTGGGTGTGGGGTGCAAAAGATATGGATGAGTTCATGGAAATTGCTGAAAACGTACACCTAGATGGTGTGTTAGATCGCATAAAAGTCCCGTTTCTTGTTACTCACGGTGAAAAAGATTCTCAGATCCCTTTGAAATGGGCTCATCGTACTTACGAACAACTCATTAATAGCCCAAAGCGTGAGCTAAAAATTTTTACGGACCGTGAAGGCGGGGTACAGCACTCTAGCTTTGATAACTCCGCAAATGCAGGAGCATATATCGCGGATTGGGTGGCAGAGACGTTACAAGGTCATACGGCCTAAGGATAATAAAAATGAAGATTGTAGGGTTAGAAACCATTATTTTTGGTGTCGACGATGTGGCAGCATGCTCAACGTTTTTAACAGATTACGGCTTAATCCCGGTAGGTGTTACAGAAGCGGGTGGCCGCTTTGAAGCCTTAGACGGAACTGCGGTTGTATTGGCCCATACTGATGATGATAGCTTGCCTGCCAGCATAGGCAATGGCTGTATGATGCGTAAAACGGTTATGGGTGTCGCTGACGAAAGCACTATAGAGGCTATTCGTGTTGAGTTGAGTAGAGACCGAGACGTACGTCAGCTGGCTGACGGTTCTATTGAATCAACTGATGATTCTGGGTTTGTGATTGGCTTCCAAGTAACACAGCGTAAAGCAGTTAATTTATCAGGCGAGATAGCCAATGTACCTGGCTCACCTTTCCAAAGGCCAGTTAATCATCGCGCTATAAATACTGAAGCGGGCCCAATTAGGCCACGCACGTTATCACACATCGTTTACTTTGTTCCTGACCCAGTTAAGGCTGAAGCGTTTTATGTAGAGCGCTTAGGTTTTCGATGCACCGACCGCTTTGAGGGAGCTGGGCCGTTTTTGCAGCCAGCCGGAACGCTCGATCATCACACGCACTTCTTAATTGGCGCTCCTCCTTTCATGAAAGGTGTAGAGCATTTCACATTCCATTTTGGCGGTCCAACAGAAGTAATGCAGAACGGATCTCAATTTGTTGAGAAAGGTTACCAAGCATTTTGGGGGCCTGGTCGTCATATATTTGGTTCTAATTGGTTCTGGTATTTCAATAGCCCGTTTGGGTGTCATATTGAAATGGATGCAGATATGGACCTACATGATCATAACTGGGAGCCGCGTACTTCGCCTATGGGTGCGGACGCATCGCAAGCATTTTTACTGCGCTACCGTGAAAAATGGTCGCCGGGCAAAGATACACCACACAATGGAGATTATGATTAGTAAGAACCAAATAGCTATAAAAAAAGGTTTGAAATAGGCTGTTTAAGGTAGCTTGGGATGCACTGGCTACCTTAAAAAAAGAAGCCTCCAACAGTAAATGACTGTTGCCACAAGATAACAATAAACAAAGTGGATGATAAGAATATGTTGATGATGTCTGTGAAGTGTAGGGCTGATTCTTTTAAGGATCACACCAGTATTACCTCTATTCTAGGAGGTTTGCTATGAGCTTCCGTTTTGGGTTTAAAGGTAATGCCACATTAATGATTTCTCATTGTGCTGGCATGATTGACTTGGTCGCCATGCCGCTGTGGGTTGGGGTGCTGGTGGCTTTTTATCAATTTGACAGCCAGGAAGCGGGAGGCTTAGTAACATTCTTCCTAGCGGGAGCTGTGTTAGCGAGCCTGACAGTCGCCCCTAAATTTAAACGTTTAAATCACCGTTTGGTGGCTGCATCTGGGTTTTTTGTTAGCGCTGTTTGTTTCTTTTTAGCCTCTAAAACCACTGTCTATTTAGAATTAGCGGCCTTACATGCAATGGGCGGCTTAAGCGCAAGCTGCGCACTGAGCATGGCGCATGGCACCATAGCCCGTTACGTAAACCCTCACAGATTATTTGCCATGGCCGGATTCGCTCTGGGGATTATGGGCTTTTTATTCATGGGAATCGCGCCCAAGGTTATTCAGTCTGTGGGCGGGCAATCACTGTTTACTATTTTTGGTGTAACCATGGTAATAGCAGGTGTCATGTGTGCATTATTTTTCCCAAGAATGGATTTAAATTCCAAAAATACCCAAGAGAAAGAGGGTGTAACGAGCCCGACTAGCGCTAAGATTCCTAGTTGTGTGTGGTATGGCGTTGTAGGCTTTAGCTTGATGGGTCTAACACAAGTGATGACCTTTGCGTTTATGGAGCGAGTGGGTCAAGAGCGCGATTTTGGCACCGATCGTATAACCATGGTGCTTATTGCTTTGGCGCTAATCAATATTATAGCCGCGGTTTGTGCGGGTATCTTTCAGCAAAAAATTTCGCCACGGATCGTCCTTTTTGTAATGCCTATTCTGCAGGTGATCTTGTCTAACATCATGATGAATGCCACCGGCTTTGTGTTTTATGCTGCATCGGCTGCTTTCTTTGTGGCTGCCTTGATTTTTGTGCACCCCTTTTTCTTTGGCCTAGTGGCTAAGTTGGATACATCGGGTAGAGCACTAGCAGCCACGCCCGCCATGATAATGTCTGGCGCTGCTATAGGGCCGGTTTTGGGCGGTACTATCGTTAAGTTAGTGGGTTATCACGGGATAGGAATAGCGGTAGCGGTACTCGGAACCATTACGCTAATCTGTTTTACGCGGTTCTTTGCGGGCCAAGCCAGTTCTACCAAGTCAGAGTTGGCGTTGGGAGGCAATTAAATATGAACATTGTTAACAAGTTAGTGCATAAGTATCTCGTACCTAACCGGCATCGTTTGTTGATAATTGCTTTGGGTATCTCTCTGCTGGGTCAGAATGAAGCGTCGATCGCTGCTGTTAAGGATGCAATCGAACGTCCTTCTGAAATATCCACACTAGGGCAACGTTCTGTACTGCTGGCTAGCGCGCATGTCGGTAAATCCTTGGTCGCTGTTGGGGAGCGGGGGTTTATTTTATTATCCGATGATCAAGCAAAGTCATGGCGCCAAGTACCTTCGCCGATCAGTGTGACATTAACCGGTGTGGCGTTTGCTGATGAACATACCGGTTACGCCATAGGTCATGGTGGGAGCGTTTTAGGAACCACCGATGGTGGTGAAAGCTGGAAGGTTCTGCTAAACGGTAACACGTTAGTTGAGTCTCTATTGACCGATGCCTTATTAAAGGATGATCAAGAAGCCGCTGAAACGGCTCGTTTTTTGATGGATGATGGCCCAGATAAGCCTTTCCTTGATGTGTTACTGATTAGCCCCGAGCACCTAGTGGTAGTGGGTGCGTATGGGTTCGCCTTTGAAAGTCTTGATGGTGGCCAAACATGGAATTCATGGATGTCCCGGATCGATAACCCGTTTGGTTTGCACTTATACAGTGTTCGTAAGCAAGGGAATCGGATATTGATCGCCGGTGAACAAGGTTTTGTGGCTCTATCCAATAATAATGGCGATTCTTTCGAAACCATTGAAACGCCTTATGAAGGTAGTTTTTTCACCGCTCAGCTACCAGATGCGAACCAAATAGTGCTTGCTGGTTTGCGAGGTAACACGCTTGTCTCAGAGGACAACGGTGCAAATTGGAAGCAGTTAATTAACCCTATACCGGCCACTATTACCGCCTCCTTAATTGACTCAGATGGACAGTTGGTATTTGCAAACCAGGCAGGGTTATTGCTTCGGTTAAAAAATTCGACCCTTGTCCCAGTGAATCAGAAACCTTTACCGCCTCTGACCTTTATCTTGGAAAAATCAGACGGCGATGTGCTTGCGCTAAGTATTAATGGCGCTATCTCTCTTGATTCAGGAAGTGCAAAATGAAGTATCAACCATCCCCCTCAACAGCAAGCACTGCTGAGTTTGATCCGCAAACCGGATCATTACTTGAAAGAGTTCTATTCAATAACCGGATAGTCGTTATTCTTATTTGTAGTTTGTTGACTGTTTTCTTCGCATGGCAGGCTACCAAGCTAACGATTAATGCCAGCTTTGAAAAAACGCTCCCGGAAAACCAAGAATACATACAAAACTATTTGACGTATGAGCAGGAATTAACTGGGTTAGGTAATGCGTTAAGGATAGCCGTGGTGAACCCTAAGGGTTCGATCTATCAGGCAGAGTACCTTGATATATTACGCCAAATGAGTGATGAAGTTTTTTTGTTGCCGGGCGTCGATCGTGTACAGATGAAGTCTTTATGGACTCCTTCGACACGTTGGATAGGTATAACAGAGCAAGGTCTTGATGGCGGGCCTGTTATTCCAGACGATTATGACGGATCGCCTGCCAGCCTTGATCAGCTAAAAAACAATGTAGCGCGCTCAGGTCAAATAGGGCAGCTAATCGCCGTTGATGGTCAATCAACGATCATCTATATGCCGCTTTTAGGTGAAGCCTCTACTGGCGAGCCGTTGGATTACGCTAAATACTCTGATCTTTTAGAAAACCTGAGAACTAAATACCAAGACAAAGGTGTAGAGGTTCATATTACCGGTTTCACTAAGGTAATGGGGGATTTGATCGAAGGGGTTGAGGCTGTACTCTCTTTCTTTGCTCTTGCCGTGCTTATCGCTACGGGTATGGTTTATTGGTACACACGCTGTGTTCGATCTACGTTGTTAGTTGTAGCGGCATCTATTTTAGCGGTGGTCTGGCAACTGGGTATCCTACCAACATTGGGTTATGTTTTAGACCCGTATTCTATCCTTGTCCCATTTTTAGTTTTTGCCATCGGAATGAGCCATGGCGCTCAAAAAATGAACGGCATAATGCAAGACATCGGACGCGGTTATAGCAAGCTTGTCGCCGCTCGTTTTACGTTTCGCCGTTTATTTTTGGCAGGTTTAACTGCGTTATTAGCCGATGCGGTTGGTTTTGCTGTATTACTGGTTATTGACATTAAAGTCATCCAAGAATTGGCTGTAGCTGCTTCAATTGGTGTGGCCGTTTTGGTGTTTACTAACCTTATTTTATTACCAATTTTGCTGTCATATGTGGGTGTGAGTCCTCGTGCTGCTAAACGCAGTGTTATTAATGAAAGTGCGGGCTACGATATAAAACAAGCACCAAAACTATGGGCTTTTTTAGATAAATTTACGCAACGTAAGTGGGCTATAGGGGCGCTTGTTGGAGGAGCCTTTCTCACCATTGGTGCCTTTGCACTTAGCACGCAACTGAAGATAGGCGATCTTGATCAGGGCGCGCCAGAGCTGAGAAAAGACAGCCGCTACAACAACGATGTCGCATTTATGAACGACCACTATGGTGCTTCAAGTGATGTGCTGGCCATCATGATTAAGACGCCTGATGGCGAGTGTTCTCAATACGAAACACTCAATAAAATTGACACATTAGAATGGCAGCTCAAACAATTGCCTGGCGTCGAATCTACTAACTCCTTAGCACTTTTATCACGACGGGTTTTGTCAGGGCTTAATGAAGGCAACCCTAAATGGTATGAGTTTTTACCTAACCAGAGCATGCTGAATTACATGACAGCTGGCGCGCCACGCGGTTTATATAATGACAGCTGCAATTTATTAACCTTGTATGTCTACTTACAAGATCACAAAGCAGATACATTAACCAATGTTGTTAATCATGTAGAGAATTTTGCTGCTCAAAATGATACCGATCAGGTTCAGTTCCTCTTAGCTGCCGGTAGTGCTGGTATTCAAGCAGCCACTAATATTTCAGTTAAAGCGGCCTGGTATCAAATGCTGTTCTTGGTATATGGCGCCGTTGGTTTACTGTCGTTTGTGACCTTTAGATCGATCAAGGCGGTTATTGTTGCAATCCTACCGCTGATGCTGACATCAATTATGGTTGAAGCGTTGATGGTGCAACTAGGGATGGGTGTAAAAGTTGCCACATTGCCCGTTATTGCTCTTGGTGTAGGTATCGGGATTGACTACGCCTTGTATATTTTGTCCATAACATTAGTCGGCCTAAGGGAAGGGCACAGTCTGTCCCAATCCTATTTGAAAGCACTGAACTTTACCGGAAAAGTGGTGATGTTAACCGGGGTGACGCTTTCGGTCGGTGTTATTACTTGGGTGTTCAGCCCGATTAAATTCCAAGCCGATATGGGGTTGCTACTGTCATTTATGTTCTTGTGGAACATGCTAGGTGCTTTGATCTTGCTGCCTGCCCTAGCGCATTTTCTTTTAAAACCTAATGTCATCAGCCAACCGGTTGAAGCTAAAAATGCAGTCACTGTATGAACGAGGTATCTGACCGTTACCCTCTTGGTAATCTTGAGGACTTAGAGGAAGGAGGTGCAAGAGGCTTTCTTACCAATGATGACGGCAACGATGTTTTTTTTGTTGTTAAGTCAGATGGACAGCTTTTTGGGTGGCGTAATGCATGTCCGCATATTAACGGGGCACCCATGGCATGGCGAAAAGATGCCTACATGAATAGTGCTAAAAGCTATGTATGTTGCCATGCACATGGAGCGTTGTTTGAACCTAAAACAGGGCTTTGTATTCAAGGCCCTTGTCTTGGACAACGGCTAAAAAAAATTGTTATTTGCGTTGATGCTGAGGGTAATGCTTCGGTTTCACGCACTGATTTAGAAAAGAATAAAAATTAATGGGAGTAAGCCTATGTCAGCTGTAAACAGCGTGTTGGTTATTGGTGGTGGTTTTTCCGGGATGTCGGCATCGATTAGTATGCGGCGCAATGGCTTTAAAGTGGATCTAGTGGAGATCGACCCTGAATGGTGTGAGCTAGGTGCTGGGATCACTATCAATGGTGCTACATTGCGTGCACTTGAAACGCTTGGCCTTTATGAAGAAGTTGTAAAAAAAGGTTGTGTCACTGATGGTGTAAGTATGCACTTAGCCCACGGGCCTTTATTAATGGAGCTACCTACCCCTAGCCCCGTAGGGTCTAGCGTTGGTGGAAGTGGGGGGATTTTTAGGCCAACACTGGCTCGAATCATGTCCGAGACGACCATCGCTTCTGGTGTAAATGTACGACTAGGGTGTACCTATAAAGAGATTACATTGACTAATGAGAGTGCCAAAGTCGAGTTTACGGATGGCACCTCTCAAGAATACGATTTAGTTGTTGGAGCGGATGGAGTTAACTCCGGCTTACGTAAAAAGTTTTTCCCGCAAGAACCCGAGCCAGAATACATTGGTCAAGGTGTTTGGCGAGCCATTATGCCGCGGCCACCAGAGATTAAGCGAGTCAATATGTGGATTGGTAACCACTTGAAGCTGGGTGTTAATCCCGTCTCAGATACCCACATGTATATGTTTATTACCGAAGACCGTCCTATCAAAGAGCGGATGGACCGCGCCACTTGGCCTGAAAGGTTTGCCAAGTTAATGGAAGAGTTTCCTAATCCCACGGTTCAATCACTTATACCTCATGCTTATGAAGAAACAGCGAATATTGATTACCGCCCGTTAGCTAATGTGCTGGTAAAAGATTCCTGGAACCGTGGGCGTCTAGTCATGATTGGAGATACGGTTGCTGCTACTACACCACATTTGGCTTCGGGTGCTGGTATTGGTATCGAAAGTGGAATCGTGCTCGCAGAAGAATTGATAAAAACAAATGAGCTTGATACGGCTCTAGACAACTTTTTTAAGCGTCGTTGGGAGCGCTGCCGATTAGTGGTTGAAAACTCAGCTCAACTTTCTCGCATAGAGATACATGGAGGTGATAAGGAAGAGCACTCTAATATCATGAAAGAGTCTCTTATCGCGCTGAGCCAACCTATCTAGCATCCTTTGGGCAGCGTGATTCCTGATCCGAGATCGCTGCTTTTTTTTATTTTTAAGAGGCTGGTTTATGAGCTTTCCTGACATTTACCGAGTGGTCACTGGGCATGATGAGAATGGCCACGCGGTTATTATTGATAATAGCCCTTTAAAAACGGTTGTAGACCTTGAGGCGGTTCCCGGCACTCGTTTTCATGAAGTGTGGAATACCAGTAAGACTCCAGCGCCGATTAGTGCCACTGAAGTCGATCCCACGCTAGGGGATGTTGTATTGCCGCCCCCACAAGAAGGTACGCGTATTCGATTTGTTGATATTCCACCGGACACGCAAGAGTACTTACAGCACGGCCACGAAAAAATGAAAGATATGTTTTCGAGTGTGGGTGATGAAAACCTTTCAACTGTCAAAAACGATTCCCCGCATCCTCTGATGCATCGCACGGAATCAGTTGATTACGGCATCGTGATAGAAGGCGAGTTAACACTCATTGTTGATAAAGATGAAGCCGTCTTAAAGCCGGGTAGTGTTGTTGTTCAAAGAGGAACCAATCATGCCTGGGCTAATCGCTCTGGAAAGATGTGCCGTATTTTGTTCATTCTAGTAGGTGGGCAATATGACGACCAACTAGCTAAAGCTATCGCATAAATCAGGTTTATCGGAACAAGGAGATTACATGAAATTTGCAACATTACCTGATGGTACATTAGATGGTCGTTTACATTTAGTTTCTAACGATTTACGTAAGGCTGTCGATGCTTCAGCCATCGCCCCTAACTTATTAACGGCTGTTCAAAACTGGCAAGCCGTAGAGGCAGACTTACAAGCTTTATATCAACAGTTGAATGATGGCCTGCTAACCAATGCATTTGATTTTGAGCCCTCAGTTTGTAGCGCGCCTTTACCGAGAAGCCCTCAGTGGCTGGACGCTTCAGCGTTTTTAAATCACGGTAAATTAATGGAAGAAGCGTTTAATACAGACCCTATTGCCGACTTCGATACAATTCCGGTTATGTATCAAGGAGCCAGCGATGATTTTCAGGGGCCAACCGTTGATATCCCAATGCCGAGCGAGGCTGACGGAATTGATTTTGAAGGGGAGTTTGGTGTCGTGATGGCCGAAGTTCCCATGTCTGCTTCTGTTGAGCAGGCGGCCCAAGCCATACGATTAATTGTTCAAATTAACGATTGGAGCCTGCGAGCATTAGGCCCCCGAGAAATGAACTCGGGCTTTGGTTTTTTACAGGCTAAGCCTTCGTCAAGTTTTGCACCAATAGCCGTAACACCGGATGAGTTAGGTGCCGCTTGGGAAAATGGCCGTGTCAATATGCACCTGAACGTGACTTGGAACGATGAGCGTTTTGGCGAGCCTCATGCCAGCGAAATGAACTTTTCGTTTCCTGAGTTAATAGCGCATGCGGCAAGAAGTCGGAAACTGACCGCTGGCTGCATACTAGGCTCTGGTACCGTATCTAATAAATCAAGAGCGGCGGGTTCTGCATGTATTGCTGAGCGACGAGTCATTGAAAAAATTGACTTAGGCGACATCAAAACACAATTTATGCGCTTTGGTGACAAGGTGAGAATGCAAGCGGTGTTCGATGACGGCCGTGAAGGCCCTTTTGGTGTGATAGAGCAAAAAGTTGTGCCCAACACCTCCGTTTAAAAAGAGTAAAAAGGGCACATCATGCATGTTGTAATCACTGGTGCTAATGGGTTTGTTGGTCAAGCGTTGACCAACTACCTGCTTTCTATGCCCCCTTCGCTTAAACGCGAAGGGGAGGTAAAAGCCGTTTCTGAACTGACGTTGATCGATCGCCACTTTGATAGCGCATTCCCCTCAAAGCCGGTAAAGAAAAACGTAACCATAGCAATGCACAGCGGCGACTTGGCTGATCAGACATGGTTGTCTGAGCTTCTTAAACAGTCATCCATAGATGTTATTTTTCATCTGGCCAGTATTCCCGGTGGTATGGCAGAACAGAATGAAGCGCTGGCGCGTCAAGTAAATATTGATGCCACTATCACACTGCTAGAGGCCTGCAAAAGGCAGACGCTGGCAGGTCAGGGTAAACCTAGGTTGGTGTTTGCCAGTAGTATTGCTGTGTTTGGTCAACTGCCTGACCGAGTTACTGATGCCACTCCACTCAACCCGCAATTGAGTTACGGCGCTCATAAGGTGGTAGGTGAAGTGATGATTAGTGACTTTAGTCGCCGAGGCTGGGTGGATGGTCGCTCTCTGCGTTTGCCTGGTGTTTTGGCTCGTCCACCTGCAGAAACGGGGCAGCTGTCAGCTTTTCTGAGTGACATCATTAGGCAAGTCTCACAAGGGCACGCATTTGTCTGTCCGATGTCTCCCGAGGCAAAAACGTGGGCATCGTCATTACCGAATGTGGTCGAAAATTTGATGCATGCGGCCGTCGTAGAAGAGAGCAAAATGGAGGCAGGGAGGACATTTACCCTACCAACGCTTTGTTTTAGTATGGCTGAGTTAGTATCAGCAATAGGCTCGGTTTACCAGCAAAAGGCGCATGAACTGGTGCGTTACGATGTTGATCCTATGATCGAGCAATTATTCGGTTGCTTCCCACCCCTAGAAACCCCATTGGCAGACTCTGCAGGGTTTCAGCATGATGGAAGTCTTAATAAGCTGGTCGAACGTGCTTTACCGTAAGTTATTGTTGCGCCATGGTCGCAGTTAAGCGGTTGCTAACAGAGCAATTAGCGACATATAGAGGCGACCAAAAAGCTCTGTTCATAAATTATGTGGCAATACTTTTGTTTAGGTTATAGGTCTATGGTCAATGAATCACTCAATGCACGTGAGCAGCAGGGCGTGAATTGATTATTTTTCGACTTCTCATCAGCTGTTAAGAACTCGTCTCTATGGTCTGGCTGACCTTCGATGACGGTGGTCAAGCAAGCACCACATATCCCCATTTCGCAGGACATGTCGATATCAACGCCGGCATCCTCTATGGCTTCAAGTGCGCTTTGATGGACATCTACATCGATTTCGATGCCCGAGCGACTTAGAATTAGTTTGAAGGGCTTGTCACCTGATTCAGTTGGTTTTGGCTGCGCTTGAAAGACTTCTTTATGCAGGTTTTCAGTTTTCCAATGTAAATTCTGGGCGGTGCTAAAAATATAATCCATATATCCGCCAGGGCCGCACGTATATAAATGGGTATTATCTGTGAAGGAGGCTAAGGCGCTTTCAACGCTATGGCCTTTGGCTTCTGGTACGCCGTCGAAGTAAAAAAATACCTTAGAAGAGAATGGCGAACTTGATAATTGTTGATAAAAAGCGGTGTCTTGCTTTGAGCGGGTATGGTAATGAAGTTCAAAATCTACCCCTAAACTATCTAGCTCTATTGCCATAGACATAATAGGGGTAATACCGATACCGCCAGCGAATAACATGACTTTGTCACTGTTCACATTTAGTGGGAAAAGGTTGCGAGGGGCTGAAATAGTCAGCCGGTCACCTACATTGAAATTTTTATGTAGCGCGACAGAGCCGCCTCGGGAGTTAGCATCATTTAAGACGGCAATCTTATAAAACTCATTGGAGCGCGAATGGTTAATTAAAGAGTATTGGCGGGTAAAGGCGTCGGATATGTGCACATCTATATGGCTACCTGTTTCAAACAAAGGCATGGCTTGGCCATCGGCTCGCACAAGCTCAAAACTCGCAATATTCGGTGTTTCTTGTATTTTATTTTGAATAATAACTTCAAACATAATAATGGATTCCTTTCTTTCTCTTGTTGTCTTAAACCGCGTTAAGGCAACGTAAAAAAGAGTACACAGGTAAAAAAGGATACATAAAGTGCAGCAACGGTTAACCAGCCTCTAAGGGCTAGCTAACCGATGTGTTATTCGTTACAGAAAGTGTACTGGTACTTTATTGTGTCGGGTTCTCTGCAGAGAGCATTGCTTCAACTCTTCTGCGGACCTGCACAGCGGGTTTGTCCGCTGCCACTAATAACTCTCTTTGTTGCTGCACAGCAAACTCAAGTCTTTCTTCAACTGCGTTGATGGCGACTACATCTTGGCCTCGGATTTTTTTATCGGCCGCCAGTTGGAAGTTATCAAGTGCCTCATCAGAAAGTCTGAAATTACGGGTAGAAAATCCAAAGTAATGTGTCGTTGTTTCTGTTTCTGGTGTTATTCCATGGAGAATCATTAACGTGCCTAGCTCTTTAGGTACGTCATCTCGTCCTGGAATGGCGGTTATAATCGGAAGGCTGGTAGAAATAAATTCGGGACCGTAAAAATCGCTTCTAATTTGAAAATCGCACAGCCCTTCAAATTCTGCTTTTGGCCCAAATACCATCTTGAAGTAGTCGTTCCAGGGGGCTTTACCATTGCGTAAAACGCGGTAACTTTTTTCATGTTCTTCAGTGACCAAAGGAATTTTAGCCATCGCGTCTTTACCATCAATGTGATGATGCACGTAAGGTAAATGGGTGAGATCCATTAAGTTATCGACTAAAAGCTGTGATCTACCTTCTAAGTGAAAATAGTTGGGCGAATGGAAGTCCCAGCCGGGTTGGTCTAAGCCAAAATCTTCATAAGGCGGGATTAAATCTAAGTCACATTTATCGTCATCTCCCATCCAAATCCAGCAGATAGGCCCGCGCTCTACTAATTTGTAAACAGGCTGACAAATTTTACCGGTCACCTTGTCTTGAGATGGAATGTCGATGCAGTCGCCGTTGTCGGCAAATTTGAAACCGTGATAGCCACATACGATTGAATCACCCTCTACACGGCCCTGTACTAGAGGTAAGTAACGGTGAGGGCATAAGCCATACATTGCTACGGGATCCCCATTTTCTTTCCGATACATGACCACAGGTTTATTTAACAGGGTTCGTTCCATTGGTTCACGTGTGATCTCGTCAGAGAAGGCGGCCATATACCAACGATTACGCACGATGGAGCTTTTAAAATTAAATGGATACATGATTATACTTTTCCTTTTATTTTTTTTGTCGTTGTTGCTGTACTTCTGGTGCACAAGCTTCACAAGTACAGTTTTCTTGTCTTTTTTGGCTAAAGGTTGAGAGATAAGCGTTGAGGAGTGTAATGATTACATCGCCACACGCTGATCTATCAGCAATTAGCTAAATCACATGCCATCACTGCAATATAACAATGCAATTTGCTAGGCACCAATCCTTAGCAGCGTTGGTAGGTATCGTTAAAATAGATGCTATAAAGATGGCTGGACTTTCCATTTTTAATGGGCCGCGGGGCTACAGTGTAAAATTAAGATCTATTAATTGATGATTTGAATCTCTAAAATAGATTACTTAATACGATAAATAACTATAAAAATAATGGCGGGTTGGTTATGCGATTTAAAGGCCTGGACTTAAACTTGTTGGTTGCATTAGATGCGTTGATAAGTGAGCGAAATATCACGCGAGCGGGTGAGCGTATTCATTTAAGCCAGTCGGGTATGAGCTCGGCGGTCTCACGCTTACGTCAATATTTTAATGATGAGCTCTTTGTGCTTGTGGGGCGTGATCTTGTTCCTACACCTTTAGCAGAGTCTTTATCTAAGTCTGTACGACGTATTCTTATTGATATGGAAAATACCATTATTAATAAGCCTCAATTTGACCCTAAAACTGATGATCGTTGCTACAGAGTGATCGCATCTGAGCTAACCACAATGGTGCTCATGCCAAGTGTTGTTAGTCGATTGGCTCAGGAGTCCCCGCACCTTCGATTAGAAATCCTTACCACGGGTAACGAAGATTTATTGGATAAAGGGGATATTGATCTGATGTTTATTCCTAGGCAGTTCGTGACGAAAGGCCACCCATACGACGAAATTTATCAAGAAGGTTATAAATGTATTTGTTGGGAAGGTAATACAACAATCACAGATAAACTGACCTTTGAAGACTACCAATCTGCTGGCCACGTAGCGGTAAATTACGGTAAAAATCATGCTCCAGCATTTGATGGTTGGTTTATGGGAAACTACGGGGTCAGTAGGCGAGTTGAAATCACTACATCAAACCTGTTGGCGCCGCCTATGTTGATTATTGGCACCCAGCGTATTGCCACAGTTCATAGCCGGTTAGCCGATATTGTTAGCCAGTCGATGCCAATTAGGGTGCTTGAGCCGCCGATGGAAATCCCTCTATTAACTCAAACAATGCAATACCATAGGGACCGAGAAAATGATGAAGGCCTACGTTGGCTGCGAGCATTAATTGCCGATGTCGCTTTGACTATTTAACGCTCGGATAACCCATTTTTGTAAATTGACATCCAGTACAATACCGGTTGGTTTCGGTAAGTGTTGCGGCAATACTAGTGCGGTGGTAGTTCTTTTGCAGCCAGCTGTAATTGTTCGGTTAACCATTGAAGTCCAGGGTCTGAGTCTCTAACGGTATGCCATTGCACGCCTTCCACTAAGTCTGGGAATGGCTCCCACGTTTCGTGTAACTGAATAGGGTATAGCTTGGCAAAGTGGTGCGCATAACGTCTATGCATGGTAGCGAGTCTTTGGGTTCCTACAATGACTTGGCAGAGACCTCCAAACTCTAAGAGCTGAACTTCTACTCGACGTTTCCAACCGCTTTTATCGATATAATAATCAGCAACAGAGGGTCTGCGCTCTGGGCCAAAGGTGGCAATGGCATGTCCACATGATAAAAAAGTTTCTTTGTCTATCTTGGTAAACCCCGCCCCTTTCCAGCTGATAATGACTTCGTCATCGCGCCATAACTCCACAAAGGTATGGTCGGGTAAAGCAAGCTTATCAACGGTTAAAAGCAGGTCTATTTCAGCGCGATCAAAGCGCTCATTGGCTTGCTCGCTAGGTGGGATAATTTCGAAAGTAACAGCAGGAGCGAGTGTTGCCGCTTTCACAATTACATCAGCCAAGAGTGTTGTGTAGGCATAGTCAGACGCGGCGATTACAAAATGGCGAGCAGTCGTAGCTGGATCAAAGCTTCCTGCACGCGTGATCTCGCCACGAATATGTAGTAAAGCTTTGCGCACAGGCTCTGCGAGCGCCTCGGCTTTAGGGGTAAGGAACATTCGACGACCGCGTTGCACCAAAAGTTCGTCTTCGAAATATTCGCGGAGTCTTTTTAGCGCACCAGTAACGGCTGGTTGGCTGAGATGAATGCGCCTCGCCGCTGCTGAAACATGCCGCTCTTCAATTAAAGCCTCTAAGGCAACTAATAAGTTTAAATCTAAGCCGTCGAATCTCATATAGCATAAGTAACTTGTTGAATTATTTTAGCCAAGCTATCAGCCACACTTATTGATTACAAGGTTAATTCTGATTGGACGTCTGCAAACCTAAGTGGGAAATTAGTTGAATGACTAATAATTATTATAAATAGGTTTAACGCATGGGTATTAATTGTTGTACCAATAAGAATCTTATACAAGTAAACCAGAAGGGAAAGCATTTGGTGGTTGATATTCATTGCCACCTCAATGTTCCTGCGGCAGATAAAATTGTTCAAGAAAAATACCCCGGCCCACCACCGGGTATTCATGAATTTTCGAATGATAAATCCAATGAAGTTAACCGTGCGCAATTTTGTGAAATTGGTGCCACATTAAATAATATTAATTTACGCCTTAAGGATATGGATAAGCTTGGTATTGATGTTCAAGTTATATCGCCTAATCCTGGGCAATATTTCTATTACACCGATCCTGAAACGGGTTTAGCTGCTTCTCAAACTATCAACAACGGTATCGCAGATGCGGTTGCCTCTAACCCGGAGCGGTTTGTTGGTATGGGCACGGTTCCTATGCAAGACATCGACTTGGCTATTACTGAAATGCGCCGGTGTGCAAGTGAGCTTAACTTACGTGGGATCGAAATAAGCACGAATGTAAATGGTAAAGACTTGCATGATGAAGTGCTTCAGCCTTTTTTTGCTGAAGCAGAAGCGCTGGGTATTTTGCTGTTTATACACCCGCTAGGCTTTACGCACGCGCACCGCATGAAAGAGTATTACTTCAATAATCTTATCGGTAACCCGCTTGAATCCACACTCGCCGTTAGTCATTTAATATTTGGAGGCGTTCTTGATCGATATCCCGGCCTAAAAATTTGTGTTGCCCATGGCGGCGGTTATATCCCCGGCTATTGGGGGCGTATGGATCATGGGTGGCGTGCGCGGGCTGACTGTAGTGAACACTGCCAGCACCTTCCTTCCAGTTATTTACGCAAACTTTGGTTTGATACGTTAGTGTTTGATAAAGAGCAGCTAGCCTCATTGGTGCGCACACACGGATCTGATCGTCTGTGCTTAGGAAGTGATTACCCATTTGATATGGCAGAGCCTGACCCCGTGGCCTTTCATGACCAGCTCGATGAAGCGGATAAAGCTAAGGTCATGGGCTTGAATGCCGCAGAACTCTTGGGGATTGAGGTGAAGTT
Organism: Neptunomonas phycophila; assembly: GCF_001922575.1. Lineage (NCBI taxonomy): Bacteria > Pseudomonadati > Pseudomonadota > Gammaproteobacteria > Oceanospirillales > Oceanospirillaceae > Neptunomonas > Neptunomonas phycophila. Next base: position 2,519,466 of record NZ_MRCI01000001.1, on the reverse strand, counting down.
GTAGTGCAAAGACGGCACAAGAGCACGGGTGTTATCTCTTACCTATAAGTATCACTTATACATAAATGGATTTTATTTCATTAGACGCTGATAGATTAAAGGCCTATCGTATTTTGAAATTCAATCAATGAACGCCCTAATAGGCGCGTCTATGCAATTTTTAATAAAGCGAACATAATAATAAACGTTAAGGAGAAAGCTCCGTATGCGACTTAAAAGCCCTCACCATGTTACGTTTCAAGTACCAGACTTAGACCAAACCGAGTCATTTGCACAAGACTTTGGTTTGCTGACGGTAGAGAAAACAGAAGACCGATTAATTATGCGAACTGGCGGAGGCGATGCATATGCCTACATTGCCGAAAAAGCACATGAGCCAAAGTTTTTAGGGTTAGCGTTTGAAGTTGAGTCCAAAGAGGATCTCGACATTGCCGTCACTAAACATGGCGCCACACCTGTTCGCGAATTAACTACGCCCGGCGGCGGGTTGGCTGTCACGTTAACTGATCCCAATGGCTTTAAGATTGATTTGGTTTTTGGTGTAGAGCGCGTCAATAAAGAAGAAGCTTACAAGCATTTAGAAATGAATGCTCCCGGTCAATATACCCGAGAAGGCCGCTTTGAGCCGAAACGTCCAATGGGACCGGCCAAGCTATTTCGTCTTGGACACGTAGGCTTATTTATTCCAAGTTTTGTTGAAACACTGCCTTTTTACAAAGATGTGTTAGGCCTTATCCCAAGTGATGTTTACCACATCCCAGGTCAGCCGCAAGCTCAAATTGTTGGTTTTTGCCGCCTCGACCGTGGAGAGGAACTCGTTGATCATCATGTGATTGCGCTTATGCAAAGTCAAACAGGCGAGACGGCTTGCCACCACATTAGTTTTGAAGCGCAAGACTTTGAAGCGCAGTTCATGACTCATCGTTATTTGGAATCAAAAGATTATGAGTTGGTGTGGGGAGTTGGGCGTCATCCGCACGGTAGTCATATTTTTGATGTGTGGCGTGACCCTAACCGTAATCGCTTCGAAACCTTTTCCGATACCGATTTGTTAAAAGCTAGTGATGGCTCGCGTGTACACAATATTGCTGAAGTTGAGATGGATGTGTGGAGTTCTGATCCTCCGGATCGTTATTTCGCATAAACACTCCATCCAACTTGGCATAGATAATTGATAGGAATATAGCTTATGAGCTCACATGATTTTATGGCGCATTTAGTTGAGCCAGCAGTAGAGCCGGAAAATATCAATCCGGCGACCGGTTTAGTAGAAGGCACTTTTGGAATAGGTACCTATCAAGAAGCAGGTAAGGAGCCTTTCCCTGGTTTGGTATTGCCTAACGGTGATGTACTAGACTTGTCAGACCGTTACGTAGATACCCACGCTATTTTTAACGATTGGGATCGAGCATTAGAGTGGATGAAAGCCGTTGCCGCCAAACCTGATCGTCCTGCAAAATCTTTTGAACAGTTAATGATCTTACCTGTGCTTGCACATCCCAATATGATTTGCGCGGCGTCTAATTATCGTCAGCACGTTGCTGAAATGATGACGTTTAACAAATTCAACCAAGATAAACGCCTACCGGGTGAAGACGACGAAGCTTTCTTTAAGCGTAACTATGAAGAAGTGGATCGTCGTGGCCGTGAAGGTATGCCATTCTTTTTTATTGGCATGCACTCTGCCCTGTGTGGGCCAAATGATGACGTGGCTTTACCACTGATTGGCGAGCAGCCAGATTGGGAGCTGGAATTAGGCATCATCATTGGTAAAACTGAGCGTTATGTAAGACCTGAAGATGCTGATGATCTTATTGCAGCGTACGTGATGGTGAATGATATTGGCACCGTAGATGAATTTAAACGAGCTGATATTAAGTTTAACTTTGATTGGGTAAGTAAATTCCAGCCCAATTTTAAACCTTTTGGTCCTTTTGCTGTGCCTAAAGAGTTTGTTGATCGTCATAAAATGCAAATACGCTTAAACGTAAATGGTGAGAAACGTCAGGATTGGCCAGTAGAAGATATGATTTTTTCGCCTGAACAAGTGTTATCTCACGCTTCGGAGCGCCTTAAGTTATTGCCAGGGGATTTATTAATTATGGGCTCGCCTCCGGGCAATGCAGCCACCTTGGGTGGGCTTTGGCTCAAAGAAGGCGATGTGATGGAAAGCTCAATTACTTACTTAGGTCGCCAACGCAATAACATAGTTAAAGAAGAAACGAATGGGCGTACGCCTACTTATGGTGCTTTTAAAACTGAGTGGTAAGGCTTTTTATAGGGGCAGGGCGATAGAAAATCGTCCTGATTATAAGGCTGTACACATAAGAGCGCAGACGTAGATTCAAGAAAGTGACTAAAAAGAATGCTCAATAACGAGCATTCTTTTTTTTGTTTAATCAAATATAGCTACGGCACGGATAAAACCCGCAGATCCATTTTTAATCTTGTAGGGGAAGCACGAGACCATAAAGCCGTTAGCCGGTAAACTTTCTAGGTTAGAGAGCTTTTCCATTTGGCCATAACCTATATCTCTACCAGCTTTGTGGCCTTCCCAGATGATGGACGCGTCACCCGATTCAGCAAACTTCTCACGTGTGTATTTGAAGGGGGCATCCCAACTCCAAGCGTCTGTTCCCACAACTCGCACACCACGTTCTAATAGATACAACGTCGCTTCTCGGCCCATGCCAACCCCTGCTTCTAAATAACCAGGCTCGCCGTAAATGGCGCCAGCACGCGTATTCACCAATACGATATCTAATGGCTGTAAATCGTGATTAATGCGCTTTAGCTCCGCCTCGACTTGCTCCGCCGTAATAATATGTCCATCGGGGAAGTGGCGAAAGTCGAGTTTGACGCCCGGCTGTAAGCACCAGTCTAGAGGTAACTGATCAATGCCGTAGGCAGGTTTACCGCCATCGGTTGTAGAAGCGTAATGCCACGGCGCGTCCATGTGCGTGCCGTTATGAGCACTCATGACCATCTTTTCAACGGCCCATGCTTCATCACCTGGCATGTCTTCTTTTTTAAGGCCCGGGAACATGTTGGCCATCTCTGGCCAGCCTTCTTGGTGGTCTACATAATCGATCTTTGGAAGTAACGGAGGGGGGTCGGTATAAGGGTTATTATCTAAGGTAACAGACAGATCAACGATGCGTCTGGTGTGTGATGGTTTCATGTTTATCCATACCTCTTTTTATTATGGGGCCTTAGTACTTTGGCAAACCATCCAATGGTAAAGAAAAAAGGTAATGCAATTAAGTTGATAGTACGCATGCTACCTGTTGATAAAATCAACTTGACTTTGTTTTTTTTGTTGTTCTTTTAAACATGCAGTGTGAACGATTAAGAAATAGGAGGTAGGAAGGAGGAGGTAGCAAAGAAGAAAGAGGACGTACTGTGATGTGAGAGTGCTACTGATGAGTAAAACACTCTCTTAGTATAACGCGCGTTGATTACTCGCCGGGAGTGATACAAGCTCGAATACGGTATGCACCTGAGCCTGGTGTGTAATCGGTTGTTTCTTCGTAGCCAAAATTAGCCGTAGCGCCTGCATTCCAACCATACGAATATTGGCAGGCTTCACTGGCAACCGTGATTGAAAGCGTGGCGTCGATTGAGCCGTCGGACCCTAGGTCCCAATCTTCTCCGTTGCGGATATTGTTGCTCGAATATCGGTAAGTGACGGTCGAGTCTTGAGTATCGTTGGTAAAGTCGGTACGCACACGGCTTAGAACTTCGCCGCCGCTTCCATAGGTGTAGGCTAAGGTAATGTCCGCGTTTCCATCGTCATTAGTATCAACAGCCACTTCTTCTATATAGCCTTCATCTGTCCATGATGTTGTGTAGGTTAGGGTTGACCAAGTAGAGCTAGCCGCTTGCCAAGTTTCCTGTGTTTGAGTTTCTATGCGGCCATCGCCATCATAGGAAAATTGACCACGCGAAATAGGGCTAGAATCCACTGTATTGACGGTGTTATAGCCGGTTAAGCGACCACCGCTGTAAGTAAAGGTGGTTCGCTTTTCGGAGACACTAGTGCCGTTAGTAATGGTTTCTGTCACAGTACTCAGTTGGTTAGACGAATTATAAGTGTACTGACTAAAGGACTGTCGTGAACCGCTTTCAATGTGTAGATTGCTGAGCTGGCCTGTCGCTAGGTGTTCGTAGCTGTAGGCTTCTGAACTGTCGCCGGCGCTGTTATAAAAGCGGAATAAATCGGGAGTGCCATCATCGGTGTAGGTGTAGTTTTCGGACTCAATGGATCCGTTGCTGTCATAGGTAATGGCAACGGTTGCGTCGGGCGTACCATTATTGTCGTAATCTAATTGGACTTGGCTGACGCGATACCCAGATTCCGGTACATCGGGTGTATCTGTGCTGCTGCTACTTGATGAGCTACCCCCACCACCGCCTCCACCGCAGGCTGTTAATAATAGGCTGCTTGCTAAAGCAACAGAGGTCAATGTAGCGTTTCGTTTAAAGGGCAATAACATACAACGAACTCCTTGTCGGTTGCACAACGGCAAGCATGGACGCTTGCTTGTATAATTTATAATCAATTATAAACTTGTTATATCACATTTGCGGCTAGTGTAATCCCTCAAAGCTGAATATTAGCGTTTTCGTCTTATTTAATAAGGCTTTTTAAAGAATGCGACCTTGTTTTGGTAGAAGTCGACACAGGCTATTGTCTTTAGTCTTAGTGGCTTGCATGCGTTGGTGACTCGCGCGACACTGCAACAAATAATTATGATCGTGAAGGGAGTAAATGTGTGAATAAAGTGACGGAGTTTTACCAATCTCTATGGCATGACTATCTGTTGATTGCACCGCAAGCCGAAAAGGTACATCAGCTCTTTGCCACCACGGATGGTGTCGTGGTAAATGACCACGTGGCCTTTAGAACCTTTGCACACACACCTGTTTCGCTGGATAAATTGGAAACGGTCATTCTCTCGTTAGGTTATGAGCGTCAAGATAGCTACCAATTTAAAGAGAAAAAGCTGAGGGCGCACAGTTATATCCATCCTGACAATCAAGTGCCTAAAGTGTTTTGCTCAGAATTATTAACCGAGCAGTTAAGTGAGGCTAGCCAAGCAATTATTGCCCGCTACACCGATCAGATTAGCGAGGCCACGGCGTTAACCCCTGAGTTATTTTGGTCTGGCCGACATTGGAATGCTCCCACTTGGGATGAGTACCAACAGGTCTTAGCCGAAAGTGAGTACGGAGCATGGTTGCTGGCTTTAGGATTGCGTGCTAATCACTTTACGGTGAGTGTTAACCACTTAAAATCATCACACTCGATAGAAGAAGTGCTGCACCGCGTTAAGCAAGCCGGTTTTAGTGTGAATACATCGGGTGGTGAGGTTAAAGGCTCGCCTGCCGCGTTGTTGGAGCAAGGCTCAACGATGGCTGACAAAATGACGATATTGTTTGCCGGTGATGACCCTCACGAGATCCCGACCTGCTTTTACGAATTTGCCCGCCGTTATCCAGACCCGGACAATGCCAACAAACTTTATCAGGGTTTTAGAGAAGCCAATGCCGATAAAATTTTCGAATCGACCCATGCCAGCTAACTGCTGATCATCATGCGTGTCATTGGTACACACTAAGCCGCCTTTATGGCGGTTTTTTGTTGGTGGTTTTGCTGACGATTAAGGGAAACGCAGCGAACAACAGCGCCTTGATGCGAAGTAACGAGTAAAGCATCCGCTGTGGCTTGCGTGATGACCAACTGACCATTAGGTAAGGCTGCGGCTGGCGCTAGTGTCACACGGAAGTTAAGCACATCCGTATTACTGATGAGTGTCGGCTGGTGGTTGAGCGGTAGATCATCATCACTAGGAACAATATCAACAGACGATACCGTGCTGTGTTTGACGGTTTGAATATGGCCAAGTGAGCTTTCAACATGAGGGCCACCATCAAATAGATCGATTAAACCTCGCCACTGAAAGCCTTCGCGTTTGAGCATAGCGAGAGCGGGTGCGGATGAATCATGTGGCCGTCCGATAACGGCTTGCGCCTCTTCGGCTAACAAATCAATACAAATAGGGTAATCGGGGAGCAATTCCTCGGCAAATGCTAAACCTGCCTCGGCGGTATAAGCCACGGCCTGATCAAAGGTAATCCCCATAAAACGTTGACCTAATGATTCCCACAAAGGTGATTGGCCTTGTGCGTTCTGCCAGCCTCGTAGCTCGGCAAAAATACGATCACCAAAACGCTCGGGGGCATCCGCCATTAGTAAAAAGCGTGCGCGCGAAAGCAGTTGGCCCAAACCGGGTAAACGGTGATCAGGCGCAAGAAACAACGAGCCTATTTCGGTTGCGCCAGTATATTCGCTTACCCGTTCAAGCACCTGAGAAGAGCGACAAATGTTGAGTGCATCATGAGTACGCTGTTGCTCACTTACACGGAATGCATAAAAAGGGTGCGTGAGCGCAAGGCCGGTGTAAATCGCCGTTGTACCAACAATCTCCCCTGTGGCGTGATCTTCCAAAACCATAAAGTAGCTACCGCTGCGCGCCGGTGTGGCCGAGAACGACTGTTGGGACACATCAATTTTTTGTTTCCAGTGTTCAAGGTCGCATGGCATGGATGTCATACCCGCGCCTGTTAATTCAGAAAGAGCAAGCAATGCCGCAAGATCGTTGGTCTGGCAAGGGCGCAACAGGTACATGGCATTCTCCACACTGGGTCAGTTAGCGTTAGTTATAGTTAGTGTGTTTATTTTAGGTAAGCCATTGGCAAATGTGCTGTTCATTTATTAGGCCAAAATTGCAGAAACTCTCGTTTACCTGAACCTGCACCGCAGAATATTTTGTCGCTTTACTCAAAGAAGGGGGCTACCTAAGCCGCTATACTGTGATTGTGTAGCCTGTTAAGCCGCTTGTGCGCTGGGCTTTGGGGTATATTAAGTCAATGTTTCATTAAATAAGTGCGTGCATGGAGTGTTGTAACGTGGATATAGACCGGTTGGACAGAAAGATTATTTCGTTGCTGCAACACGATGCTCGCATCACTAATCAGCATCTTGCTGATTCGGTGGGTTTGTCGCCCAGCGCTTGTTTAAACCGAGTACGTAAGTTAGAAGCTGCGGGTGTGCTTACTGGTTATCTAGCTGCAATCGATCTTCATAGTTTGTGCCGCTCTGTTACTGTGATAGCCACGGTGAGTGTGCAAGACCAGAGTACCGAGCGCTTTAGGGAATTTAGAGATGCGGTAGAAGCCATTCCCGAAGTGGTCGAAAGCTATACCGTGAGCGGAGCGATCGATCTTTTTTTGCGAATTATTGCGGCCGATATGCCGCGTTACAATGCGGTGAATGATCAAATTTTAGATCTGTTACCCGGTAAGGTTCACATTAGTAGCCATGTTGTATTAGAAAACGGAAAGCCTTTTTCAGGCTATCCGTTATCGGCTTTGTTGGATGATCCTGCTTAGACGACCCTGCCTAAGGGGTGCGTTGAAACGGATAAACCGAGCCCAGTTTCAGTATGTGGGTGAGCTCATCAAGCGCTTGGCGTGATTCGTCTAGCAACGCGGGGTCTGCTAAATCATGCTCAGCCAGTCGGTCACGATAGTGTTGCTCTACCCATGCACACAGACGGTTATACAGCGCATCATTCATAAGCGTGTTTTCATTAGTGGCTGCAAGTTCGCTACTATTTAAAACCACACGCAAACGCAAGCAAGCAGGGCCGCCGCCGTTGCTCATGCTTTGTTTTAGATCAAAAACCTTAAGTGCATCGACGGGCATTTTGCTGGCCACCAAGCCTTCTAAGTATCCCCATACCGCTGGGTTATGGCGGCATTCTTCTGGAACAACCAAGGTGGTTTTGCTGTTAATGGTGAGCAACTGGCTATTAAACAAGTAACTGCTCACCGCATCCTGTACGGATACCAAGCTAGAAGGAACCTCAATAATATTGAATTTATCCTGCATCGCTTGGTTGAGCTGTTCGTACACATCATGCGGGTTTAAAAACGCTTCTTGATGGCAAAATAATGTGTTGCGGTTACCCATAGCGATCACGTCGTTATGGAACACACCTTGATCGATCACGTCGGGGTTTTGCTGCGCGAATACAACGGCGTTTGCTGATAAGCCGTGTAAACGGGCTACCGCTTGCGAGGCTTCAAACGTATGGCGGGCTGGGAATAGTTTAGGCGCTGGCTGGCTGTGATCGAAGGCATAGCGGCCAAACACAAAAAACTCCACGCCCGGGTCGCCATACTCATGGCAAAAACGCGTGTGGTTAGCGGCACCTTCATCACCAAAATGCTCAACATTGGGTAAAGCAGGGTGGTGGGCGAAGTGCTCATCATTATTGAAGGTCGCTTGTAGAATACGACCGGTTACAGGGTGCTCGATCGATCGATGAAACTTGTTAGTGAGGTTAGCCGGTGTAAAGTGCACGCGGCCGTCGGCGGTGTCAGCGCTGGGTGATACCGTTGCCGCATTAGCCGTCCACATGCTAGAGGCCGAGCAACAAGCCGCTAAAATGCGGGGGGCTTGCTGCTGCGCTTTTTGTAGCACTTGGCTGTCGCTTCCGCTAAAACCCAGATGCCGAAGTGTATGGATGTCGGGGCGCTCTTGCGGTGCTAATACCCCTTGCACTAACCCCAAATCATGCAAGGCTTTCATTTTAGCTAAGCCCTGTAAGGCAGCCTCTTTGGGGTTAGATGCCTGCGATGAATGCTTTTGCGATGCCAAGTTACCAGACGATAAGCCCGCATAGTTGTGCGTAGGGCCCACCAGACCATCAAAGTTGGCTTCGATAGCACCGTGATGGGGTGCTGATAATCCGTCAGTTGAACTCATGAGTGGTGCTACCTCTTTTAATCCAGCGTAATACCCGGTGAATAGGTGGCCGGCAATGCGAGCTTATCGGCTTCTAAACCCGCCACCGGATATGAGCAATAGTCGGCTGCATAATAGGCGCTGGCTCGGTGGTTTCCGCTGGCACCTACGCCTCCAAAAGGAGCCGTGCTGCTAGCACCGGTAAGCTGCTTGTTAAAATTCACAATACCGGCGCGTATGTGCTGGTAAAAAGTGTCGTAATTCGCTTCGCTATCGCTGAATAATCCAGCCGATAAGCCAAAGCTGGTTTTATTAGCCCCAGCTATCGCGTCGTCGAAATCGTTGTAGCGAATCACTTGCAGCAAGGGGCCAAAGTATTCCTCGTCAGGCAAATCTGTGATGGCGGTTACATCAATTAACCCCGGCGACACAAAACCAGTGCCCGGTTTGATTTTTACCAAGTTAACTAATGATGTAGCGCCGAGTTCAATGAGCGCGGATTGCGCCGCCACCATACCATCGGCTGCACGTTCTGAAATCAAGCTACCCATAAACGGTGCCGGCTCAGCAAATTGCTCGCCCACGCGAATAGCCTTAATCGCTTGCGTAAGCTGCTCGATAAACTGATCACCAAATGCGCCTTTCGGGACAAACAAGCGACGTGCACAAGTACAACGCTGGCCTGAGGTAATAAACGCTGACTGCAGCGTCTCGTAAACGGCGGCTTTAGTATCTGCCACTTCATCGATGATTAGCGGGTTATTACCGCCCATCTCTAAGGCGAGGATTTTACCCGGATGGCCCGCAAACTGTTTATGCAATAAGTGCCCTGTGTTTGAGCTGCCAGTAAAAAACAGGCCATCCAAACCAGCGTGATTGGCTAAAGCAATCCCGGTGTCTTTTTCACCTTGCACCAAGTTAAGGACACCGGCGGGTAAACCGGCCTGTGCCCAAAGCCCCACCATTTGCTCAGCGACATGAGGGGTTAGCTCGCTAGGCTTAAAGACCACCGTGTTACCCGCGATTAGTGCCGGAACAATATGTCCGTTCGGCAAATGCCCCGGAAAGTTGTAAGGGCCAAATACAGCAACAACGCCATGCGGTTTATGACGCAGCACGGCTTTTGCACCCGGCACATCAGAGACTTTTTGCCCAGTTCGCTCAATGGCTGCGTTAATAGAGATCTCTATTTTATTCACCATGGCGGTTACTTCGGTGAGCGATTCCCAGTAGGGCTTACCCGTTTCTTCGGCAATGGTGCGGCCTAGCGTTTCTTTGTGCTCGTCTAACAGCTTGGCATAGGCCCGCGCAATCGCGCAGCGTGCATCAAACCCAACAAATGCCCACTGGTTAGCCGCTAATCTCGCCGCTGACACGGCCGCATCCACTTGTTCTGCATTGGCGGCTTCACCTTCCCATACTGGCTCTCCAGTGGCAGGGTTAAGTGAATAAAAAAGCTCACCTTGGCCTGTTAACCATTCGCCATTGATATATAAACCGGGCATTTATACTCTCCTTTTAGTCGATAGCGGCACGATACGAACCGTACTGCCATCTTCAATCTCCAGAGCCTTTGCGACGGCCGGAGGAACCGAAATAAGATTACGACTAATTTTATTAATCGCAGATACACAACAGCGATAGTTGGCGAAGCGCGTGTTACTGATCAGGTATTGATCGTTATCCTCATGCGCTTGCTCATCATCCATTTCTAGCTGGATTTTTACGTACTGACTCTTACGAATCGCACGGATATCATTAACTTGGGCTTCTAAGGTTGGTCCGGCATCAAAGATGTCCACATAGCCTGAATAGCGCATACCTTCGTTTTCGAGCATACGCCGCGCCGGTGTCGTGAAGTTATGCGTCTTGCCAATAGCCTCCTGTGCCTCTTTGGGTAGCAGGTTGGTATAGATCGCGTTGAGCGGCATTAGCTCAGCAATAAAGACTTTATTCATGGCGGAGAACTGATCAGCCTTATCAAAGTCCATCGAGAAGAAATGACGACCTAAACCTTCCCAAAAAGGCGATACGCCGTTTTCATCAGAATAACCGCGCATTTCAGCAATCAAGCGCTGGCTAAAGTGCTTGGGGTATTCCGCCATAAACAGAAAACGCGATTTGGAGAGCAATGAGCCATTTTTACCTTCGCGCGCATCGGGTTTTAAAAAGAGGGTGCATAACTCGGCACAACCGGTGTGGTCGTTCGTAATTGTTAGCGTATTAAACTGGTTGTATACATTGAGCTCCCGCGACGCGTGCACCATGGTGCCAACTCGGTAGTTATACCAAGGTTCGGATAACCCCACAGCCGATTCAACCCCGCACACGCCAACAATTTCGTGTGTGTCGGTATCTTCCATGACAAATAAATAGAGGGCTTCTTTAGCGGGCTTATCCGAAGAAAAGGCCGCTACGCCACGGTCTAATTTGGCTTTTACTTGGGTGTCATTATCTTGCAGCGAGGTGAAACCAGGCCCGGTTAAACGGCCTAGTTCTCGTAAACCTGCATAATCCTCGTCCTTTACAGGGCGGATTACCATCATAAAGCGATTTCTCCTACACGACGCATCGTGTTTGTGGCTCTGTTCGTATTTGTGTGGTGTCGGTCTGGTTAGGAGCGTGTGTTATATCGGTCTCCTGAGGGGTGTCCGCCTCTAATTGTAAAGCCGCACTTAACGCGGCAATCGTGTCTGCATCTTGCGTGGCTTGCGCCTGTATACAGCGGAAATCGGTGAGTAACGTGTTACTGACCAATAGTGGTGTATCCCCTTCATGGGTTGCTAGGCATTGTAGACCCGTGCTCAGTTGGCTTTGAATCACCGATTTAGCATAGGCTGTGCGTGTTTCCAGTGTAGGCCCCGCGTCAAAAATATCCACATAACGGCTGGTGCCAAAACCTTCGGTTTTAAGTAACTCAACCACTGGGTTCATATCGGCGCGCGCTACACCAATCACCTCTCGTGCGGCCTCCGGTAATAGCGGAACATACAGCGGATAATGTGGCATTAACTCGGCAATAAAGCCTTTGGAGTTAATACCGGTTAAATAGTTGGCCCGGGTAAAATCCATAAAGAAGAAATGATTACCCACGCACTCCCAAAATGGCGAGCGGTTTTGGTCATCGGCTACGCCTTGGATCTCGGCAATCAGCCGATCCGAAAAGCGCTCTGGGTGTTGGGCAATAAATAGAAAACGGGCACGCGACAGCAAACTGAGGTTCTCGGCGGTGCGGTAGTCTGCATCGATAAACAGCGTGCATAACCGAGCAGCGCCTGTGTAATCCTGACATAGATGTAACGAGGGGATACGGTTATGAATTTGTAGATCCTGAGATGCATGCACAATCTCATCTAAGCGATAGCTATAAAAAGGCGTATTCAGCCCAACGCACGCATCAATACCGCTTATGCCCACAATCGATCCGGTATCGGTATCTTCTAGCACAAAGTGATAACTCTCATCACCGTAGCGCGTTACCTCTTTGCGTAACGATTGTTGCGTGCGGTTAATTAAATCGCTTAAGTGATCGCGGTTAGCCGGTAAGGTTGTCATGCTGCCGCCGGATATAACCGCCAAACGCTCTAGCCCAGGTAAATCTGCAAAAGTAACAGGCCTCACTAACAACATGGTTTGTCTCCGGTAGTTGAGGTCTTGGTTGTTGAGATCTTAGTTGTTGTTAACCAGCGGGTATCCTCGGTGGCTAATTTCATTAATAGCAATGCGCTGAGCTTAGCACGCTCGCTTAAGCTGTTAACGAACATGTACTCTTGATCCGAATGGATGCTGCCGCCTTGCACGCCCAAGGTATCAATATTAGGAATACCAGCAGCCGCTAAGTTATTACCATCACAGCAACCGCCCGTGGGGTGCCAACTTAACGACATACCCAAGTCGTTGCCGCAGGCCTTTAGCCATTCAAACAATTGGGTGTCAGCCGGTGTTAGTTGTTTGGGCTTGCGGCCAAAGCCACCGTGCAGCTCGGCATGGATACCATCGCGGCTATTGAGCTGGTGGATAAGCGCATCGATATGTTGAGTGCACCAGCTTTCGTCTTCGGTACGCTCTAAGCGGATGTTAAACCGCATGGTGCATAAATCCGGCACAATATTTACCGCACCGCCGCCTTGTATAAAGCCGGGGTTGATGGTAACACCGTCACGCTGGCCGTTTAAATCATCCAACGCTGATACAAAATCGCTAACCGCACGGATCGCATTACGGCCAAGGTGGTGCTCGCGCCCCGCATGGGCAGCTTTACCATTAACGACCAACGTAAAATTACCACTGCCTTTGCGCGCACCCGCTAAATTGCCATCGGGCATGCAGGGCTCGTAAATCATCCCTACATCTACTTTTTCTGCTGCCTCTGCAATTAACGCAGCCGAAGAGGGCGAGCCTATCTCTTCGTCGGGGTTGAACAAAATTTGCCAACCAATCTGATCCGCCCACGGCGATCGCTCAAACGCCTCAATCGCCTTTAGCATCACCAATAGCCCACCTTTAAGGTCGGCTACGCCGGGGCCATTGATGGTGTTATCGTCAAGCCAAGTAACGGTCTGGAACGCGCTGTCTTTAGGGAATACGGTATCCATGTGCCCGCAAAAAAACACTTGTAAAGGAGCATCGGGCCGTTTAGTAATCCGCACCGCATCGCCCAGTACAGACTCCTGCTTAACGCCTTGTGTGTTCACCGAAACATAAGGAGCTACCGGCAAACGCTCAACCACACCGCCCAAACCGCTGGCCAGCTCAATTAACGCATCCGCGACACGGTTAACCCCTTCGGCATGTAACGTACCCGAGTTAATCGACGCCAGTGCTATCGTTTGCTCCAGCATCATCGTTTGCTGGGTGTCCAACCACTCTAACCACGGTGCAAATGTTTCAGAACTCACTATCAGACCCCTAGGTAATCAAAGAAACCGCGTATACCTCTACCATTATTGGACATCTAGCGTGTGATATCTGCTGCTTAAGCGACCTTAATTTCAAAAATGCGCCTTTTAATGAGTATTTTAGGGCGGTGGATAACTCGGGCTAAAACGCAACCGTTTATGCCGTGAATTTTTTGTTTAAGTAAAAACATGCGCGTTTACACCCTAAAGCAGGCACGCTTTGCGACTGGACAAACCGAGAAAAGCATCCATAATCTAGAAACTACCGTTATCAACAGGGAAGATAACGCGCACGGCCAAGAATGATAATGCGCATACGCGTTTACAGGGATACGTATTCTTTGAATAACTCCGCTAATTCCATACTAATCAATGTATTGAGTGTTATCTCTGATGTGAAAGTCGGGGAACGCGTGTGCGTGTGGATGAAAATGTTAAATGCCCAAGGACGCTCGTGGATATTCTAAATAATCGAGAAATTGCAATTGCGTTATGGCTTCTGGTAATTTCGGTTTACATTTTTTCTTCCTCGAAAATGGCGGAGGTCAGAAATGCCTTCAAAGGAGTCCTGGCAGCTTTATTTGTTAGACAAATAATGTCCGTCCTTTGTTTGATGGTTGCCTACATGGCAATTGTCATTTACTGGCTTTCTGAGTTGGAACTATGGAATTTTGAACAGCTAAAAAATAGTGTTTTTTGGTGCGCTTCTGTTGGTTTCATGTCGCTATTTAAGCTTGAAAAAATCAAACAAGATAAGCATTTTTTCAAGCAGTCAGTTTTAGATAACTTGAAACTACTAGCGATTCTTCAATTTGTCGTTGGTGTATATACTTTCTCTCTTTGGGTCGAGGTTCTGTTAGTTCCTGTTTTGGCATTATTGGGAGCTATGCTGGCTATTGCTGAAACCGACAGAAAACATCATCAGGTAAAGGTTTTTCTAGAATATTGCCTATCTTCTTTCGGGGTGGTCTTAATCGTTTACACTTTGTACATGTTAATGACCAATTTTGGTGAGTTTGGGAAAGAAAAAACTGCATACGACTTCTTTGTTCCACCATTGCTGACTCTCTGTTACTTACCATTCGTTTTCTTTATGTTGGTTTATTCAACATATGAGCAGGTCTTTGTTCGTCTTAGGTTTTCAATAAAGAGCCGGTTCCATAGATATGCGGCTAAACTCTATGCATTTGTATTGTTTAATGTTCGGCTCAGTCTGCTTGAGCGATGGTCATTTGAAGTCACCAAAGCAAACATAGAGTCACACTCGGATCTAATTGATACCTTTAAATATATATTTAAAGTGAGATATTCTGAGAAAAATCCAAAGGAAGTACCAAAAGAGCAAGGTTGGAGCCCTTACAAAGCCAAAGAATTTCTCGTAAACGAAGGGTTGAGCACTGGATTCTATAATAGATCTTTCGAAGAAGAATGGTTTGCATCATCCCCAATGGAAGAATTTAGCGATGGTATTATCCCAGATAATATCGCTTATTATGTTGAAGGTTCTGAAGACGTTGCAAAAGTACTGAAGCTTAAAGTGAACGTGAATGATGCTTCCAGAACCCATCAGGCATGTGAAAAGTTAGGAGCTATGGCAGAAGCTTTGAGTATTTCTAGCTTAAGCCTACCTTTATCCAATGAGATGAAAAGTGCTATTTCAGGTTGTAATTCATATTCTGAGAAAGTTGATGATAAAACAATCGCTTTGGTTGTAGAGCATTGGCCAAATCATAAGTTTAATGGGTTTGATCTCAAACTCCTGATATCAAGCATTTAACAAAGCGCTGCTGCCGGACAAATTTTCCGCTGCGCTCCAAATTTGCCGCAGAGCGCGGCGTTAGGTTTCAAAGAGTATGAAATCAAAGCTCAAAGTAATCGAACTAAGTATTCTTGATAGATTTCGCAAAGATCTATTTCGCGATAACTCTCCTGAAACTGTTGAGAAACAACTTAATTGGTACCTCAAGTCTTTTGAAGGACTGAATTTCAAATTTGCTTATGATCGGCCAATTATAAGAGCAAGGCTTTGTTCTAGCCCTGATGGGTTCAACCATATTAGTGAGCTACAATCTCCACCACCTGAGGTTACAGACATTGGTCGCATGAATGAAAAAGGCAATCCAATGTTTTATGCGTCGTATCATATAGGTAGCGCATTTGCTGAAATTAATGCTAAGGAAGGAGATATAGTCCAAGTTACGCAGTTTAAATTACCCAATAAATCTAATTCTGGAATTAGATGCTTGGCAATTGGTGAGGTTTATAATGCTTATCATGGTAACAGCACAATCTCGCAATCAATGTTTGATGAAATACGTAAGTTTATCGAAAGGCTTGGTAAAAGTGATATACGGGGGCTTCTTTCATATTTATATATGGATGCTCTTTCTGCTGAGTTGTTGAATGATACTTCAGCTTCCGAAAATGACTATATCTACTCTAGAACATTAAGCAGGCTATTACTTGAAAAACACCCAAGGGTTGATGGTTTGGTATTTCCAAGTGCAAAAATGAAAGGCACAGCAAATATAACTCTTCGCCCAGAATCTGTTTTAAACAAAGTCAAAGTAGTTTCGAGTCAAGTTTTAAAAATTACTAAGTTATACCCCTATGGGCTTTGTGATTTTGAGCTTCTAAAGCAATCAAAAGGAGAGAGCCTTGATGGTCATATTCACTGGCAAAAAAACTAACAATCACATTAAAATTCGCTCCACTACGTTCCTCTGGACACACCTAAAGGCGCGCCTTTTATGTGGGCGTTAAGGCTGTCGGATTACTCCCGCATCCCTCGACCTGCGGCCAAAATCTCAGTTAAACTGTTCCAAACTAACATTACCTCGTTAGGTGCAACGGATGGCACGATTTAAACACTACGATTACGAGCAAACCAAGATGATCCCGCTGCGTTTTGCGGATCAGATACAACCGGGTACGTTTGAATACACCCTCAACCATGTTGTTGATAATGAACTCGACCTCACTGTGTTTGAATCCCGTTATCGAAATGACTATAACGGCGCTCCCGCTTATGATCCTGCGCTCTTGCTCAAAATTGTCTTTTCGCGTATTCACGTGGCATTACCTCCAGCCGAAAAATAGCGTAAGCCTGTCGCGAGAACATCATCTTCATGGTGCTGCCAACCGCATCGCACAAGCCAAGACAGACAGCCCGATGGGTCGGCATATCTACAGCAAACGGCTAGGTACGGTAGAGCCGGTGTTCGGTAATTTAGAGAGTAATAAAGGGCTGAAGCGATTTACCTTAAGAGGAAAAGAGAAGGTCAATGCGCAATGGTTGCTGTACTGCATGGTGCACAACATTGAGAAAATAGCGACGCAGGGTCAGGTGATGCATTAATAATCAACAAGGAGCGCTGTGGGCTGAGGTTTTATTGTGTTAAATGTCTAATCCGACAGTCTTGTTAGTTTGCTAAAGGCTAGAGGTTAACTAGCCTAAGCTTGCTCTCACATCTGCAATGGTGATGAAAAGTTTGTTTTCGGCGTCTTGAAATGCTTGAAAACCATAGCGTTCATAGAAATGTTTTGCTCCGTCTTTGGCATCAACGATAACAACTGGAAATGCAACGCTATCACTAGCGGCTAATAGCTTTCTGAGTGCGTCGATAAGCAGCCACTCACCAAAGCCTTTCCCTTTGTATCGGTCATCGACAGCAAGACGGGCAATCAGACCACCAGAGGTGGATGATTGGTGCTTTTTTTGTAACTTATCAGGCAATGCCTGTAAGTCAATTGGTGTCATTGTTAGCGTGTAAAAGCCGATGACATGTGAGTTGTCGCTATCATCTTCCAAAACAAACGTTCTGGTGTTGTCCTTCTTTGCTTGCTGACTCGCCATTACTTTTAAGTAATTATTGAGAGCTTCGATGCCACAGTTGAATCGGTTTCTATCGTGTTTAGCTTTATCTAGAAGTACCGTATTCATCATTGAGTTTTGCTCTCGTATCGATCAGCAGCAGCTTTTAGTTTTGAGTTCTGTGTTGCAGGACGGTCTAAAGCTTCCATGAGCAATATCGCATCTGCTTGGCTCAGTTTTAAAGCCTGTTCACGTTCGATGACTTGTTTAGCTTTTTCGATTGCAGCGCTTAGAACAAACGAGTTGATGCTAGACATGCCAGCGATCGCGGCAGCCTTAGTAAGTAAGTCTTGTGTATCGACATCAACTCTAGCGGTGATGCGAGGCAAAGTAGTAGCCATAATGTTATCTCCTATTGTGTCAAAATGTCACATATGTATTATGGTCTTAAAGTGTGCAATAAGCAATCAATGTGTCACTTTGGCACGCAAAATAACAAGCAATTTAATAGCCTAAATGGCGTCGATTACTCCAAACCTGACAGCGAAGAAGTGCGTCAGCTTAAGCGTGAGCTGTCTGAAATTAAAAAAGAAAATGAGTTCTTAAAGAAGGTGTCGGCGTATTGATGCCCTTGGGTGCTTCGCGAAGCAGCAAGAGTGAAGTACGCGCTGATGGCTGAATTTAGATCAGAATATATGTTATGCCTTATGTGTCGAGTTATGAGTGTATCGCGATCAGGTTATTATAAATGGATAGCCAGAGATAAAATCCCAGTGAGCCAACGTAGGGAAGCTGTGAAACAAGCGGTGACTCATTATTCATTCTGATCGAGGTGCGCAGTACCGGTCGATTAAATACCAAGATTTCATGCGCCGATATGTCTGCCAAATCAGCATGAGTAGGCGAGCGAATTGCTGGGACAATGCCGCGATGGAGTCTTTCTTTAGTCGCTTAAAAGTAGAGTAGGATAATGCGAAAGATTATCACTCGATAGAGGACGCGAAGTCGGGTATCTTCGAGTACATTGAAGTATTTTATAACCGTGTAAGAAGGCATTCAGCTTTGGGTTATATCAGCCCAGCTGAGTATGAGCGTATAAACGCATAACGAATGTCTACTTTTTATGGGTAAGACCAAAGCCAAAGGGAATGAATGTGAATGAAATTGGATTTCGAAAATCACATCAGAGTAGAACACGGTTATTTTTTATTTCCTCTACCTGATGAAAAGTACAAAGCTCTACCTGAGGTTTACGATAAAACTTGTGCCGTAATTTATATGGCGTCAAAAATAGTATCAGAACCTGATAAACATAAGGTGCCTTGTAAACCAATAGTTGAAGCATACATCAGGGCTGCATTAAGTGAATTGATTGCATTAGAAGAATTCATTCTTGATGAGTACCATGACATTGATCAACCGTTGTTCAAAATTTATAAAACTACAGACCCTATTTTGCATATGATCAAGCTATTGAGAAACTACAATATATATGTTTCATCCAGTATGGTGTCTCAAAAGTCGATGCGAGTAAGAACCCTTAGTGAAAAAATTCCAGAATTTGACATTGAAGTAGCGTATATTTCTAATTTAAATTTTGAGGCTATACGTAATTTACGAAGTAGTAAAGATTACACTGACGATCAGCTTCGAAGAATGCTAGACATATTTGAAGAACAACAAAATGTTTTTGGTATATCAACGTTGTTAATTAAAGTGGCACTTTCCTATATTGGGAAATTTGAACGATATATTAAGTCAATACCAGAAAATGGCTTATAACAAAGCGCACCATCAGCCCAAGTTTAGTTGGGCGCTTGTGGTTTAAAGTGATTTGCTGGTACAGGGTCGTGGTTTTGCTGTGCTAGTCGTTAGGAGTATCGATGGAAGATATCACAAAATTAGTAGGTGTATTTGTAAGTTTATTCGCGATATATAAAGTAGTTATAGATCTCGTGTTAGCGCATTCTTCTAAGAGAAGAGATGAATATGCGTTCACGAAACAATATATATCAGATCTACATACAAATGAAGAGCATCGGTATACTCTTGAAAAGGGTTTCTTCGCTATTACTGGAAAGCTATATTCTATTGAAGAAATTAAGTTGCTACTTTCGCAATCAACCCCTTCATATTCAATTTCACAACGCGGCACAATTGGTAATTTTGTTACATTCAGTGAGGAGTCGCAAAAATATAGTTGGAAAAAAAAATACGATAAGGACATCGTACGAAAGTATGCAAGTACTTGGTTTCTTATATGTTATATAGTAACTGCCTCTTTAGCATTAATACCCATTTATATCCAAGGAATTTCTATCCTGAGTGATTTATCCGTTGTGACGTTTGTAATATCTTTGTTTGTGGTAGCTGTTTCTTCTCTAGTACAGCATTCAAATTTTGATACAGCAAAGAAATTTATGGAAAATATTAAGTATGATAATACCTAAGAAGGGCGTTGAGGCAGCCAGATTACTCCCACCCCCCACCCCCCTCGACCTGCCGCCAAAAGCTCAGTTAAACTGTTCCAAACTAACATTACCTCGTTAGGTGCAACGGATGGCACGATTTAAACACTACGATTACGAGCAAACCAAGATGATTCCGCTGTGTTTTGCGGGATTAGTAGCTATAGATATCGATTGATTCTAATTCGATTTGGATCTCGGTCTCTTGGGTTGAATCTAAAAAAACATAATCACTTTTGGCCTTAATGAAGTTTTTAGCCATTAAATACTGTGTAAATTTTTCTTTTAAGGTGTTATCGATTGTCGTCTTGAAATATAGCGTTTCTTTAATAGGGCCGTTGTCGCCGAATGTGTATTTGTAGCGAGTTATAGAAGACGGGGCAATTTCCTATGTATCCATAAGTATTCCAAATCTGTAAAGCGGGTGTTTTATCGACAAGCTCACAAAGGTCAATGTAGTTGATATTAGGGTTGATAGTCGGGGTTGGCACGTCATATGGAAAAGTCTGCTGAGTTCTACAGTCAATATAGCTGGATCTAAAAGCGGCTGGCTATTGCTCGTTTCTCACAAAATATAGCCAATTATTTTAGTTCCGCTTAATGTGGCCGTTAATACTCTTCTAAAAGTCTCATCTTAATTTAGCGCTAGTAAGGAGTTACCCCGCACATATGAACATCCTTAAACGCAATAATGTCCAAGTCACAGGCAGTGGAGACGTCACGCTATTGCTGGCTCATGGCTTTGGTTGTGATCAAAATATGTGGCGTTTTTTGCAGCCCATGTTAGAAAATCGTTACAAAATTGTTCTGTTTGATTATGTAGGGTGTGGTCAATCGGACGCTTCCGCTTTCGACAAACAAAGATATCAGTCATTGGATGGCTACGCCCAAGATGTGGTCGAGATTTGTGAAGAGCTGAACCTTGAAAACGTGGTGTTTGTGGGGCACTCCGTCAGCTGTATCATCGGGTCGATAGCGGCGACAAGATCACCCAATATTTTCGAAAAGATTGTAATGGTGTGCCCATCACCTTGCTTTCTTAATTTTCCACCAGACTACTATGGTGGATTTGAAAAAGATGACTTGGAAGAACTAATTAACCTGATGGACAAAAACTACATTGGTTGGGCGAGTTATTTGGCTCCTTTGGTAATGGGGCAAACGAATAAAACGGAACTCATTGAAGAACTTCAAAATAGTTTTTGCTCGACAGACCCGCGTTATGCAAAGCCTTTCGCAAAAGCGACCTTTTTTGCTGACGACAGAGAGACCATCACCAAACTCAAGCTACCCACATTAATTCTGCAAAGTAAAAATGATAATTTGGCTTCGGTTGAAGTGGGGTTATACATGCATAAAGCAATCCCTAATTCCACGTTGGACGTGATTGATGCATTTGGGCATTGCTTACACATGACCGAGCCTGGAGTCGTGTGTGAGAAAATAGAGCAGTTCCTAGGTTGATGACCCAACCGAGCTTAGATTCCTTTCCGTGCTTGTTAATGGTGACGGATTTTGAAACTAATAAACTCGAATATATCAACCGTTCTGCAAGCGCCTGCTTGGGTATCAATACGGATGACATTCAACAGCACAGCTTATTCGATATTATCTCGAAGGCGAGCTCAATATTCTTCGAAAGCTATGTGAGGCCTACTATCGTCAGTACGGGGGAGTGCCAAGAAGTGCAGTTATCCTTGGTAGCCAGTAGTGGCGAAAAACTTCCCGCAGTGGCTAATATCGAACTAGCACAAGCAAAAATATATTGGTCAGTCTATACCGCTGTAGCGCGCGACAGGTTATATCAGGAGCTTATAGAGGTTAGGGAGCAGCTAGAAGAGGAGACCGAAAAGTTAGTCAGGTTAACTAGAATCGATCCACTTACTCAATTGCTCAATCGCCGTGCGGCTTTGGATGATCTTAATAGCCTACAGAAAAGGCTTCAGCGTCAGTTTATACCGGTTTCTTTTGTGATTATTGATATCGATTTGTTTAAAAAATTGAATGACACTTACGGTCACTCCCATGGCGATGAGGTGTTAGTTAAAGTCGCCGCTATTTTACAGAATGTTTCTAGGGCAAGTGATATTGTTGCACGTTGGGGTGGAGAGGAGTTTTTGGTGGTTTTGTATGGCTCGTGTGTCGAAGATACCCATTGTTTCTGTGAACGGCTGCACGCAGCGATAAGCAGCCTAAACGACTCGATTGATGGGGAGGTGTCGGTTAGCGTGGGTGTTTCTGCTTTGAGTGCGGAGTATTCTGTTTGTTCTGAAATGATCGATAATTGTATGAAGGAGGCTGATGCTGCTTTATATCAAGCGAAAAGCAAAGGACGTAGTCGAACGGAATATTTCGAGTCTGTATAGCGCTAATTTGGCCCCTTTGTGGGGCGTTGAGGCAGCCAGATTACTCCCACATTTATCGACCTACGACCAAAAGCTCAGTTAAACTGATCAAAACAAACGCTACCCAGCTAGGTGCAATGGATGGCACGTTTTAAACACTACAATGTTACAGAATTAGCCCAATAAATTTTTCGCGCTGAGCGAGCACTATGTTGTTTTGAGGTTTGTATGAAATATTGGATACTGTCTGTTGCTATCTCTTTCTTTGCATCCAGTGCACTGGGTAATGAATGCTTGCACCAAAAATACAAAAAATACGTAGATTTACAAACCCAGTGGCAGCATGACTACTCTAATTTAATGGTAGCTAACCACCCGGAGCTTAAGGAGGTTACGTATCGCTACAGAGATACCCAGTTAGCGCTTATTGAACAACGTTTTATCGCCTTTACTATTTATGTTGCTGATGCTCCTGAAAAAATACAAACAGAGAAGCCATTAAATCAATGGCTAGTTTTAAATCCATCGATAAAAAATGAATTAAGCCTCCAATACCCTAAATTCAAGATAATTGACGACAAAGTCGAATTGTACAATTCACTGGGCGATCACAAGGATGGGGACAACGCTCGTGAGGTATTTAGGAGCGAAATAGCACCCTCGCAGGAATTTTCACGTCTGTTGAGTCGCTTTAATTCAAACGTATCTGTTTTAAATGACACCAGTTGTCCAACTACATAATAACAAGGCGTTCGAAAGGGGGAATACATGGTGCGGCTTCGCCATTACAGCGTCATCAATGCTCCTCTTAGCGTAAGTTAAACAGTTAAACCACAGGGATGTATCGTGCAAGAATCACGGAAGTTAAAAGACTATTTGATTGAAAGGCCTAAGCCGCAAGGGATAGATGTTTTATGTAGCTTAAAACATTTTGCAATCATTACCTATGCCGTTCCGGCGGATAGGTTTAAGGGGATTTTTCCTGAGCGGTTTCAGTTAGATACGGTCGAGATAGGCGGCCGAGATAGGCGGCCGAGAAATGGGGCTGATTTCGGTTGTGCCCTTTATTGATGTTGATTTTACTTCAGCCGTTTTTCCATTTCCTAAATTTACGATGGGGCAGACAAACTACCGAATCTACATAATAGACACCGAGACGGGAGAGCGGTGTGTATGGTTTCTCGGTACGACATTAGACTCGTGGACACTCGCGGTGCCAAGATATGTTTGGAACCTTCCGTGGCATGCGGGAAAAGTGAAGTTTGATTGCACGGTCAATGAAGCTTCTGGTCTTTATGATAAGTATCACATGCAAACCACTTCCAACTGGGCAGAGGCGACGGTTAGCTTGATTCAGTCAGAATCTGATCAGTTTGATTTCCCCGGGTTTCCTGACGTTGAATCAGCTTTGGTGTACTTAACACACCCATTAGCAGGTTTCTATTATCGCCGGGATGGTAAACTCGGGACATATCGAGTCTGGCATAAAGAGCTAGCAGTTAAGCCAGCGCAGCTAGCATCAGCTAATTTCAAGCTATTATCTACGCTAGGAATTGTTATGGAATCGGAGCAAAGCTCGCCCTACAGCGTATTAATCGAGCCTATCAATGAATTCACTATTTATTTACCACCCACTGTCATTGAGTAGAATATGAACGGTTCAAGTAAGCAAAGATCCCCGACGCTGAAGCTAACCAAGCTTTTGGGTTGAGCCATTGCATAATCGCGCCGGTTAAAAACCCCGGTGCTTTGTGGGGCTCTCCTTCATGTAGGCGCCCATCATCACGTAATAGCTGAACACTAAGATAAAGTAAAAATATTATGCCGGCCCAGCGTAAGAATTCATTGAGACCCGGAACAGCCGTCAGTATTGAATAAAGACCCAAACCAATGGCAACGAAAAGAACGATAAAACCTAGAGTTGCGCCGGTGACGAACATCAGCCCTTTGGAGAGGGGGTAGCGAGTACCGCTGCTTAGGCATACCAAATTGACAGGCCCGGGTGAAATGGAGGCTGCTAGGGCAAATGCCGTCATTGGTAAAATCAGTGTGATTGTCATGGTAGTCTCTTTTTCGATTAGCTTTTGTTAGAGTTTGCGTAATCCTCAAGGCGAAGTATTGAACAAAATTGCGGTGGTTCTTTTTGGCTAATTTCCGCTGAATGCTATACCTGCCGCAATCAGAACGTCATAAATCAGTAAGTGCGAGATGCAAATGATTACCGGTAGCTGCCTATGTGGCAAAGTTAGTTATGAAATATCAGGGGAAGTGGGGGACATCGTTCACTGTCATTGTGTAACCTGCCGAAAAGCGCATGGCGCTGCGTTTTCAAGTGTAGCAGCGGTTAAGGACTGTGATTTCACTTTGTCAGGTCAAGAGTGGTTAAGCTCATATGAGTCATCCCCAGGCAAGGTGCGTTATTTTTGTTCTAGTTGCGGCACTCAAATTTATGCCAAGCGAGAAAGAACCGAGCATCTTATACTACGCTTAGGCTCTTTAGATACGGATCTTGCTAGCAAAGAAAAGAACCATATCTGGGTATCACAAAAAGCGAACTGGTATTCAATCACCAACAATTTGCCAGAGTGCCAAGAGTTTGAGTAAAACTCGTTTCAATGTGGGGTATGTGAAGCGAGTACATGAACAAGAATGTTAGCTTTTATGGAGAAAATGGATGTATTCCACGAAGTATGGAAAGACAATTAAATTATTTCTGATGGATGCTGATCCAGATGGAAGGATGGTATGCGAGTTGTCTAACTGGAATGGCAAAGCTTATCGAATACCGCGTGGGAAGGTCAAAGATTGCTCAGATAGACAAGACCTAAAAGGAACTTCTGTTTACCTTTTATTTGGTCGTGCCGAATCTTCAACCTCCAAAGCTAAAGTCTATATCGGCGAAGCTGAAAATGCTTATTCTCGTCTTGTTCAGCATGTATCTGAAAAGGAATTTTGGAACGAGTCTGTGGTTTTTATAAGCAAAGATGAAAATCTCAATAAAGCTCATATCAAGTACTTAGAATCCCGTCTATATGAAATTGCAACTTCAGCGGGAAGGTACGATATTGAAAATGGAAATACTCCTACACGAAGCTCTATCTCTGAGTCAGACCAAGCGGAAATGGAAGAGTTTATTGAGTATATAAAAATTCTTATCAATACAATGGGTTTTAAAGTATTTGAGCCGCTGATTAAAGTTGAGTCGAATACCAAAAACCCTGATGAGGTTTTCTTTGTAAAAGGGGCTAGAGGTGCAGATAGTCGAGGGAAAAGAACATCGGATGGGTTTGTTGTATTTTCTGGTTCCAAAGTAGCGGTTGATACAGTGCCATCTTTCCCAAAAGGTTTTAATGCCCTTAGAGATGAGCTAATAGAAAATGAAATCATTGTTAAAGAAGGTGAGGATCTGGTTCTAGTATCAGATTACCTTTTTAGTAGTCCATCTGCTGCTGCGGCTGTAATCATGGGGCGGAGCGCAAACGGGCTAATAGAATGGAAAAATTCTAAGGGTAAGGAATTAAAAGCTGTCGAAGAGACAGAAATATCAAAAGCCAACACGTCAATGCAGTCGATCGCTAACGTGTCGGTAGATTAAGGAGTTAGCAAGGGATAAAAATATGGATAAGATAATTGATGCTATTATTAACTGGGATTTCTGGATGCTTCTTGCTACAGCAACCATACCTCTTGCATTACATAATTATTCAAGAACGAGTACTACGATGAATGCCATTAATGAGTTAAGGCAGAAATGGACGATCAAATGGCAAGCTATCACCGATATACCAAAAGAATTTGACAATATTACACCGGTACAGCGTCATTTAATAATGGACTACCTCAATGAGTACGATCATTTTTGTACCTTGTATAACGAGGGGTTAATAAAGAAGTCGATAGTTAAAAAGACAAGAAAAACTACAATAAAAAATGCTTTTAATATTCATAAGTCATTTATTACGAGGTGGCGTGAAGAATACGATGCTGAAGCATGGATAAACTTGGAGTTATGCGCCAGTAAAATTTAGTGATTTTTTAAAGGGCTAGTTGCACGGGTGTATCGAATGACGTGCGATGACTGGGCGTTACCTACATGGAGTGTATATGAATCATAGAGTTGCGGGTTTTGATATTGCTAGAGCGTTAGCAATTTTTGGAATGGTTATTGTTAATTTCAAAATAGCTATGAATGCAGAGACAGGCAGCCCATTGTTAATGAGCTTTGCGCATTTGTTTGAAGGGCGAGCTTCTGCTGTGTTTGTTATTCTAGCCGGCATTGGGATAACCTTTATGACCGATAAGGCTAGAGTATCCTCGGATAGTCAATATATTTATAAAAGTCGTGTGTCGCTCATTAAGCGTGGCTTATTATTGATATTTATAGGGTTGTTATATACGCCAATTTGGCAAGCAGATATTCTACATTTTTACGGGTTCTATTTTTTAATTGCCTCTGTTGTCTTTATGTTTAATAACAGAACGCTACTATTATTATCAGCCGTTATCGTTCTAGTGTTTCCTGTTTTGATGTTGTTTTTTAACTACGGGCAAAACTGGAATTGGGGAACATTCGTCTATGAGAACTTTTGGTCGATTGATGGGATGGTTAGGCATATATTGTTTAACGGGTTTCACCCAATATTCCCGTGGGCCGCTTTTTTACTATTCGGTATTTGGCTGGGTAGACAAGATTTAACTCAACAGGCTGTCAGAAAAAAATTACTTTTAGGTTCTATGGTATCCTTGGTCCTCATCGAGGTGGCGTTTTATTTCATAAAATTAAGTATTGGAGACGGCTCTTTACTAGAAATGACCGAAGATGAAGTTAACTTCTTATTTTCGATTTCTATTATTCCCCCTTTACCTCAATACATGATCTCGGCAGCAAGCTCCGCAGTAATTACGATAGTGGGTTGTTTATATTTTTCTGATAAGTTTTCAGAAAGTAAAATACATAAGTGGTTATGTCAGACAGGTAAGTTGTCTTTAACCCTTTATGTTGCCCATGTTATTTTAGGCATGGGAATGCTTGAATACTTGGGATTACTAGTAAACCAAACAATTGATTTTTCATTATTTAGTGCATTAATATTCTGTGTTTGCGGAATTATCTTTAGCGTTATTTGGCTCAAATATTTTAAAGCTGGCCCTCTGGAGTGGCTTTTTCGTAAATGCGCAAGCTAACAAGAGACTACCGCTATTTTTCGTTTAATAAAGCGCTATACCTAAAAAGGATTCCTAATGCTTCTAAAAGGTCATTTTGAGCTGTTATCTATTTACAATCAGTGGATGAACTCAAAGCTTTATGAGGCGGCGAGCCAGCTATCAGATACAGAGTTAGCTAAAGATCGTGGTGCTTTTTTTGGTTCTATTTTGGGCACACTTAATCACATCATGGTGGGTGATATTATTTGGTTAAAGCGGCTGGCTAACCATCCAGCTTGCGCAAGTTTGTTACGTGAGACGGCTGGCATTGAACAGCCAACGCGCCTGGATCAAATGCTTTTTAAAGACTTGGGTCGCTTGTCTCAACAACGAACGCGGTTGGATAGCATAATTATTAATTGGATAGCCGAGCTATCCGAAGATGATCTGAATGTTGTGCTCACTTACCACAACACGCAAGGGGTTGCGGCTAATAAGCGGTATTCGAGTCTGGTTTATCATTTTTTTAACCATCAGACTCATCATCGCGGGCAAGTGTCTACGTTGCTCTTGCAAGCTGGTGTTGATATCGGGGTCACGGATTTGCTAGCGTTGATTCCGGATGAGTCTGGTGTATAACCAAGCCATTGGGCGGGCATCGCCTTTATTAACAGTCGTATAGGGATACCTTGGATGCTAAGGATAAATTTTGGACAATAATTGGAAGCCGAAAATTTGGGTAGCAATAGCTTTAGGTGTAATCCTTCAAGCATTTACATTTTTATACTTGAATAGGCCTAAAATATTCTGGGTTTATTTTTTGCTATCTTGCGTTGTTTCTATCATTGATTGGAAGTTTCAAACGTTTTTTTCAGTAGTCTTTTCATTGATCTGCCCCATTCATGCATTGTTTGTGGTTAAGCACTTTAAACATGCTACTAAGCGGGGGTGGTACTCCACGCGGTGGGGCTTACCAGTTATCTGTGCTACCTATTTTGTGAGTGTTTTTCTATTTCGATCTTTTCTGTATGAGCCTTTTATTTTTCCTTCCGCTTCAATGCGGCCCACTATTAATCAAGGTAACCATTTAGTTGTTAAGAAGCTTGGCTTCGGAACTTATGGAACATACGGTATGGATTTAATTAGCAGTGCAGTATCTTCTTCTAATCTTATGCAGAGGGGGAAACTGTATGCATTTTATCCTCCTCATACAGATACTCCTTTTGTGAAGCGGTTAGTGGCCATTCCCGGTGATAAAGTGGCTATTAGGGATAACGCTATTCGTATTAATGGTGCTTTATTAACCAAAGAAAGGTTGTATAAAACAGACGACGTAACTGTGTATCAGCAACAGCTGGACGGTATTAGTTACTCAATTCAACATATCAATGCACAGCGCTCTAAAGACATGGAAGCCGTTGTTGTTCCCGAAAATAGCTATTTTTTTCTGGGTGACAATAGAGATAATTCAGCAGATAGCAGGGTTTGGGGTTACGTAACCAGTGATAGAATTATTGGTGAAGTACTTTATATCATCGAATAAAGGCTCTCTACACTAGAGCTCTTTGTGGTTTATCTTATCCACAAAAGTGCGACAACTTATGGTGCCCGATATCTAATTTGGCGTTCCTTGTGAAAGGCAACTCAATAGATAAATCGGCAAGTAGAAACAGAGCAGCCAGCTATAACCGCAGCCAGCTGCTTTGGCCGTTATAACCCGTCGACTAACTTGAATGTGCAATTCATGGCTTGGTCTCTTAAGGGGATTAATGCTTGGTAGCTTTCGCTGAGATACCAGGCTTGAGCGGCTTCTTTATTCTCAAAGCGAATAATTGCGCCATTCGCTGTCTGTGATTCCCCTGTTAATAGTGTGGTCTTACCTTTGGCAATAAATTCTCCGTGGCTGGCGGTAACTGTTTTCGCTGCCTGTTGGCTGTATTGCGCAAGCTTTTCTGCATCGATAACGTTTGATTCAACAATGATATAGGCGCTCATAATGTTCTCCTGTGTTATGTGTTGACAAAGGGTAAATAGGTCTGGATATTTAAACAATAATCAATAAATTAACGTATTGTTTAAAATTATGAACACTGTGAAAATAGCTCCATTGCTTCTCGCTTTTGTTGAAGTGGCTCAGTTGGGCTCATTTACGCAGGCGGGGAAAAAGCTAAATCTAAGTAAGTCGGCGATTAGTCAGCAGATTAAGCGCTTAGAAGATGAGCTTAATACTCAGCTCATCTCTCGAAATAGTCGGGGTTTAACACTAACGCCAGCGGGCGAGATGCTGCTGAGTAAAGGCGCTTTTTTGTCTGAGCATTTATTTAATACGCTGCAAGATGTTAACACTGAGAAGGAACAGCCAAGTGGCGTTTTTCGGGTGTCCATACCGCCTTTTTTTGAAAGGAATATTTTGGTGCCTGCGCTTAAACAGTTTTGTTTGGAATACCCTTTGATAAAACCCGAGGTGCTCGTTAGCGGTCGCTGGCAGGATTTAATTCATAATCATTTAGATGCGGCTATTTTTGGCGGTAAGCTTAAAGATAGTGAGTATAAAGCGCAGTCCATTGGTCGGGTGAGGGATGTGTTTTGTTGCACTCCAAACTACATGAATCAAGCGGGGGCGTTGCATCAGTTGGCCGATATTGAGCAGCAGTCCTTCATTGCGACACCTTGGCAAAAGGATGCCATAAAACTCTACCGTGTTAATCATGAGGCAGAGATAACCATCAAGACGAATCATCAATACTTTACCAACAGTTTGAGTACGTTGGTCGATATGACGATGGCTGGTATGGGGTTGGCACTTATTCCTGAGTTTATTGCGCACCACGAGCTTCGCCAAGGGCGTTTGATTCGCGTGTTACCTGATTATCATGGACAGGATTGGCACTTTTATTATTTGCATCGCTATAGCCATTCGAAACCTATCCATGTTGAGCGTTTTTATTCGCTAATTAAGCACTTTTTTAGCATTGCCAACGAGAATCTGTAATGCTGAACACACAGTTTGAAGCCAATAGCCGGACTCAGTTTCTTAAAGAGTTCCATAAAATTGATTAAGCCTTCGGTAATTAGGAGTCTTCATGAATCATCATTCAGGATCATGCCTTTGTGGTGCGGTTAGCTATGAGCTTTTAGGGGATTTTCAGTCGTTCTTTTTATGCCATTGCACCCGTTGTCAAAAGGGCACCGGCTCGGCTCACGCGGCTAACTTGTTTGCTGCGGGTAGCCGGTTAACATGGTTGCGGGGCGAATCGGATATTAAAACCTATCAATACCCCGACTCACTACATATCAAAAGCTTTTGTCAGCATTGTGGGGCGGCTCTGCCGGTGTTGATTGAGAGTATTAATAGTGTGGTTGTGCCCGCGGGCAGTTTGGATACCCCAGTTCCGATACCGCCAACGGCGAAAATCTACGTGGCTGATGGCGCACCGTGGTTTAAAAATATTGATGACGTGCCCAGTTTTGATGAACTACCCAAACGCGGTGATTGAGTACATGTCTTATCACTCGCCCGCGAGTGTGGGGTCAAGGACCATGGATATGTGCTCAATACCGTCCTCCATGTAGGGTGGGGATACCGTCTTAAAGCCCTGTGCTTGGTAAAAACGCGCTAATCGAGATTGAGCCCCAATCTTTATGGGCTGCTGTGGCCAGGTTTCTAAAGTCGTTTTAATGGCCTGCTGGATTAGCGTGTGCCCTAGTTTTTCTTGTCTATACTCTTGTATAACCAATACCCGGCCTATACTGCTATGCGAGGGGTAGCTCACATCGGGCGCTAAGACTCTAGCGTATGCAATAGGCTGGTTTTGGTGCGTGGCGTACAGGTGCAAAGTACTTGGGTGCGTGTCTAGATCGTCTAGTTCTGGGTATGCACAGGCTTGTTCTACCACAAAGACATCGCAGCGTATTTTGAGTAATGAATACAAGGTGTGAACGGTAAGTTCGTTAAACGGGGAACAATGCCATGCGATCATGGGTCTTCCTTGGGTAAGCGTTTCTAATAATGCAGCCGCGTTTATATCCTAGTCTGATTCTTGAGTACAGCGCCGAGTGCTGTTTGGATGGCAGCAGGATTAAGGGGTGTTAGCCCTCTGTAAATGTAGACGTGTGAAGGAGTGCGATTGTGATAAAACCTGAAATTCCGCAAGACGAAGCAAAACGGCTTGAGGCGTTAAGGTCGCTGGATATTTTGGATACGCCGCCAGAGGAGCGTTTTGATCGGCTAACCCGCCTTGCTAAGCGTTTGTTTGATGTGCCGGTTGCTTCGGTGAGCCTAATAGACTCAAACCGTGAATGGTTTAAATCCTGTATTGGTCTAGATGTGAAGGAATTACCGCGGGATATTTCTTTTTGTGGTCATGCTATTTTGGGTGACCAGATGTTGGTGATTCCTAATGCGCTTGAAGATGAGCGATTTGCTGACAACCCTTTGGTCAATGATGAGACACATGTGCGTTTTTATGCCGGATACCCGTTGAGAGCGCCGGATGGCAGTAAATTAGGCACCTTGTGCATTGTTGATTATAAGCCACGATATTTTGAGCCCGATGACTTACAAGCGCTAGCTGATTTGGCATGCATAGCCGAGCGTGAGTTTTCGATGATGCAACTAGCTACTAAAGACGACCTAACGGGCATTTTAAACCGGCGTGGGTTTATGATGTTGTCGCGCCATAGCTTGAGCCTATCCGCACGTGACAATGTGATTCATTCGCTAGTGTTTATGGATTTAGATTATTTTAAATCGGTTAATGATCAGTTTGGACATCCAGAAGGGGATAGAGCCTTAGCTACGTTTGCTCGTGTAATGGAACATGAATTACGGGACTCTGATATTGTGGCTCGCTTGGGTGGCGATGAGTTTGCGGCGTTATTGAGCCATAGCACCAAAGCGGATGGCGAGGCTCTAATGGCGCGTTTGCAATCATCAATAGCGGCCATTAACCAGCAAGAGGGCCGTGGTTATGTGATTGCTTTCTCGTATGGGGTTGTTGAATACGATCGTAAAAAGCATGATTCGATTGAATCATTGATCGCGGAGTGTGATGCGCTAATGTACGAGGTTAAAAAAGCTAAACGCTAACGATTTTTTCTCTTCTTTTTAGGGCGTGCACTGCGCCGCTACCGTCAGCTACGACTTATCTAAACGCGATAGCCAATCGATAAAGAGCGCGGCTTCAGGCGAGACTTCTTGACCACTGTAGCGGACCAAATAAAAAGATTCGCTTGCTGGCACTCGGTGGCTAAACGGGGCGACAAGTTGGCCACTAGCGAGTAAGTCTTCCACCATGGAGGAGCGAGCTAAGGCGACACCGACACCCAGCTCGGCCAGCCGCAATGAGGCAAGTAATGTGTCCAATTGCATGCCACGGGACGGGTCGACTGTTTCTTCGTTCATCATAGAAAGCCAATATCCCCAGCCTTCTTCATAGCCCATTACATGGAGTAGGGTGTGGTTGGCTAAATCAGCGGTGGTGTGGATAGGTTGTTGTGCGAGCAACTCAGCAGAGCAGACTGGGAACAGGGTATCCCAGCTTAGGCGTTGCGAGGTATGCCCTGGCCATTTGCCGTTTCCCCAACGGATTTCCATATCATCATCGGCGTCGCTGTCTTTGACCCACAAGGTGCTGATATAACGGATGTCGATGTGTGGATAGAGCGCTTGAAATGCCGGGAGCCTTGGCGCTAGCCAGTGCACAAAGAAGGATAAACTCCCTCGAATTTTAACAGGCGTGCGCTGGTCTTGGCTAAATAGCTCGCTGGTTCCTGCGGCTAGCCGAGAGATGGAGTCTTGCACGACGGGTAAGTACGACAAGCCTTCGTCGGTTAGTTGTAAACCACGGGGTAAACGTTTAAATAAAGCGACACCGAGGTGCCGCTCCAGTAGGCGGATCTGTTGGCTAACCGCGCCTTGTGTTAGATGTAGCTCTTGAGCGGCTTTCGTAAAATTTAAGCAGCGCGCTGAGATTTCGAAGGTGCGTAGCCAGTTAAGTGGAGGTAACGCTTTTTGATTTATGGACATGTGTTAAAGGCGCTGCTAAGTACGTTAGGGGGTTTTCTGCCCCTTAGAGTACCTGACCCAAAAAGCGTTGCAAGCGAGGATGTCGCGAACTGAAAAAACGTTCGGGAGTTTCTTCTAATATAAGTTCGCCCTCTTCCATAAAGACCACTCGGTCGGCGACTTCCTTTGCAAAGTTCATTTCGTGAGTTACCACAACCATGGTCATTCCGTCGTTGGCCAAGCCTTTCATGACGTCTAGTACTTCACCCACCATTTCAGGGTCTAATGCGCTGGTAGGCTCATCAAAGAGCATGATTTTAGGGCGCATCGCCAAAGCGCGTGCAATGGCGACGCGCTGTTGTTGTCCGCCAGATAAGCGTGACGGATAGTTGTCCATTCGGTCGGTCAGACCCACACGGGTAAGCAGTTCGCGGGCATGCTGCTCGGCTTCGTCTTGACGCTCTTTAAGGACTTTGATTGGCGACATCATGACGTTGCCTAGCGCCGTTTTATGCGGAAATAAATTAAACTGCTGAAAGACCATGCCAACATCTTTACGTACGTGGTTAATGTTGGTCTTTTTATCCGTTAAGTTGACACCATCCATCACAATCGAGCCAGAAGAAATAGTCTCTAACTGATTAAGTGTCCGTAAAAAGGTGGATTTTCCCGATCCGCTAGGGCCTATGATGACCACCACTTCACCGGGTATGACATCCAGTGATACCTGCTTTAGGGCATGGCAGCCGTTCGGGTAGGTTTTATCAACATGGCGTGCTTTGATGATGGGTTTTGGATTAGTCACTGGCGGCTAACCTCTTCTCTAAACGCTGAATAGCCCAGGATAAGCCACCGGTCACTACCAAATATAAGGCAGCAATGGTGAACCAAACTTCGAATGGCGCAAAGCTGCCACTTACTACCTCTCGTCCAGCCTTGGTGAGGTCGGTAATTGAGATAACTGAGACTAGCGAGGAGTCTTTAATGAGGTTAATAAACTGCCCGGCCAATGGGGGTAAGGTGCGCTTAATGGCTTGCGGCATTATTACGTTAACCATGGCTTGCAGGTAGTTCATCCCCAAGGAACGCGCGGCTTCCATCTGTCCTACGGGCACAGCCTGTATGCCAGCACGTACGATTTCCGCTACATAAGCCCCCGTAAAAATAGATAGCGCAGCCACACCTGCCGTAAAGCGATCTAAATCAAATACGGTACCGATAAAGAAGTACACAATAAATATCTGAACCAGTAAGGGTGTACCCCGAATCACTTCTACGTATGTAACGGCTAGATTGCGCAGTACTTGTAAATGCGAGACACGCATTAAGCCAAAGATCACGCCTAATAGAATTGAAAAAATTAAGGAGATAAAAGATATTTTAATCGTAACCCAAAGCCCCTCAGCAATAGGGCCAAATCGCCAGCCTTCTATTCGGGCTAGGGTGTCGCCTTGGAAGATGAGGTCCCCATCCATTACTACTAAGCGATCGAAGCGCGTTACGATTTGAGGATCTGTGCCTACGTCAGGTTGAATGATGAGCTTGGATTGCCCTTCAATGACGGCCGTTCCATCGGTTGCGGCTATGATGTCTTGTGGCTCGGTATTAATGATATAAGGCCACAAACGATCCCAGTGCCAGTTGTAGTTGATACGCTGGCCCGAAAAATACACACCAAAAATAAGTACAGCCATGATGAGTGCATAGAGGCCATGGCCAAGCCAGCGGTTTGTTGGAGATTGCATACTGTCTCTTAAATAACAAAAAGAGCCTAGGGTCAGTAGGCTCTTATTTAGGTGGTGAAAGTGTAGCGTTTACTGGATGCTATCTACCCAGCTATCAGACTCAAACCACTTTTTATACATACGATTGTAAGTGCCATCTTTCTTGATCTGAACTAGGTAGTTGTTCAAAAAGTTAAGGAAGTTAGGGTCATCTTGACGAATTGCCATACCAATTGGCTCGTACGTGAAGGATTCAGCTAAATGCGCAACACGATCTTTGTTTTGTGAAGCGTACAATGCATTGTAAGGTAAGTCATAAACAAAGGCATCTGCTTTGCCGTTGGCTACTTGTAATACGGCATCGGCAGAGGTTTCGAACAAGTCTAATGTCGCTTTTGGTAGGTGTTTTTTAGCGGCTTCAGCACCTGTTGTGCCAATCTGCGATGAGATGCGGTATTTAGCATCGTTTAAATCACGATAGCTGGTAATTTCACCTTTTAGCGCGGGATTGATGATAACGGTTTGTCCGATTTCGATATACGGATCAGTAAACATTACTTTTAAGTTGCGCTGTGCCGTGACCGTCATGCCACCAATAATAATGTCGCACTTGCCTGTTTGCAGGGCAGGGATGATGCCATCCCATGCTGTATTTACAGGCACAAACTTGACGTCCATTGAGCGCGCCATGTGTTTAGCGATATCAATATCAAAACCTATGAAACGGCCGTCTTTTGTTTTCATTTCGAATGGGATGTAACCCGCTTCAAAACAAACCTTAAGTTCATTGCTTGAAAGGATGTTGTCTATGGCTGAGTTTGCAGCGTTGGCAGCAGAAGTGGCAATAAGAGTGCTTGCAAGCGCTAAACCGGTAAATACTTTTTTAAAACTAGGTTTCATGTGTTTCCTCATCCAATCGCTAGGCATATCGATGTTTAGATCAGTGTAGGTCGCAGAGCTGGCTATCTGGCTAAACAGAATAGGGCACACAATATAAACAAGAGCGCCGGTTAGGAGTAACTATGATATCTGCCTCTAAGACCCTATTTTTTTAATGGCTAGGCGTCAATATGCTGATGAATTCACTATTATATGCGTATTTGTCGGGTAATTTTCTATTATCTCCTTTAATTTTTTATGGCTTCGTCGTTAAAATGGGCAAAATTTTTAAGCTGATGGATAAACAATATGCATACGTTAACAATCCTTGATGGTGGTATGGGTCGCGAACTCGCACGTTTGGGGGCGCCTTTTAAGCAACCCGAATGGTCTGCGTTGGCGATGATGGAAGCACCAGAGATTGTAAAAGAGGTACATAAATCGTTTATCGCGGCGGGCTCACGTGTCATTACGACTAACAGTTATTCGTTGGTGCCGTTCCATATCGGCGAAGAGGTGTTTAAGGCGCGTGCGGCTCAGTTAGCTCGGGATTCTGCCCGAGTGGCAAATGAAGCGGTTGCTGAAAGTGGCCAAGCGGTACGTGTGGCTGGCTCTTTGGCTCCTTTATTTGGCTCTTACCGGGCCGATCTTTATCAACCAGAGCAGGTAGATAATATTGCGCGTCCGTTGATTAATGCACTAAATGATCATGTCGATCTGTGGCTTAATGAGACACAGAGCTTGATATCTGAGTCATTAGCAATGATGGCGCTAGTTGATGAGATTGATACCCAGAAAAAGCCGTATTGGGTGTCGTTTACGCTAGAAGATGCTTTCGAAACAGCGGAGCCTTGCTTGCGCTCTGGTGAAACGGTGGCCGATGCGGTGTTGGCAATGGCAAACGCGGGTGTTGATGCCATTTTGTTTAACTGCAGCCAGCCTGAGATTATCGCCGATGCCATTGATGTAGCCAACCTTGTGTTAACAGGTTTGCCGCGGAAGATTCAGATAGGCGCTTATGCGAATGCGTTCCCTCCTCAGCCAAAAGACGCGACGGCCAACGAAGGGTTGGATGAATTACGTGCGGATTTAACTCCCGATAGCTACCTCGTGTGGGCAAAAAAATGGCAGCAGCAGGGCGCTACATTAATAGGGGGGTGTTGTGGTATTGGCCCTGATCATATCAAAGCCCTAGCGCAAAACCTGTAACGCTGTTCGGTGGCTTGTATGCCCCATAAATAGTTTGTTGTGGGGCTGTATTACAGGCGCTTCGTTGACCGTGCGCCGCATAAGATCTCGACGCTTTAGCGCCTTATATTTTATAATGCCTATTCTATTTTTTACCCCATGATGGATTGCAGGGTGTTCCTATGCTGGAAAGTTTTGGCGTTATCAATATCTGGACGTACATTGCAGGCTTGGTTGTGATTATTCTTGCCCCGGGCCCCAACTCTTTATATGTGCTTAAAACGGGTTCTACGTTAGGGTTTAATGCGGGGTATCGTGCGGCTTCCGGTGTGCTGATCGGTGATGCGATACTGATATTATTATCATACCTTGGCGTAGCGTCGCTTATACAAACATCGCCTATCCTTTTTACCATCATCCGTTATTTGGGGGCGATTTATCTGCTGTATCTGGGCGGATCGTTAATTTACAGTAACTGGATCGCAAAAAAAGGGCATTCTGCGAGCCCTAAAGTGAAGC
Source organism: Neptunomonas phycophila (assembly GCF_001922575.1). Taxonomy (NCBI): domain Bacteria; kingdom Pseudomonadati; phylum Pseudomonadota; class Gammaproteobacteria; order Oceanospirillales; family Oceanospirillaceae; genus Neptunomonas; species Neptunomonas phycophila. Next base: position 2,481,664 of record NZ_MRCI01000001.1, on the reverse strand, counting down.
AAGAAAGAGTGTTTCGTAAGTCTTTGATGTTGAGCTTGACCAACCCAAAAGCGATTTTATTTTACGTATCGTTCTTTATTCAGTTTATCGATTTCAACTACGAACACACGTGGATCTCCTACAGTATTTTGGCGGTTATTCTGGAAGTGGTGAGCTTTACGTACTTAACGATGCTAATCCTTATCGGTAGCTCGCTTTCCCGTTACTTTCGTAAAAATCAAACGATGGCAAAAGCTGGAAATAGCTTGTTAGGGCTTATCTTTATGGGGTTTGCTGCTCGATTGGCTGCTATCAACTAGGGGCTATTCGCTGTTTAAAGCACTGTGAACGTGCGCTTTTTTAACATGGATGAATAACGATAATAATGACTGATCAATACGAATATAAACCGCGCCAAATCGAGAAAAACCCCGCAAAAGAGTTCCGCTTTGGCGAAGGTCGCATTAGTTGTTATCTGTCGGTCACGCTGGGCATTTTAAGCCTGCTCGCGGTGTTGGCTTATTTATATCCGTCGTATTTAACGACCACTGAGCTGCGGAAAGTCTATGATGCCAAGCAGCTACAAGATGTTCTTAAGTACGGTATGTATTTTTCGCTGATGTTTGGTGCGTTAACCTTGGTGCTTAACCGAGCCAAATATAAGTACTACGCGTTAACGGGTATCGGGTTTACCTTACTTGCTTTTGCGTTGGGAGGTTACAGTATCCCTGTTGGTCCGGTTGAACCGCGAGAGCTGTCATTAGGCGTTGATTGGTTGATTTTGGCGTTTTTGGCGTCTACGGCTGTTTTTATGGTATTGGAAAAGGTGTTCCCTAAATACCGTGACCAGTTGATTACCCGGCCCGAGTGGGGCACGGATATGTTCTATTTCTGCTTTAACCATTTGGCAATTTCTGCCATTTTGATTTTTGCTAACTACCATGCGAGTCACTTTAGCTGGGCATTAAGCCCAAGCGTGCAGGAGTCTGTTCAATCGTTACCGATTTTAGTGCAGTTTGTTCTCATCGTATTATGTGCAGACTTTGTTTTGTACTGGGAACACCGTGCTTACCATGAGATAAAAGCGCTGTGGCCGATTCATGCGGTTCACCACTCTATCGAAAATTTAGATTGGCTAGCAGGCTCGCGAGGGCATTTTATTCAGGTGTTTTCGGAGCGAGCAATGGTTATGATACCGCTGTACTTGCTCGGGGCTGATGAGGTTGCGTTAAATGCTTACGTTACCTTTGCCGCGCTTCAAGCTATTTTGATCCACTGTAATTTGGATCTTCCTTTTGGGCCGCTTAAGTATATTTTAGTGACGCCGCAATTCCACCACTGGCACCATAGCTCCGAAAAGCCCGCTATTGATACCAACTATTCGGCACATACGGTTTTATTTGATCGCATGTTTGGCACTTATCACTTGCCGGGCAATCACTGGCCAGCTGAATATGGAACGACAGTTCGTTTACCCCGTTCTATTTACGGGCAAACGTTTTATCCCATTGAAGCCAATCGAAAACGGCTGCGAAGTAACAGTTCCAAACAGTAAAGATAGAGATATTGTTAAGACAGAGTGGATCTAAAAAAGAGCCGCCCTGTCTTAATGCTAGCTATTGTGTCGCACTGTATCGTTCGGCCATAGAATTGGCTGCTATCATAGCGTTATAAACATCATTGGGCGTGACTTGCATGGTCATATTGCCCATGGTGTCTTCTTTACTACAGGCAATTTCTGCTACTTTACGCCATTCCGCCTCTACGAATGTTTTAAGGCCTAAGTCTTTTAACGTGAGGGGAAGGTTTACGGTTTTAATGATACGTATAACTTCATCAATTTCTGCTTGTGGCGCATTTTCTAATACGAGTTGAGTGAGTAACCCAAAGGTGACTTTCTCACCATGCTGCGCGCCGTGTAAATCGGGCACGGCTGTCATACCGTTATGGATGGCGTGAGCCGCTGCTAAACCTCCCGCTTCTGCGCCTACACCACTGAGGTAAATAGTAGCTTCTATTGTTTGTTCTAGGGCAGGAGTTGAAACCTTGTTATTCACTGCATCCATCGCGGCTGCAACGTTTTCGCAGAGCAGTTCATAACATAACTTAGCTAAACCAAGTCCTGTACGGGAGGGCTTTTTCAATACCAAATTGATGCCATCTGATTGGTAACATGCTCGCGCCTCAAAATAGGTTGCAAGAGCATCGCCCACACCTGCAGCAAAAAATCGAGCGGGGGCGGCCGCTAAAATATCGGTATCTGCTATAACGGCATCAGGGTTTTGAGGTAGGAAAAGGTAGCGGTCAAACTCTCCATCATCTTTATAAATTACTGCTAATGCGGTGCAAGGCGCATCGGTAGAGGCAATAGTAGGATAAAGAATGACCGGAAGTTTATGGTAAAAAGCGACCGCTTTTGCGCTGTCTAATGTTTTACCTCCACCGATGCCAACGATAACATTAGCGCCATTCTCTGTGGCTAACGAACCTAATCGGTTGATTTCTGTCTCGGTACATTCATAGTTAAACCGTTCGATGGTGATACTCATGCCTGCATCTTGAAATGCTTTGGTCGACTGGTTATGCACACGGTCTAAGATAAACTCATCGCTGATTACAAAGGCGTTATTACCAAAGTCGTTTACATAATCATGCATCTGGCTGAGTAGCCCCGGCCCTATAATAAATTTTTTTGGGGACGTGACAGTACGAGGGGTAGGTAGCATAAAAACTCCATCTTTGATGCTATACGGCCAAGAATATAGCGGTACGTTAGGTTTGTTATTTTAATCCTTCGATACAGCGTGAAGCTTGGTCTAAAAGTAAACTATGCCTGAGGAGTGCTAAGTACCATTATTCGAAAGGAGGTTTTTAGTAGTACTAAATGGGTGGTTTTTGTGTCTATGGTATTGTTTTTTGTGTTAGACACTGCAATTCGAGCTGCTTACTTCGCACGGTTAGCGGTTTGCTTGATTAGCATTTCGCGCATAGTCCGTATAAATAATTCTTTGCTGCGACCACGACGACAAATCATCGAAAAAGGTGCTTGATAGCCAAATTCGCTTGGCAGGAGTGGGCGCAGGCGCTTCTCTTTTACCGCAATTTGCACATAGTGTTCGGGCAGGTAACCAACATATTTTCCGGACAGTATAAGAGCTAGTTGTGCCTCCATGCTTTCTACGGTTGCCGTGCTGTGACCAAATCCGCGTTTTCTAAGATCGGCGGCATTCCAATAGCTTCGGGTCACTAATCCATAGCGCGTAACTTGTTCTACGGTGACACCGCGATCAGGAAACAGTGGATGAGTATTGCTGCAGTAAAGCCAATGCTGCTCGCGATAGAGTTTTTCTTCTATGACATTGTTTACGCTAGATGGGAAGTTGCCAATGGCGAGATCTAGTTGGTTATTGAGGATGCCTTGTACTTGCTCGTGCGGGCTGCGTATTTGTAAGTTGAGGTGCACGGCGGGGAAGCGGTCGTTAAATTGCTGAATAATTTCTGGCAGTGATAGAACTTCATCCATAACGGTAGCGTCTAAAACCGCAATACGAAATGTGCCGCCCATATCGCCTTTTAAGGCTTCTGCATGCCTTTCTAGTTCGTCCATCTCAGCCAGTAGCTTTACGGCTTGATGAAGGAATTCTTGGCCTTTTTCGGTCAGCATAAAGCCTGACCGACCTCGTTGACACACGACAAAGCCTAAATAACTTTCAAGCTCGCTCATGTAATTACTAATAGCCGAGGTCGTGAGATTGAGCTCTTGTTGGGCACCTGAATACCCTTGGTGTTTTACAACCGTTATAAACACTTCTAAAAGCCGGATATTGATGCGCTTTTCAGATCTCATTTAGGGTGTTTCCACGTAATTTTGGAAGGTTTTTTACTTCAGTAATTTCTGAACTGATTATTTCAGGTTTGCTATTTAACCGTCAAGGTCGCTTACCTAGGATGAATATATGCCATAGGCGCACTTTGTTATTGCGCATCATCAGTTGAGGAATATTTAGAATGGAAAAGCCACTACATCAGCCCCAAAGCGGAAACGATATGCCACGTTTTGGTGGACGAGCAACCATGATGCGGTTGCCTTTTGTTGAAGACTTAGCCGGTTTAGATGCAGCTTTTATTGGTATTCCGTTGGACATAGGTACATCTCAGCGGGCCGGAACGCGATATGGGCCGCGTCAAATTCGCGCCGAGTCGGTTATGATTCGCCCTTATAACATGGCAACTGGCGCGGCACCCTTTGATTCATTATCGGTAGCAGATATTGGCGATGTCCCCATTAATACTTATAACTTGCTTAAGTCTGTCGACATCATTGAAGATTACTACACACAGTTAAACCCTTATCCTTTAATACCGCTTACCTTAGGCGGAGATCACACGCTTACCTTACCGATTTTACGGGCGCTGACTAAAAAGCAAGGCCCTGTTGCCTTAATTCATATTGATGCCCACACCGACACGAACGACACCATGTTTGGCGAGAAGATTGCTCACGGTACCACTTTTCGCCGTGCTGTTGAGGAAGGGTTGTTGGATTGTGAGCATGTTTTCCAGATAGGCCAGCGTGCTCAGGGGTATTCGGCTGAGGATTTCAAATGGGGTGAAAGCCAAGGGTTTACGCTCAAGACAGCTGAGCAATGTTGGCATAAATCACTCGAACCGCTCATGGCCGATATCCGTCAAGCTATTGGTGATCGTCCTGTTTATTTGTCGTTTGACATCGATGGTATTGATCCTGCTTGGGCTCCGGGTACAGGAACACCGGAGGTTGGCGGCTTAACCTCTATTCAAGCGCTAGAGATTGTACGAGGTTGTAAAGGGTTGAACCTAGTCGGCTGTGATTTGGTAGAAGTGGCACCGCCTTACGACGTGAGCGGCAACACATCACAATTGGCGGCTAACCTGCTGTACGAAATGTTATGCGTTTTGCCGGGTGTGACTTATCGATAATCCTATGTTGAGCAAGCGGGTGTGTTATGAAGTTAGAAATTTTTCGGACCTTATGGGGTGTTCAAACCCCAATTGAGTGCTTGGCTGGGGGACTAAAAGCAAAGGGATTTTGCGGTGTTGAATCACGCTTTTCCGAAGAGAAGCATGAACGCCTGCACTTTAGACGCGTGCTAGAAGATGAAGGTTTGAGCTTTATAGGTATTATTTTTACCGGCTCAGACGTGATTCCTGATCAGTCTGAAACCAGCGCTCAGCACTTAGAACGTTTAGCCCGCAAACTAAGAGACGCCCATGATTTAGCGCCACGTTTTATCAATGTTCTTCCTGGGAATGATCGTTGGTCGCTGACAGAGCAAGTGGACTTTTTTGGTAAAGCGCAAGCGTTAGCAAAAGACCACAATATGCTTTGCAGCTTTGAAACACACCGCGCATCGTCTCTATATAGCCCGTGGGTAACCATGGATTTAATTCGACAATTACCCGACCTGCAATTTACGACAGATATTAGCCATTGGGTGTTGGTCTGCGAGCGATTACTGAACAGTGAGCAAGATGATTTATCACCATTTCTAGAACGCGTTCATCATATTCAAGCTCGGGTCGGTTATGACCAAGGCCCTCAAGTGCCTCATCCTGCTGCTCCAGAATATGCGGAATCGTTGGCTTTTCATCAAGGGATTTGGGAAAGCGTTTGGCGACAGCACCTAAAAAAAGGTTACGAACAAACCACCTTGACCACAGAGTTTGGGGCCGATGGTTATTTGCACCATCTGCCTTTTACTAATGTGCCAGTGGCTGATTTAGCGTCGTTGAATGATTGGATGGCTTTAACTGAGCGGCAGCACTTTCAAGAATTTTTAGCACACATGTACGCCACACAATAGAGTCGATTTTACATGATTTATAAACAGGGGATTTTCATGTCAGATACACAACCTATCGCTTTTACTTCGATTCCGGTCGTCAACATTGCTGATCTGTGGAGTGATTCGTTAACCGATCGTAAAAAAGTTGCCTTCAAAATGGGTCAGGCGGCTAGCGCAGTTGGTTTTTTGTATGTGACGGGTCATGGTATTCCGGCTGACAAAATTAAGGCTTTACGTGAGGCTAGTCGGCAGTTTTTTGCTCAACCCTTAGAGCAGAAGATGCAGTACTACATTGGTGCATCTAAAAGTCATAAAGGGTTTGTACCAGAGGGCGAAGAAATTTATGGCAGCGGTAAACCTGATAAAAAAGAAGCCTTTGATGTAGGTTTTCAGGCTCCTGATGATCATCCGCTTGTCTTAAAAGGGACGCCTCTTATTGGTGCTAATGAGTGGCCTGATCTGCCTCAATTTAGGGCGTCTATATTAGATTATTACGAATCCGTTTTCGCATTAGGCCGCAAACTGTTCTCTGGATTTGCACTGGCGCTTAATTTACCTGAAGACCATTTTGAATCCATGGTGACTTGCCCGCCGTCAAAACTTCGCCTTATTCATTATCCGTTTAATGCAGACGCAGAAGACCGCCCTGGTATTGGGGCGCATACGGATTATGAGTGTTTCACCATGCTTTTATCAGACCAACCTGGTTTGGAAGTGATGAATGAAAAAGGCGATTGGGTTGATGCGCCACCTTTAGTTGAAAATGGTGAAGAAGCGCTGGTTATAAATATTGGTGACATGCTGGAAGTGTTAACAGCTGGCCAGTTTATTGCTACATCGCATCGTGTCCGTAAGGTTAGCCAAGAGCGTTATTCATTTCCGTTATTTTTTGCTTGCGATTACCACACATTGATTAAGCCGCTTCCGCAATTTGATTCACAGGAGCAATCCTACAAAGAGTTAAGCATTGGCGAGCATATGTATAGCCAAGCATTGCAGACTTATCGTTATTTACGAGAAAAAGTAGCCAATGGCGAAGCCGCATTACCTGAACGCGCAACGGGAGTAGCGACGTTTGGACATTTAAAAAAGCATAAAAATTAATCGTAACGACAAAACCGAGATCAATAGATCTAAAAGGAGCTTTACTATGAAAATGACAACATCATTACTACTTGCTGGTATCTCCACGTTAGCGACTCTTGGTGCAAGCCAAATGACGCATGCTGAAGGGCTAATGTCAGCGGATACGTTAAGCGTTGGTATGGAAGTGAGTTACCCACCGTTTGAATCGTATAAAGACGGTAAAATTGTAGGCTTTGATCCAGAGATTTCGGCTCTTTTAGCGGCCAAAATGGGAGCTAAGCCACAGTTTAATGATACCAAGTTCACCAGCTTAATTTTGGGGCTAGGATCGAATAAATTCGACGCGGTGATTTCTGGAATGTACGTGACGCCTGAACGAGTAAAAATTGCAGACGCGATTCCATACGCGAAAACCGGCGCCTCGATTATGGTGCTTAAAGGCGCTGAGGTTCAGCCTAAAACCGAACAAGATTTATGCGGTATGAAAGTAGGTTTACAGCAGGGAACAACTTGGGTAAAAGCGTTGAATGATTTATCGGCAGACTATTGCCTGCCAAATGGTAAAGAAAGTATTACGGTTCAAGAGTTCCCTTCAGCGCCAGAAGTATCTCAGGCTCTTTTATCACGTAACGTTCAAGCGCAAATGGAAATTGCTGGTGCGGCAAAAATGTTTGCTGAACGCACAAAAGGGCGTATCGAAATTAGTTCGCCAGATCTCGTTTATCCACAGACTCTGGGCATGTATGTGAAAAAAGACAACGCGGCTCTTAAAGCAAGCCTTGAAAGTGCGCTGTCAGCAATCAAGGCTGATGGTTCTTACATGGCATTAATTGAGAAGTACGAACTTACACCGGTTAACGACTAACCCCATTCATTTAAGACATAACTAATACGATTTAGGTAGGAGCAGCTATGAGCTTAGATTGGGAATATTTCTTCTCGTTATTCACGATGAGTGCATTTTGGAAGGCATGCGTCACCGTGGTGTTAATTAGTACATTATCGTGGGGGATTGGTCTCGTTTTAGGCTTCTTTATCGCTTCTGCCAAAATGTCTTCACATAAATGGTTGAACCTACCAGCAAAGACCTTCGTTTGGTTCTTTCGCAGCGTGCCTTTGCTGGTTGTTTTAGTGTTTGTTTACAATTTGCCTCAGCTTTTTCCGTCCACTGGCGCCTTCCTGGGGGTGCCTTTCATCGCAGGTTTGGTGAGCTTGGTGGTCACAGAAGCCGCTTACATGGCAGAGATTCACCGTAGCGGCTTACTTTCTGTTGCTAAAGGGCAAAAGGAAGCGGGCCATGCGTTAAATATCAGTTATTTGGGTATTCAACGCTTGATTGTTATTCCACAAGCGATTCGTATTTCTATGCCGACGCTGATTAATGAATACGTCACTATTATTAAGTTGAGCTCGTTGGTGTCGGCTATCTCTTTACCCGAGCTTTTACAAACGGGTCAGCGTTTATATGCACAAAACTTCTTGGTACTAGAAACCTTGTTGGCTGTTGCAGTGTATTACGTATTGATTGTGACGGTTTTTGGTTCGGTTTTGCAGTGGATTGAGCGGCGGATGGACGTTCCGTCACGTGCGCCACAGACCTTAAATGATGATCGTTGTAATGAGTTGCGTGATACCGCGTTGCCTATGCCTATCCGGGAGCCATCCCAGACAGCAGGTGCTCCGCCGGCATTACAGTTACGTGATATACGCAAGTCTTATGGCGAACATACGGTGTTGCAGGGGGTTAATCTAAAAATTAAAGAAGGGGAAGTCGTTAGCATTATAGGCCCTTCAGGTTCTGGTAAAACGACCTTGATCCGTACAATTAATAAGCTCGAAACGATTGATAGTGGTGAGATAGTGTTGTTTGGTGAAGATTTTATAAAAGACCAAAACAACACGAATCCAACGGTGCTACGAAAAGGTATGCTAAGGATTGGGATGGTGTTCCAGAGCTTTAACCTTTTCCCTCATATGACAGTATTAGACAACATTATGATGGCGCCGCGCTATCACGGTAAACCCAGTGATTCCGAACTCAACCGTAAACAAGCTTATTATTTGTTAGACCGAGTTGGTTTGTTGGCCCATGCCGATAAATATCCTCACCAGTTATCCGGTGGTCAACAGCAGCGTGTTGCAATCGCCCGTACATTGGCCTTATCACCCGATATTATTTTATTTGATGAACCTACCTCCGCGCTGGATCCAGAGATGGTCTCTGAAGTGTTAAAAGTGATCCAAGATTTAGCGAAAGAGGGTATGACAATGATTATTGTAACCCATGAAATGGACTTTGCACTGAGCGTTTCTGATCGTGTGGTCATGATGGAGCATGGTGTGATCCAATTAAATGCGGAACCGACGGCTATTATTGATGAGCAAAATCAGCAAATCGAGTATGTCCGCATGCGTGAGTTTATGGGGAGAAGCGCGTGATGAATCATTTACCTGAGAGCGAAACCGTTCTACGTGAGCAGTTAGCGGCCGCTTATCGCTTAGCTGCCATGATGGGGTGGGAAGACACCATTTATACACATTTTTCGGTGAGGCTTCCTGGCGCGGGTGAGCCTCGTTTCTTGATCAACCCGTTCGGTTTAATGTTTGATGAAATATGTGCCAGTGACCTTATTGTGGTTGATGTGAATGGTCGTGTGTTGGACGGAAAATCCGATTACAATCTCGCCGGGTTTACGATACACAGTGCTGTGCATATGGCGCGTGATGATGCGCATTGTGTTATGCACACGCACACATTAGCAGGTATGGCTGTTGTCGCTTGTGAGCGGGGCTTGTTAAATCTTAATCAGATTAGCACTGAGTTCCATGGCCGCTTGGGGTATCACGAGTACGAAGGTGTTGCTTTTAACTTAGAAGAGCGGGCGCGTATCCAAACGTCTTTGGGTAACAATATCGCGCTCATGCTGAAGCATCATGGCTTGTTGAGTGTGGGGCAAAGTGTGGCAGATGCGTTTCAGATTATGTTTTACCTGAATCGGGCTTGCGAAATTCAGTTAGCTACGGCTCAATTAGCGTCGTTATCACCTATTAATGAGATTCCGGATTCATTAGCTGAACATGTGTGCGGGCAGTTTAAAGGTGTGGAACATGAACGCCATGTGGTTTGGGACGCATGGGTTAGAAAGCTCGACCGTCTAGACCCAAGTTATAAGGATTAAATGATGTCTCCTACTGTTCTAATTTCTATTGATGATGCTGAGCTTTCGAGCAGTTTGTTAATGGAGCTGGGTAAATTTGATGATATTACCGTGTGTCTGCCGCAGGACTCGAATGCTGGTGATGCTCAAATGGCGGTGTGCTGGCATCCTGATCAAGCATTATTGGATAAGTTTCCGCAGATACAATGTCTTCATTCTGCCGCGGCAGGTGTCGATCATTTAGGTCAAAGCTTGTTGGCGTCGGGTTTACCCGTTGCGCGTATCGTCGACCCCGATCAAAAGCAAGGCATGTTGGAGTATGTCCTTTGGTGTGTTTTAAATCACCATCGTGATTTTGATCGCGCTGTTAAGAATCAAGCTCAGCAACGATGGCATCTTTACCCACAGCTCCCTGCAAATGAGGTCCGAGTAGGGGTGATGGGCTTGGGTGAAATAGGAGCGCATGTAGCGACGGGCTTAGCACAGTTTGGTTACTCCGTATCGGGCTGGTCTCGCCGCCCTAAACAGCTTGAGCTCGTCTCAACTTTTTCTGGGCCGTCAGAATTTACGGGCTTTTTGGAGCAAGTCGATGTGCTGGTAAATTTGCTGCCGCTTAACCAAGCAACGCAAGGCATTCTTAACCGTTCATTGTTTCAGGCTCTGCCAAAAGGTGCGTGCTTGGTGAATACCGGGCGAGGTGGGCATTTGGTCGAAGCAGACTTGATAAGTGCTCTGGAAACAGGGTGGCTAAGAAGCGCGGTGTTAGATGTCTTTACCGCTGAACCTCTACCAGCTGATCATCCGCTTTGGACGACCGAGGGGGTGATTGTAACGCCTCATATGGCTTCTTCATCTTCAGCGGCCATGATCGCGCATCAAGTACATCATAACGTTTTGCGCTTTATTAAAGACCAACCACTACTGAATACCATTGACCGCACCTTAGGCTACTAAGCGTTTTTCTTTTTGTACTCGTCTAAGATCGAAGTTCTACGCTTCGGTCTTAGTCTTTAGTATAACGTCTCTGTAAAACTTGCAATGCACTTTTGCGATATTGAAATAAAAAAAACACAATTCCTTGGCTTGTTACTCGCTGTCTTTTATCAGTAGACTTGTCCCATCTGTTAAAACCAATAGTTAAAATAACGATAAACTTAATAAATATAATGATGTTTCCTAAATCAGGTTGACGTTTTTGTTGATTTTTTTAAGGTTTCACAGGGTAAACTTTTGGCTATTTCTATTACTCCTTCGTATTCTAAATTTTTTTTCCATGCAACGGCTGTTGTTGTTTTGGTACAGGCTATCTATTTCTACAACTCACTAGTGGGGTGGGTTCATCTGCCGTTGCTTGTCCTGTTCATGATGGTTGTGGATGTCTACAAGTTTGAGCGCAGGGATATTAAGTTAGAGATGTTAACCTTGTTAAGCTTCTCTTTACTCGCTGTTATTACTATTTTTATGGAAAAAATCGGCTCTGTTGGTTTGTATATAGCCAATATGTTGCTGTTAGTTATTTGTTTGCAATGTATTTTATTGGTTTATAAAACCTTTAATTTGTTTAGGTCTGATGAGGAATTTAGTTTTATTAATGATGCTAATAAAAAGATTGCTAATAATAAAAAAATGTTTATGCCAATCTTTTTAATAATAGTACAAGTGTGTCTTGTGTGTGTTGCAGTGCTTGTTGTTCTTAGAATTATAAAAAGTTAAGGAGAAAATGAATGGACATTATAGCGGTTGTTCTATCGCTGGTGTTGTTAATGTACTTTGCTTACCGCGGGGTGACGGTGCTTGTGTTGGCTCCGTTATTAGCAATGGGCACAGTGTTTGTAACCGGTGATTTCCCTATGCTGGTGGCATGGACAGGCAAATTTATGCCTGCTGCCGCAAACTATATTCAAACCTACTTCCCGGTATTTTTAACCGGTGCTATTTTCGGGAAATTGATGGGGGCCAGTGGGTGTGCTCGCTCAATAGCGCGTTTTATCTCTGAAAAATTTGGCAAAGAAAGAGCGATAGCGGCTGTTATTATTGCCACGGGCTTGCTGGTTTATGGGGGTGTTTCTTTATTTGTTGTGGTATTCGCTATTTATCCTATTGGTGCTTCGTTATTCCGCGAGGCGACCATCCCTAAGCGTTTTTTACCGGCGGCGATTGCAGCGGGGGCGTTCACCTTTGCAATGACTGCAATCCCGGGGACACCGCAATATATCAATACAATTCCGATTCCTGTCTTTGGAACTGATATCTACGCCGCTCCTATGATCGGTTTGATAGGTGCTGCACTGATGTGCATAGGTTCTATTGCTTGGTTAAATTTACGCTCTTCTAAAGCGATGGCTAAAGGCGAAGGGTACGGTGATCACCCGGACGAAAATATCCGCATAGATGGCGATGTGCCAGCGGTTTGGTTGGCATTTTTGCCGATTGTTCTGGTTTTTATTATTAATTTTGTGCTGACCAATGGTTACTTCAAAAGTGAAGCGGCGGTTGAGCGCTATGCCTCTTTTGGTGGGATTAATGGTATCTGGTCGGTCGTTGTTGCTTTGTCTGTTGCTATTGTTCTGTTGCTGGTGGTGTTTAGAAAACGCATTGCTGAGCCTAATCAGGAAGTGTTCGATGGGGCTGTTGGTGGGCTTTTACCTATCTTTAATACCGCTTCAGAAGTGGGCTACGGCGGTGTAATCAAATCACTAGCCGTTTTTGCGGGGATTAAAGCCGCTATTATGGCGATTCCTGGACCACCGTTAGTGGTTGTAGCGGTATCTACTACGCTCTTGGCCGGTATTATTGGTTCGTCGTCAGGCGGTACGGCCCTTGCGGTGGAAGCGTTAGGCCCCGACTTTTTAGCGTTGGCAACGGCTAATGGTATCGACCCCGGTGTTATCCATCGAATAATGATTATGGCGGCAGGCGGTTTAGACACGCTACCTCATTGCGGTGCGGTTATTACATTGCTGGCCGTGACCAAGCTCAACCACAAGCAGTCTTACTTTGATATTGCTATCTGTACGATGGCTATCCCGTTAATTGCGACTACTATCGTGATCGTGCTTGCAACGTTGGGCGTGGTGTAGGGGAAACATAAAGCAGCCTTCAACCTATATGAGGGCTGCTATTATTCATGCTTGCTGTTTTTCCAGCTCTTCTATTTTTGCCCAAATCTCCTCCGCTTCTTTTGTTAACATCGCGTATCCTTGAATGTCGCCATTGCGCTGTGCATTCATAGCATCTTCTAGTTTTTCATCATGCTGCTTGCGGAGTTTTTTGCTGGGGTTGGATTTGAAAAAAGAGAACATATCATCGCCTATTGAATGATTGATAATTCATATCTATACGTGTCAGTCTTGTTTTAGATATATTTTTTAATCGAGCGATTAGCATCTCACAGGGAATCAATGAGGAGAAATGATGGTCTCGAAATTACCGCGCTGGGTTGAATACGGGGCTTTTATTCTTGCGTTAATTGCCGGTTGTGTAAATGCAATCGGTTTGCTGGGTTTTGAGCATCAGTCGGTATCTCATTTGTCGGGTACCGCAACTTTGTTGGGGACCAGCTTAGTCAACACATCCTTTACGGCTGCGTTGCATTTACTAATGATCTTAGTGTGCTTCTTTTTGGGCGCTTCACTGTCTGGCTTTTTACTGCATGGTAGCGCACTCAAGTTAGGGCGGCATTATGATACGGCGCTGTTAATCGAAGCCGTATTGCTGTTGGGCGCTATCTTTTTGCTATCGCATGAACTCTCGTATGGTCATTTTTTAGCATCGGCTGCTTGCGGTTTACAAAATGCGCTGGCTACCACTTATAGCGGGGCTGTTGTTCGAACGACTCATGTGACGGGGATTTTTACGGACTTGGGGATAATGGTTGGTGAAAAGCTGCGAGGCGAGCGTTTTGATAAGCGCAAAGCTATTTTATTTTTGCTGATTATTACCGGGTTTATTGTGGGGGGTGTCGTGGGCGCTTTACTGTTTGTTATGTGGCGCTTTTACGCGTTACTGGTCCCTGCGGTTATCTGTTTGATGTTGTCTGTGTGGTATCGAATTTACAGTTATCAGGCGCTCAGGTCGGAGCGCGCAGACGGCCATTGAGTGGGCGCAACTGCGTTGGTTAACGACTAGGCCAGCTTGTTTTCTTCTGACATTAGACTCCAAAAAGCATTGACCATCGGGTTTTTTAAGCTCTTTTTTAGAGTGAATAACCCGATGTCATAAGGTTCTAATTCCGGTTGTACGTCCAGCACTTTGATTCGATCAACCAGTGGGCTGTTATCCAATACGATTTTAGGGACGACACCAATACCGAAGCCTAAACTAACCATACTGACAATGGCCTCATTGCCGGTTACCTGCGCATAGATTGTCGGTGTAATGTCTAGTTTACGAAACCAGGTGTCTACCCGGTTACGGGACACGCCACCTTCTGACAAAATCATGGGTACATTGGCCCATTGTTTGGCCGTAGTGGGCGGATGGGTAGGTACGTTGGGTACGTGTTGTTCGGCGGGTGCTATAAATAACAAAGGCGAGACAGTGATATGTTTAAACACTAGGCCGTGGGCTACGTTAGCAGGCTTGGCTGCAATAGTAATATCTTCTTTACCATCCAGTATGCGTGATACCGCGTGTTCGGGGTCGCCTGTATGGAGTTTTATCTCAATGCCGGGATGCGCTATGCGAAAGCGGTTAAGTAAATCAAACAAAAAACTATAGCTGGCGGTTACCGAGCAATAAAGGCTAATTTCACCGTGAAGCTGATCGCTATTGTCGGTTAGCTCATGCCGAATCAGGTTCCATTGGCTGCTGGCTTCACGCGCATAGGCCAGAAATTTTTCGCCTTCTAGCGTCAGCGCTACCATACGATTGTCGCGGTTAAATAAAGCCACGCCAACTTCTTCTTCGAGTTGTCGAATATTTCGCGATAGGGCTGAAATGCTGATATTGCACTCTTCGCTAGCGCGCCCAAAATGTAACGTATCCGCCAACGCTAAGAAGTGTTTGATTGTTCGTGTATTCATGGTGCCATTGTAACGGATAAGAAAGCACCAAATATAGGAATCATTGCATAAAGTGGGACGTAATATTGCGTTTATATCAATTTACGAAAGGTTGTCTTTTCTATAGAGTAGCCACCACTTAATAATTTATGCATTTTTGTACCGCAACCTCATCGATGCTGGCTTGGCTGATATGAGAATGGTGGTTAACAAGGGTGTAATACTTTTTCAATCTCGGTGTGCTTTGCTACCACGATTGATCACAACAAGTTAATGGATGTGTTTAACATGGCTAATTATTTCAATACGCTGCCACTGCGTGAGCAACTTGCTCAACTGGCTAAATGTCGTTTCATGGATATGTCAGAGTTTTCTGACGGTGTTGAAGCGCTTAAAGGCAAAAAAATTGTTGTTATCGGTTGTGGCGCTCAGGGCCTTAACCAAGGTTTAAACTTGCGCGATAGCGGTTTAGACGTGTCCTACACACTGCGTGCTGCAGCAATTGCTGAGAAGCGTCAGTCATGGAAAAACGCTACTGAAAATGGTTTTACTGTTGGTACATACGAAGAGCTAATCCCAACAGCCGATGTTGTTCTTAACTTAACGCCGGATAAGCAGCACACACCCGTTGTTACTGAAATTATGCCATTGATGAAGAAAGGCGCTTGCTTGTCTTACTCACATGGTTTCAACATCGTAGAAGAAGGCATGAAAATCCGTGAAGACTTGACGGTTATCATGGTTGCACCTAAGTGCCCTGGTTCTGAAGTACGTGCTGAATACGTTCGTGGTTTTGGTGTTCCTACCCTGATTGCTGTTCACGAAGACAATGACCCTAAAGGTGAAGGTTTAGCGTTGGCTAAAGCTTACGCTGTAGGTACTGGCGGCCACAAAGCCGGCGTATTGATGTCTTCTTTCATCGCTGAAGTAAAATCTGACTTGATGGGTGAGCAAACTATCCTATGTGGTATGTTGCAAACGGGTTCTATTCTTTGCTTTGACAAAATGGTTGAAGAAGGTATCGACCCAGGTTACGCATCGAAGTTGATTCAGTACGGTTGGGAAACAATCACTGAAGCACTTAAGTATGGTGGCGTGACTAACATGCTAGATCGTCTTTCTAACCCAGCTAAGATCAAAGCATTCGATCTTTCTGAAGAGTTGAAAGAAATCATGCGCCCACTGTATAACAAGCACCAAGATGACATTATCGACGGTACTTTCTCACGCGTAATGATGGAAGACTGGGCTAACGATGACGCTAACTTGCTGAAGTGGCGTGCAGAAACAGCCGAAACTAATTTCGAAAAAACACCAGCTGGCGATGTTGAAATCTCTGAGCAAGAGTTCTTCGACAACGGTATTTTGATGGTTGCTATGGTTAAAGCAGGCGTTGAATTAGCATTCGAAACAATGACAGCGGCGGGTATCATTGCTGAATCTGCTTACTACGAGTCTTTACACGAGACTCCTCTGATTGCTAACACAATCGCACGTAAGAAGTTGTACGAAATGAACGCAACAATTTCTGATACAGCAGAATACGGTTGCTACTTGTACAACCATGCTTGCTTGCCGTTGCTAGGCGACTTCATGAAAGGCATCAAAACAGACGTTATCGGTAAAGGCTTAGACCTTGACGATACCGGTGTTGATAACGCTCGTTTGATCGAAGTTAACACAGCGTTGCGCAGCCACCCGGTTGAAGCGATTGGTGCTGTTCTTCGTGGCCACATGGCTGACATGAAGAAAATCGTTTAATCGACTCGTTACTCCTGACCGATATGTTCGGTAGGTGTTGAGATTAAAAAAGGCTGAGACTGATATCTCGGCCTTTTTTGTGGACTGCTATTGATTAGGATATCTGCGTTATGGATACTTCAATTTGCCTGGAAAATGTAACAGTAAACTTTGATGACCGCTTTTTATTAAGCGAAGTTAATTGGACCATTGAGCCAAACCAGCATTGGGTCATAACGGGCACGAATGGCGCAGGTAAGTCAGCGTTAGCCGCAGTTTTGGCTGGGGTTGGCGATATCGAGTCGGGTGGGGTATCGGGTCTTCCGTCACGGGTCGGTGTTGTTTCCTTTGAAGAGCAAGCCGACCTTATTGCGGCTGAGCTAAAAAAAGATGATGCTGACATCATGGATGTTATCTCAGAGGGAACACCGGTTAAGGAGATGATATTCGAGGGATGCCAAGACCCAGAGCTAGCCAATGAGTTAGTGAGTAAGTTTGGCTTAAGCGGATTATTAGAACGTGCTTTTCGTAAACTCTCTACCGGTGAAAGCCGAAAAGTTATGTTAATCCGCGCGCTCACAAGTAAGCCTGACCTGCTGATCTTAGACGAGCCTTTTGATGGTTTAGATGCCGCGACCTTATCTATGTTGCAGGCGCATTTGGCAACGCTTATCTCCACTGTATCTATGGTTTTTGTGCTGAATAGATTTGACGAAATGCCAGACTTTATTACGCATGTCGCTTACGTAGAAAAAGGGCGTTTACCTCATACCGTTTGCCGTGATGATGAGTCGGCGTTTAGCGAGTTGTATCAACTTTTGCATTTGAAAACCACTGACCTCAGTGTCCCCGAAGCCGATCCAGAAACGGCGTTGCCCGCGCTAGACCCCACTCAGCCTTTAGTGCGTTTGACAGACATCACCATCAAGTATGGTGATACGGTAATTGTGGATAAGTTGAATTGGACAATCGAGCCTAATCAACATTGGCAACTCAGTGGCCCTAACGGTAGTGGCAAGACCGGCATTTTGTCGTTAATTACGGGCGATCACCCTCAGTGTTATGTAAATGATATCTTTGTATTTGGCTTTAAACGCGGCAGTGGCGAAAGTATTTGGCAAATAAAGCAGTTTATAGGATACGTTTCTACGGCATTACAGTGGGAATACCGCGTCAGTACTAGCTTGCGAAATGTCATCATCTCTGGTTTTTACGACAGCATTGGGTTGTACAGTAAATGCACTGACCGCCAAAAGAAAATTGCTGACCAGTGGCTCGCTTTATTGGGGATGCAGGATCGCGCCGATCAGCCCTTTAATAAATTGTCTTACGGTGACCAGCGGTTATTATTAATTGCCAGAGCCATGGTTAAACATCCGCCTTTACTGATACTGGATGAGCCGTGTTTAGGGCTAGACGATATGAACCGCCAGTTGGTGCTGGCCTTGATTGAGAAAATTTGCGCCGGTTCTGAAACGGCTGTGTTGTATGTTAACCATCACCCAGAAGATCAGATAGCGGGTATTGATAATTATTTGGCGTTGACTAAGAACGAATGAGCACCGTCAGCAATGAGCCACTTTTACAGAGGCTCATTGCTGGTTAGTTGTTATTAGGCCGTAACCAGTGTTTGCTTGTTGTCTAGCCAACCGCTTAGCCGAGTTAGCAATAGTGCAATGATGACAATAATGCCACCTACCCATGCTGTGTCTATAAGGCTGTATTGGTCGACAATGTGACCACCGATTATAGCGCCTAACGCAATGCCTACATTAAAAGCGGCAATGTTTAACCCTGAAGCGACTTCTACGGCATGTGGCGCTTCGCGCTCAGCTATTTGCACCACATATACTTGCAGGCCAGGTACGTTGCCAAACGCAAATGCACCCCATATTAGTACCGTTCCTAAAGCGAGTAAGGGGTAGGGAGCTGTGAAGTAGAATATAAACAGCACACCTGAAAGCGCTGTGAAAATAGTGGTTAGTGCCGAAACAGGCCCGACTTTATCAGCCAGTTTACCACCCCAAATATTTCCCGCTGCTACTGAAACTCCGTAAACCAGCATGATTAAAGCAATGCTTGATTGGGGAAAGCCACTAACAGACTCTAAAATAGAAGCAAGAAAAGTAAAGGCAACAAAGGTGCCGCCATAACCTATCGCCGTCATCGCATAAACCAGTAGCAGTCTAGGCTTGAGAAGAACAGAAACCTGCTTCACGATACTAGCGCTGGGTGAGCTTTTTAGGTTGTTAGGTACGAGTATAAAGCTTCCAATTAGCGCAATTATCCCCAACGTTGAAACAACAAGAAACGTCGCACGCCAGCCAAAATGTTGACCTATCCATGTCCCTAAAGGAACACCGGTTACCAATGCTACGGTCAGGCCGGTGAACATGAGGGCGATTGCGCTCGCTTCTTTGTCCTTTGATACTAGGCGGGTAGCGATGGTAGAGCCAATAGAAAAGAATACGCCATGAGCTAGCCCTGTGAGGACCCTAGCCATAATGAGCGCTTCATAATTAGGTGAGCTCCACGCTAATAAGTTGCCTATAATGAACAAGCTCATTAAGGCGAGTAACAGCCATTTTCTATTTAGCTTCCCTGTTAACGCTGTGAGCACTGGGGCGCCCACAGCAACCCCTAATGCATAAAGACTTACGAGAAGACCTGCGCTGGGTAGGGTTACGGAAAGGTCATTGGCAATCGTGGGAATTAACCCCACAATGACAAATTCTGTTGTACCGATGGCGAAGGCGCTTAGGGTAAGCGCCCAAAGGGCAAGCGGCATAATCTGTACTCCTAATAAAGTTGTAATAGGAGGCAGTATGAAGTGTTTTAATATTTGCAAAAATAGCATTAGTTCCAAAATACTTTATCATTTGGTGCAATAATATGAGCGGAATCCGATCTAAAACAGAAGATCTAGAGATCTTGTTAGCCGTGGCTGATCATGGCGGTTTTTCTGCCGCCGCTGCCGTCCTTGATCTTCAGGTAGCTAAAGTGTCCCGTGCTGTTGCTCGTTTAGAGTTAGAACATGGCTGTAGCTTTTTTACACGAACGACTCGCAAAGTGAACCTAACGCCGGAAGGCGAGCAATTTATAATGGCAATTCGCCAAGCTATGGACAGTATTGCCGCTGCCGAGTTTGCGTTAGCTGAGCAAAAGGTACGTCCTAGCGGACGCCTGCGGGTTGATGCTGCGAGTCCGTTTGTGCTCCATCAATTAGTTCCCTTGATTAAGCCATTTAGGGAAGCACACCCTGAAATTGATTTAGAGCTTGTGTCTAATGATCGAATTATTGATCTCATTGAGAAGCGGACAGATCTTGCTGTGCGAATAGGTGAGTTATCAGATTCGGGGCTGAATGCGACGTTCTTAGGAAGAAGCCGCTTACATCTTGTCGCTTCTCCTGCTTATCTAGCTCAAAATGGTGAGCCTGCAACGCTGGCAGACCTTGATCAGCATGAAGTGATCGGCTTCTCTGATAATCCCAACTTAAATAAGCTATACACCTCTCCGCCTACGGTATTACCCGTAAGCCTTAGTGCAAGTAGCGGGGAAACGGTTCGCCAATTATGTTTGGCGGGTAATGGTATTGCTTTGCTGTCTAATTTTATGGTGAAAAAAGACTTGGATGAAGGGCGTTTGATTAAGGTGTTAGGTGATATCAAAGACAGCCCGAACCCCAGGGAGCTGGTTCAGGCTGTGTACTACAAACATACTATGCTTGCCTCACGCATTGAGGCGTTTTTGTCTTTCATTAAAACGAATATTAGTTTGTGATAAAGCCAGTTTTATTAATTTAAAACCGCATCTATATCTGCCGCATCATGGCGCTCGGCTAATTGTTCGTCTCCCCAAGTGCGGTTAACGATGCGTCCACGTTGCACGGCAGGGCGCTGTTCAATTTGCTTGGCCCAACGTAATACATGGGTATAGCTTTTAACGTCTAGAAACTCCGCCGCGTTGTATAAATTACCCAATACTAAGTTGCCATACCAAGGCCAGATTGCAATATCGGCTATCGAATATTCCTCGCCTGCAATATAGCTGTTGTTAGCTAGTTGCTTATCTAATACATCTAATTGGCGCTTAGTTTCCATCGTGAAGCGGTCAATGGGGTACTGCATTTTATAAGGTGCGTAGGCATAGAAATGTCCAAAGCCACCACCTAAATAGGGGGCTGAGCCCATTTGCCAAAACAGCCAATTACGGCATTCGGTTTTACCTGCGTGGTCATTAGGCACCAGCGCGCCAAATTTATCGGCGAGGTACTGCAAGATAGAGCCAGACTCAAAAAGGCGAGTGGGCGGTGTTGTGTTGTGATCCATCAAAGCAGGGATCTTGGAGTTCGGGTTTACTTCTACAAAGCCAGATGAGAATTGATCGCCGTCACCGATCTTGATTAGGTGGGCATCGTATTCCGCTTCGGCAAAGCCCAATGCTAATAGTTCTTCGAACATAATGGTGACTTTTTGGCCGTTGGGTGTGGCCAGTGAATAAAGCTGGAACGGGTGTTTACCTACCGGAAGTGTTTTTTCGTGCGTTGCGCCTGAAACCGGCCGATTAGTTTTTGCCCATTCTCCACCGTTTTCTGGATCCCATTCCCATACTGTTGGTGGTGTATATTCGTTGCTGCTCATGTGCTGCTCCTAATTATTAGCTTACGCGAACAATGCTGGATGGCTTGTTGAGTGCGTCAGTTTTGATGTGAGTTTATCTTATTCAGGCTAGAGGGCATTGTTAAGTAGGGGGATTGCATAAGTCTGTTGAGAGAAAAATTTAATAATAAGTTATAAATAAATTGAAATAACAAATGATAATCACTAGCATTACTATTTGTTGTTTAAATGAACTTTTCCCTTTTTTAGGAGTCTATATGTCCCTCTGCCGCAGTGCATATCCTGCTAGCCAGCCCAGTTTTTTAGCTCAACGTATCAGGGAAGCCGCCCTAATCGTGCCGTGTTTATTGCTTAGCGGTAATGTGCTGGCTGAGGATAATAGTCAAAATGACCTGCAGGAGCTGCAAGCCTTACAAGTTACAGACTCTGAAATTACATCTAGTTATATTGCGCCTTCAGAACAAACAGGCTCCTATCAAGTTAAACGCTCTGCTGCAGCTACAGGTTTAGCGATCGATATTAAGGAAACACCGCAAACAGTGTCCACCATCTCCAGCCAGGCAATGAAGGACTTCTCTGTTGCCAGTGTGAGTGATGCGTTAGCGCTAATTCCCGGGGTTGTGGTAAACAAGGTCGAGACGGATCGCGTGTATTTCACGTCACGTG
This sequence comes from Neptunomonas phycophila, assembly GCF_001922575.1. Taxonomy (NCBI): domain Bacteria; kingdom Pseudomonadati; phylum Pseudomonadota; class Gammaproteobacteria; order Oceanospirillales; family Oceanospirillaceae; genus Neptunomonas; species Neptunomonas phycophila. Next base: position 2,459,585 of record NZ_MRCI01000001.1, on the reverse strand, counting down.
GTTTTGACATTATGAATTTTGAAACTGACGGAGTAGGAGCGGCTTTAGGGGATACGCCCACCAGCAATTTTGATGCGTTTATGTATGACCGTATTGAGGTGCTCAAGGGAGCTAATGGTTTAACGGCTGGAGTGGGGAACCCATCCGCAACGGTTAACATGATTCGCAAACGTCCTACTTACGAAACACAGGCGTCCATTGCTGCTACGGTGGGTTCTTGGAATACCAGACGCCTTGAAGCTGATGTATCCGGTAGCTTAAATGAGGAAGGCACAGTCCGTGGGCGAGCGGTCATTGCTAAGCAGAGTAAAGAGTCGTATTTAGATCGCTATGAGAAAGACACCACCTTAGGCTATGGCGTCATTGAAGTCGATGTGACAGAAAAGGACTTATTAACGTTCGGCTACGATCAACAGCGCAATAATGCAAACAGCCCTATGTGGGGGGCGTTACCATTAACGTATGATGATGGTAGCTACACCGATTATGATGTGTCTACTTCCACAGCGGCTGATTGGTCATACTGGGATACAAAGAAAGAAACCTATTTTGCCCAGTGGCAGCACTCATTTGATAACGGGTGGGAAGCGACGGCAAGCGTAGATCACACGTCCACCAAGCAAGACTCAAAGTTGTTTTATGTCTATGGCTCACCCGTTGCTGGTAGCGATCCGGAAGTAGGGCTTCTCGCATACCCATCCGCTTATGAGCAAGACTTATCGGTCACCCAGTTCAATGTCAATGCGACAGGCCCCTACACCTTAGCCGGGCGCGAGCATTTGTTAGCTATAGGTGCAACGGCGGCGCGAATGAAAAATAGCCAGTTATCTGGATATGGGTCACGTTTGGGGTACCCCGTTCCAGATTTGAATACATGGGATGGCTCTTTTGAAGAGCCAGATATCTATGGTAACGGGACTAGCGGCGGCACGTTTAATGACCGCTTGCGCAGCACGTACGTAGCGACTCGTATTGATGCTACTGATGCGTTAAATCTCTTTTTAGGGGGAAGCTACACAACGGTTAATACAAAAGGTGACTCGTATGGTAGTGAGCGAGATCGCGATGCATCGGAGGTGGTTCCGTATTTAGGCGCGATGTATAACTTAACCGATGATGTGGGTGTGTATGCGAGCTATACCGGTATATTTAATCCCCAAAATAAGCTGGGTACGGATAATGAATTACTCGATCCAGTCGAAGGTAAGGCGTATGAAGTAGGTGTTAAGGCCAGCTTGTTTGATGATCAGTTACTAGCGACCGCCGCCGTTTTTTACGCTGATCAGGATAACGTAGCCGGCAGTTCGACGGTCGGAGGAAACGGTCAAACTGTTTATACTACCGACGACACCAACTCACGGGGTATTGAGCTGGAAGTTTCTGGCCAACCGACCCCACGGATTAATCTCCTCGCCGGTTTTACACATGTTGATATAGTGGAATCAGGTACGAATGACAAAGTTCGCCTGTTCGAACCACGAAATGTGTTGCGTGTCAGCGGTACTTATCAAGTTCCCGGTGTTGATCAGCTTAAAGTAGGGGGTAGTGTGCGTTGGCAGAGTAAAACAACGACTGACTCCGAACTTTATACACAAGATGCTTATACACTGGTCGACCTAATGGCGAGTTATGAATTCAATGATAATTGGACGTTGTCTGGCAAAATTAATAACCTTACCGACGAGCGATATATTAACTCATTGTATTGGGAGCAAGGGTTCTATGGTGAGCCTCGTAACGCCACTGTTACTCTGACATGGAACTATTAAGTAGTGTTTAGCTATTAGCCATTCAGCAATTTATTAGCCCGCTCTATGCGGGCTTTTTTGTGTGTAAAAATAAATACGATGCTGAGTAAATAAGCGTTGTTTGTGAAATCACAGCTCGCATAGAATAGCTTCTTTTTTTGGTTGGAAGCAGGATCATGCCTAAAGCATCAGAGCTTAAAAAAGGCCACGTCGTTGAGATCAACGGCACCTTGTATGTCGTTCAAAAAATAGATGTGCACAGCCCGTCATCTCGTGGTGCACAAACACTCTATAAAGTGCGTTTCAATCAAGTACCTCATGGTGGGAAGTACGAGGAGACCTTCATCGGAACAGATATGATTAAACAGGCGTCACTGGAACGTCGTTTAGTCTCCTACCTCTATCGTGAAGATGATCTACTGACGTTTATGGATCAGGAAGATTACAGCCAATACAGCTTGAATGAAGCGACCATTACTGACGAAATCGATTTTATTAGCGATGGCATGACAGGCATATTAGTTTTGCTGGTAGATGGTAACCCCATTGGAATCGAGCTGCCCAATACGGTGGTTATGGACGTTGTTGAGTGCATGCCGGGCATGCAATCAGCCAGTGCTACGGGGCGTACTAAACCGGCTAAATGTAGCAATGGCTATGAACTGCAGGTGCCGGAATACACAAAAGAGGGCGATAAAATTAAAGTGAATACCGAAACGGGTAAGTTTATTAGCCGTGCTTAAACTAGCTTATATAAGCTCTTCTTTTTGATGGCTGGGTAAAGGGTGCAACACCTTTGTTTGAGTTATGTGTTGCCTCTTTATTTTAGGTAGTTCCATCTTTCTTTACGCTAAACTGACGAAAACTATGTTTTAGCTTTTTCTTTTAAAAAGCAATAAGTTACTATGCATTAAATGCCTGTATGCCGTCATAAAACTATCTTGATTTTTTGTTAGCATCGCGTGTTTTAATTTAAATCTGAAGGAAATAAGGAAGTTACATGTCTGATGCTCACACACTATTGAAATCTAGTAGCGGCTTAATAGCTAAAGCGGTAGTTGGTGTTATTGTTATTCTCGCGCTGGTTTACGTTATGTCTAAGTCTTTCTTTTATGCAGAGCCGGGTTATATCTACCATGTGCGGACGGTGACAGGGAGTGAGGCTGTAGTCACAGAGGTAGGTTATAAATTTTACCCTTTTGGTCGCTATAACTCTTGGAAGCGAGCGATGACAGTTCAAGCGTCATCTGGGTCGAGTGTTAACGCTATTCGAGCCGAGAAAGACTCCGATAACGAATCCGCGAGCCTTCCTCCACTGAGTATTATGTTTTTAGATCAGGTGGATGCACATGCGGAAGCCACGGTGCGTTTTTCGATTCCTTCAGATGAAGTTTCATTTTTAAAACTAGCGCATGAATACCGTTCGCCAGAAAACTTATTGCGTACGGCTTTACTGCCCGCTTTTAAAGAGACACTGCAAGCAAATGCGTCTTTGATGGCGGCAGAAGAGTACTACGCTGGTGGCCGGACGGAGTTTAACTCTGAGTTCGAAAACCAAATGAGCAACGGTATTTTTCTTGTAAAACGTGAGGAGGTTTCAGTGCGTTCAACCCGCTCTGCTTCGGGTTCTGCTAACGCGGCGCTAGGCACCGAGCAAGAACAATACGGTGAAGATTCAAAAACGGTCTTTCTTGTGAATAAGGTGATAGGTCCAGATGGCCAGCCTCGTCGTAAATCACAACGCTTTACTGATTTTGGAATAACGGTTGTTTCGGCTTTAGTGACGGACATGAAACCAAACCAGAAATTTATTGAGCGGATGCAGCTTAAACAAAAAGCTTCGGCTGACCGTGCAATAGCCCGTGAACAACGTGTTCAAGAGGAAGAACAGAGGCTGTTGGCAATCGCGCGTGGTGAACGTGAAGTGGCTGAGCGTCAAGCCAAGGCGAAAGTTGAGCAAATCCAAAAAACGACAGAAGCAGAAACGGATAAGCAGTTAGCAATCACCGGAGCTGAGAAGCTAAAAGCAGAAGCTGCCATATCTAAAGAAACGGCCGAAATTAACTTAGAAAAAGCCCGTGTAGAAGCTGAAACACGCCGCACGCTAGCCGATGCAGAAGCTTATCAAAAAGAAGTGATTCTTCAGGCCGATAACGCGTTGGCCCAAAAGTTAGAAGCCGAGGTGCAAATTCAGCGCTTATGGGCAGAAGCGTTTGCTAAACGTAATGTGCCAACAAATGTATTTGGCGGCGGAAATGGCGGTGCACCTGTGGGTAACGATGCTGAAACTAAAGCGTTCATGCAAATGTTGACCTTGGATGCAGCTAAACGCTTAAACTACGACCGTGAAGTAACCAAATAAGTCAGTAGTGAGCCTTATCGGATACGCTTAGGTGTCCGATAAGGTTTGTTTAACCTAGACTACTTACTTGTTATGACATCAAAAAAGTCCCGCCTAGATCGGTTTCTTAGCCGTCATTTATCCGTTAAACGCTCAGACATTCGCTTAGTGTTAGCGCAAAAGCGCGTGAGTGTTGATGGAGTTATTGCCACCGATATGCAGCAACCTATTGATCAGTTCTCGCGTATAGAGCTGGACGGTAACTTACTGCAAGCACAACAGCCTTGTTATGTAATGATGCATAAGCCGGTAGGTGTCGTCAGTGCCACAAAGGATGATATCCACAAAACTGTACTTGACCTACTCCGTTTAGAGCACCCTGAGCAGAGTTGGGATGATGTCCATATTGTCGGGCGATTGGATCTTAATTCGTCAGGCTTGTTGCTGTTGACCAACCATGGTGATTGGTCGCGTAAAATGATGTCTCCGGATCATAAGGTTACCAAGGTTTATGACGTGACATTGGGTAACCCAGTAGATATAGAACGCTATCGTGAAGCCTTTAAGCAAGGGATGCATTTTGCTTACGAGGACATAGTTACGTTACCTGCCGAGCTGGAACAAATATCTGAATATGTTGTTCGTGTTTGCTTAGTCGAGGGGAGATATCATCAAATTAAACGAATGTTTGGACGCTTTCGTAACCCTGTTATAAAACTGCATCGTATCTCTATTGGTTCGATTCATCTCGACAGAACGCTCTTGCCGGGGCAAAGTCGCCTGTTAACCGATGACGAAGTTAACGCTATTACGCTTAAGTAGTTGTTTTGCTGCCCTAATTGTCGCCTATCCCACATACAGCACGTATTTAAGTCTATAATGCCATTTTTTACGCCGGTTTCCGGTTTTAGGGTTTGGTAATGTTTACATTCTTTTGTCGTTTATGTTTTAAGTTACAGGGGTGGAAAATTGTAGGGGCGCCGCCTGCGGATATATCGCGCTCAGTAATGATTGGCGCACCACATACCAGCAATTGGGACTTTATTTTTACCATGGCTGCCGCTGATATTTTAAATGTGCCACCTCCGCGGTTTACGATAAAACAGGAGTGGATGCGTTTTCCATTCAATTTATTGCTTGGCCCGATGGGTGCGATTCCTATTAATCGTTCTGCACGCAACGACGGTGAGAAAAGGCCTAATATGGTTGGCCAAATGGTAGAGTATATCGAGAAGTCTGATGAGATTACGGTGCTTGTTACACCTGAGGCGACGCGGGCTGCGGTGACTCGCTGGCGTACGGGTTTTTATCAGGTTGCTCTGCAAGCTAACGTACCTATCTTGCTAGGTTATTTGGATTATAAAAAGCGCGAGGCAGGGGTAGGCGGGGTAATTTATCCCAGTGGTAATATCGAGGAAGATTTGCGTAAAATTTGGGATTTTTACAACACAGTGACTCCCAAATTTCCCGAATGCTACACCAAGATGTGAGTGCGTTCGCTTACTTTTTGAACAATAACTGATCAAAACAAAGAGGGAGCAATAGGCTCCCTCTTTGTTTGTTATTGGAACGTTTAGTGAGCTTGCAGTGCGTTTAGAACACCAGCAAACCGATGGAAATAATTACTCCTGATCCGATTAAAGCCATAACGCAATAGCCCATGACATCTTTTGCTCCCAGGCCTGCAATCGCTAAGGCTGGTAAAGCCCAAAATGGCTGAATCATATTAGTCCACGCATCGCCCCAGGCAATAGCCATCGCTGTTTTGGCTGCATCCACACCCAGTGCTTCACCTGCAGGCATCATAACTGGCGCTTGAACGGCCCATTGTCCACCACCAGAAGGAACGAAGAAGTTAACAATCCCTGCACTTAAAAACGTGAATAGTGGGAATGTTGTTTCGTTAGAAATAGAGACAAACATCTCGGAGATAGCTCCCGCTAGCGATATGCCTGAGTCTCCTGTGGCTGTCATCATCCCCATAATACCGGCGTAAAACGGAAACTGAAGCAAGATGCCCGCGCAGTTGCGAGCGCCTTCGGATACCGAGTTTAATAAGCTTTTAGGCGTGCCATGCAGCAATATAGCGGTAAATAAAAATGTGAAGTTTACAATATTGAGGTTGAGCGCAAACCCGTTTTCTACAAAATAGTAAATAATGTAAGCGTAGCCCAAAATACCCAGCAGCAAAGACAACAAGCGGCTGTTTTCTAAGCGTTCGGCTGGCGTCATATGCTCCTTTTTAGGCGCTTCCTGGTTTTGCTCTTGTAAGAGTGATGGGTCAATAGTGATGGTATCTTGAGGTGCTGGATGCATTAAGCGGTTTAACAATGGAATTGCGACAAACATAGCCGCTAAAATGGCTAAGTTCATGGTAGAAAATAGTGTTTCTGAAGTAGGAATTGCCGCTGTTACGGCGCCGTTAGTTACGGTTTCTATGTTGGTGCCACTAGCAATGGCTAGCGGGATAGAACCGGATAAACCTGCATGCCAGAATAGAAAACCACTGTAGGCGGCCGCAATTAATAATCGATAGTCCACTCCTCTCACTTTAGCGGCTAATTCACGTGCAAAAATAGCACCGATAACTAAGCCAAATCCCCAGTTAATCCAGCAGGCAATTGCACTAATTGCGGTTACCAGCAAGATTGCCTGTCCAGGTGTTTTGGCGACACCAGCCAGCATTGATAACTTGCTTTTGAAAACAGGAGCGCTGGCCATTGCGTGGCCGGTTACGACAACCATCGCCATTTGCATAGAAAAGGTGAGTAAGCTCCAAAAACCGCCAGCCCATGCATTAACCACCTGCATAGGACCTTGGCCTGTACTGGGCATGACGAGGATGAAAACAACCAAGGTAAGTATGGCTGCGAATATAAATGGGTCGGGTAGGTAGCGTTGAATGATGGTAACGAAAAACTGGCTCATGCGTTGCAGAGCTGATCGTTGTTCAGCAACTGTATCCATTGTTTTTTCCTGAGGTATTATGATTATTGTAGGATTACTGACTTGGCAGTCAGAAGTTTAGGGTTTTGAGTATATCAACCCGCCCCATGTTAGGGTGGGAAGTTATTGTTTCCTATTGGAAACAATGTTTTTCCAGTGGTGAGGTCAGTGTTAATAGACTTATACCTCATAAAAAAGGGAAGCGTTATGCTTCCCTTAGTTCATTGCTGAGGCATTTAAGCGGCTAATACTTTACTAATAGCGCGCTCTAGGGCTGCCATGCCCGCTTTAACGTCATCATCTGGGATGATGAGCGACGGAGCCATCCTAAGAACATTAGGGCCTGCAACCAAAATCATCAGGCCTTCTTCACGAGCAGCGGCTAAAAATTGTTGTCCTTTACCGTGCCATTCTTCAATCAACTCAGCACCCAATAGCAAACCTTTACCGCGCACTTCTTTAAAAATGTGATGTTTCGCATTAATGGCTTCTAGCTCGGATTTAAAGAGAGCGCTTTTGGCTTCTACTTGACCGAGCACATCAGGCGAGTTGATTAGATCGACCACTGTTTCAGCGACGGCGCAGCCCAAAGGGTTACCGCCATAGGTACTGCCGTGCGTACCAAATACAAAACTGGCAGCTACTTTATCCGTCGTTAACATCGCGCCGATGGGGAACCCGTTACCCAGCGCTTTGGCAGTCGTTAGGATATCGGGCGTCACGCCCAGGTTCATGTACTCATAAAAAGCGCCGGTGCGGCCAACTCCGGTTTGGATTTCATCAAAAATGAGCAGTGCATTATATTGATCGCATAGCTCTCTAACCGCTTGTGCAAAACCTGGTGCCGCCGGGATAACGCCACCTTCACCTAAAATAGGCTCCATTACTACCGCACAAGTTTTATCAGAGATAGCGGCTTTGAGTGAATCAATATTGTTGTACTCAACATGGCTTACGCCTGCTGGAACGGGCTCAAAACCTTCGCAGTATTTTGGTTGCCCGCCAACGGTTACGGTAAATAAGGTGCGGCCGTGAAATGATTGTTTAAACGAGATGATTTCGTACTTATCATCTCCAAAATGATCGTGACCGTACTTGCGCGCTAATTTGAAAGCGGCTTCATTGGCTTCTGCACCGGAGTTGCTAAAGAAAACTTTGTCGGCAAATGTAATATCCGTCAGCTTTTTGGCCAAGCGAAGTGCTGGCTCGTTAGTAAAGATATTACTTAAATGCCACAGCTCATCAGCTTGAGTTTTTAGCGCATCTACAACGGCCGGGTGGTTGTGACCCAATGCGGTGACAGCAATCCCCCCCGTGAAATCGACATACTCATTGCCGGCTTGATCCCATACTCGTGAACCGCGTCCGCGAACTGGCACCATCTGTTGAGGGTTATAGTTGGGGACCATCACCTGATCGAATAAGGCGCGTGTGACGGGTTCTTTATGCATGGGGTGTTCCTCATTTCAGCGGATAAAAAAGGGTATCCGTGACCCAGTGATATAAAAAAGGTGCAAGCTTGTTTTGGCTACTTGAACCTCGTTCTTGTTTTCTATTATCAGTATCGACAAAAAATCAGCGGATAAACAGAGTGTTAATTTCTTTAGGGCGACCTGAAGTTACGCTAAGCTGACATTTAGAAACTAGTTGGGAGTATCGCTTGCTGTTGCAAAGTATGCTGGCGAAAACATCGACCAAGAATAGTGTAGAGATGTATGGTTAAGCAATGGTGAAATCTTTAGAAAAACAAAAAAAATGGATACCAAAACGCTTTGGCTTTTTGCTATTACCTAACTTTTCGTTGATTGCCTTTTCCTCAGCGATTGAGCCGTTACGAATGGCCAATTGGGTGAGTGGTGAAGAGTTATATGAAACTGTACTGATTAGCCACGATGGTGAAGCGGTAGCGAGTAGTTTTGGTGTACAAACGCTAGTTAACTGTAGCCTAGCTAATTTGCCTATGTTGGATGCCGTATTTGTCTGTGGAGCAAGTCCTATCGCGCGTACTGGTAATGAAGCCGTTATTGGTTGGTTGCGACGCCAAGGCATTGGGCCAATGGGGATGGGAGGCATTGGTACGGGCTCTTATATTTTGGCATGTGCCGGATTATTGAAGAATACGCGCGCCACTATTCATTGGTGGGATTTGGCGAGCCTGCGAGAAGAGTTCCCTAGCACGCATGTGACGAATAACCTCTACGAGATAGATAAAAACCGATACACCTGTAGTGGTGGTACAGCGGCAATGGATATGATGTTGTTCTTAATCGGTAAAGAGCACGGCATGGATTTAGCGGCGAGTGTCTCTGAGCAATTTGTCTGTGAGCGAATCCGTACATCTGAAGATCCGCAACGCATACCTTTAAAGGCGCGTATTGGCGCTAGCCAGCCCAAATTGATAGAGGCGGTTACGCTCATGGAAATGAACATAGAAGAGCCTCTGAGTACTGATGATTTAGCCCATCATGTAGGATTATCGCGCCGTCATTTAGAGCGCCTGTTTAAGAAGCACTTACAAACAGTACCTTCCAAACACTATCTAGAATTGCGTTTGGAGCATGCCCGACAGCTGCTGCGGCAAAGTGATAAAACCATTTTGCAAATTGGTCTAGCATGTGGCTTTACCAGCGCGTCGTATTTTAGTACTGCGTACCGTAATCATTACGGGTTAACCCCGCGGGAAGAACGTAAACGCGAAATCGATGATCCGGCGGCCCACAGCCCATTGTACCAAGGTGACTCTGTGTTAATGCGCTAAGGTTTAGCGTTTAAGATGACCGACCATGCCTTGAGCTTAGCCTCAAAATTTAATGAGGCATGGGCAGGGCTGGTTGAAGGGAGTGTGTAGAATTGAAATGGCTCATTCTCGAGTAGTGCACTGTGGTGTCGTTTAAATAGCTTGGCGGCCGCTTGTCCGTTAAACGCTATAGCGTTAATACTGGGGTATTGGGCCAGTAAAGCCTGAATAGGGTTTGCAATTACACTGTTTTGTTTGATGTTGCTATCCAAGCTGCCCGGGCGAACACATTCTTGCGCAACATCCCATAGGGCTACACCTGCTGCATTGAGCTGGCTGAGCTTTTCTTGGTAGGGGGCATGGCTGTCTAATTGATAGAGGTGCGTCATGATAGGCCAAAAAGCATTTCGTGGATGCGCGTAGTAGGCGTGCTCTTGCAGTGACTTTACCCCAGGAATGGAGCCTAGTATTAGTAAATGCGGATCATCGCCTATGGCAGCGTCAAAGCTTTGTATAGCGGTTTCATTCATCGCGGGTTTTTACCAAGACGGCTTTAGTTTGCGGGCTTTAGCTTATCGGAAGCTTGGGTTAGTTTCGCTATCATTTTAGTGAACAGTGGACGGGATTCTCGTAAAACGCGCTGGGCTTTATGAATCTCGGAACGTTCTGGAAGCAACGCAATGTAAAGTGACGTGTCGTTAACTCGGTAGCACATGAGGCGATAATGACCAATTTGAATATGTGCTTCATCGTAATCAGGGTTGGTTTTAGTCGCTTGTTTAAAAATAAGCGTAAAAGCTTGATGCCCAAGTTTTAGGTAGAGCAGTTTGTCTTTAGGAAAGCTAGAAGCAATGGGCTTGGTGCCAGAGAATAGAACGCTGCACTCGCTACCAGAGAGCTTATCCAGCTTGGTCAGAATCTGAGACATTGTCACTCCACTGAAGTAAATCTACGGCTTGTTGGCGTATTTGTTGATGTGTCATATTCGCATTGGCGAGCAGCCCAAGGGATTGATCATGTTCTATAAACAACGCCAGTGTGTCTTGTTTGTAACCGAACAAGGAAATATTACCAATGGCCGGTAATTGTGGCGCTTTTTTGCTAACAGTATCCGCTAAGGCCTTAAGCGTTTTGAAAAGCTCGTGTTGCTCCATATTGCTGAGAGAGTGGTCAATCGTTTGGCTTTTGGCATCAAAATGCAATGCACCTAATATGCCGCGTGATTTGGTGGCTGCTTCAACAATAGACATCTTAGGGACAGGGCGACTTTTACGTAACCACTCAAATTGAGGTGAATTTGGGTCTGGATTGCGCTTTTTAAATTCATTCATCGCAACACGGTGTGAAACATCACTCCAATTAACGCTGTCAGCATCATGCATCATGGCAGAGTTGATAATATCCAGCACATGCATTGATTTACGTGCATCAATAAAAATTGTAGGCGCCAGCATGCCGCGCGCTTTTAAATGGTTTTGGTAATCTTCAAGACGAGTTGTCTCATCAAGGTCTGAGCGTGTCACTGCGACCACAAAGTTACGGCCGATGATGTAATCCCAAAACTCATCTAAGTAGAAATCCAAGTCTTTAAGCGGGTAATTACGGGTGTTGTCGACAAGCAAAATAACTGCAGATGCATCTTTTGCAAGATCACTGACCATTAAGTCCCACATGAACTTAAAACGCTCTTGCCCGGGAGTACCGTATAGATGAAGGCTGGTATCGTCGTTTAACGTTAATTTGCCGTAGTCCATACCGACAGTGGTCGTACGTTTACGTTTAATTGTAGAGTCCGATACCTTGGTATCAGTGTCAACGACATCAATTTCGCTGATACTGCGTATGGCGGTTGTTTTGCCTGACCCGGGGGAACCTATAAATAGTGCTTTATAAGATTTCATTAACATCCTTATTAAAGAGGGTCTAGAAATTCACTAAATGGTAATCCAGAATGATGGCATTATCGAGAGGCGCCATTAATCATCACTGAATTATATATCTATACAGTCTCTCTATTAATACATTTTCTGCGAAATACTTCGAAAATTGTAAAATGGATAGGTAATAGTACATATTTTTAAATGTATGCTGTCTTTTTACTGCTCAGAAATCCCAAGTCACTTGGGTGTAGAACATAACCAATAAAAAGGAAAAAATGATGTTCAGTCACATAATGGTAGGTGTCAATGATATGCAGGCATCAAGAGATTTCTATGATGCGGTGCTTGCAACTATGGGCCACGCACCCGGAGTAATGGATGATAAAGGACGGTGTCTCTACATTACAGATACCGGTATTTTTGCGCTTACAAAGCCTATCAATGGTGAGCCTGCTTTCCATGGTAACGGCTGTACCATTGGTTTTGCGGCAGCTAGCCCGGAGATAGCGGACAAATGGCATGAGGTCGGTCTTGCTAATGGTGGTACCACATGTGAAAACCCACCGGGTAAACGCGAAAGCGGTTTAGGTGATCTTTACTTAGCGTATTTGCGTGACCCCGCTGGAAATAAATTGTGCGCGTTGCATTTGTTGGGGTAGGTTAACTCCATAGTGGGGTGAGAGCTCCACTATGCTTGCCAACTCACTTCGCACGTCAGGATATAGCCTGCTCCATAGATAGTTTTGATGAGCGTAGGATGTTTAGGGTCTGTTTCAACCTTCTTTCGTAAGCGTGACATTCTTACGTCGATACTGCGGTCAAATGGGTCGGCAAAGCCGTGGAGTAATTGGTCACGGGACAGAACTTGCCGAGGGGCTTGCAGCAATCGATTGAGTAGGGTGGCTTCGGCCGAGGAAAGCTCATAAGAAAGAGTTTGTGTTTGGTGGTATAAAGTCAGTGTGTTTGGGTCGTATACCCAATCGGCAAACCGTGCTTTTCGGTCTTTATTGCCGGAATGGCTAACATGGTTAATGTGTTCTAGACGGCGAAACAGGCTGTTAACCCGAGCTACCAACTCTCTTGGTTCAAAAGGCTTTGCTAAATAATCGTCAGCACCAAACTCTAATCCCAAGATACGATCGGTGGTTGACCCGCGGCCTGAGATTATAATGACACCCATCCCTGACGTATCACAGTACTCTTTGACCAGTGATATTCCATCCATATCCGGTAGGCCTAAATCAATGATACATAAATCCGGCTTGCGTCTGTGGATAGCGGCAGACGCTTGTTGCCCCGTTTGAAACGTACGCGTTTCATAGCCATGCTGATTTAACTGTTGGGCTATGATTTGGCAGATATCTGGCTCGTCATCTACGATATAAATTATTTTTCTTGTCATTATCGTTTTTCCGGTACGAATTTACCTGTGCTTTACCGCTTGTTGAATAGCGACAAGTAGGTCGTTTTGTGTAAACGGCTTTTGTAAAACGCAATATTCCAATGCTTCGTTTCCGTGGCGTTGCGGAAATCCGCTCATTAACACCACGCGACAGTTAGGTATTTGCTGAGCGACGTGCTCGGAAAGTTGGTAACCATCATGTTGGCCGGGCATTACAACATCTGACACCACTAAACCAATATTGGGTATTGATCCCAACAGGTTGATGGCTTCGTCAGCTGTGCTGGATTCAACCACTGAATATCCCAGCCGAATTAACTGTTCGCGCACTAGCGAGCGCACATCATCTTCATCATCGACCAGTAACGCTAGTCCACCTTGGTCGCAGGCAGAGGTTTGGCTAGGCATGTTTTTATTAGGTAGAGCGCTTGCGACGGGGAGTAGGAGGCTTACAAAAGCCCCATCGATATGATTTGCTAGCGCAATGTACCCGTTCGACTGTTTAACGAATCCATATACCATGCTTAAGCCAAGACCAGACGAGTTGGTTGTTTGTTGAGTTGTAAAGAAGGGGTCGAACGCGCGGGATATGGCTAAATCAGAGAAGCCGGTGCCTTCATCTTTAATGGTGATCTCAACATACTGACCAGGACGGACTTCTTCATCAAAATATAACCCGTCGGTTACCGTTCTATTTTTGGCGACAACCGTTATTGTCCCTTTGTCTTTCATGGCATCTCTAGCATTGAGTACGAGATTGACCATCGCATCTTCAAGTTGCCCGCTGTCACACCACGGGGTTGCTAACGAAGCGTCTAAGCTGAGTACTAGATTAATGTCGTTGGGTAGCGAGCCCTTCATGAGGGAAACAAAATCGTCCATAAGTAAGGGAAGGTTGACGGCTGTTGCTCTGAGGGGCTGCCTTCTCGCAAAACTGAGTAACCGACTGGTGATATTGGCCCCTCGTTTGATTGCTCGTATAGCGGGTTGTATGTTGCTCATCAAGGAAGGAGGTGTATTAGGGTTATGCTCGATAGACTGTAAGTTGCCTTGCAAGATGGTAAGCAAGTTGTTGAAATCGTGTGCTAAACCCCCTGCGAGTTGACCAACCGTGTTCATACGTTGCGCTATTTGCAACCGTTCTTCTGCTTCGCGTTCAGCCGTAATGTCGATGGATAGGTTGATCATACCGTGCACGGTAGCTGAGCCAAATTGCGGAGCAGGGCAAAAAGGAATGAGTGTGCGCTTGGTGATACGTGTGTAGCCCTGTAACTGCATCGTATATTCAAAGCTATTAGTGGCTCCATTGAGCGCTGATAGAACATGTGGCCGAATCTCTTGATACATGTCTTGGCCAATAACGTCCCAAAGAAAACGATCGATAATCTCGTCTTTGCTTAGGTTAAATGCGTCGGCATAACCTTGGTTAACAAATACATAACGCTGATGTTCATCAATATAAGCGATTTGGGCAGGTAGGGTATCTAGAATCAGACGTTGGCGCTCTTCCATTAGTTGAAGGTTATGAGTGGTGTCCTGCACCTGTTGCATGGCAATGCTGAGCTGCCGGTTACGTTTAGATAATTGCGATGTGCGTTTGTTAACTTGGTTATCCAGCTCTTTAATATTTTGGCTTAGTTGGTCAACCATGCGATCAAAAGCACGTGCTAACACTCCTATCTCGTCTTTGCGGTGGATATCTGTAGTTACATTGAGTTCTCCATTGCTAATACGGTGGGCTGTTTCTGATAAATGCCGCAGTGGGCGGGTGATGTGATAGACAAAAACAATGGCCAGCAAAGAAGCGACGATCAGCGCGATAAGGGCGATGGTTAAAATTCGATCGGCCAGTAATTTAGAACTGGCTTGCAATTCATCAAGGTATACGGATGAACAGATATACCAATTAAACCCGGGCAGAAAACGAACCAGTGATACCTTCTCATAACGGTAGTTTCCTGGATCGGAGGGGCGGTCCCATTTGTAGTAGAGCTCTTTTCCGGTGTCAGCAACATTGATGAGGTCGCGCATGATGTCTCGGTTGGTTACCGGATTTTTTAATGCTCTAAAGTCCACGCCATCGATATTATTGTTGGGATGAACCAGCATTTTCCCCTTTTCATTAAAAATAAACAGGTAGCCCGTCTCGGCAATTTTAATCTCATCGAATGCTTGGCGCAGCTCTTCCAGAGCGGCTTCGCGGCGATTTTTGACCTCGGCCTCTATATCATCGATGTACACGCCAGATCCAAAAACGAGTGACCATTCTGGGAAATACTTAACATACGAGAATTTCTCAATGAGCTCGTCGTCATTGAGTCGACTCCAGCGATATTTATAAAAACCTTCGCTTTCTTTAATCGCCGCTTCTATTACCGAGGGCATAATGGCGTTGCCCTGCTCGTCCAGCATGTCCCGTGTATTTTTACCTTGGAAAGCGGGGTCGGGGTGCGAGATCAATTGGTAATCAGTGTTGGCTACCCATAGGTAATCATCTTCTCCGTATTTGAGTTTCTTGATTTGCTGCAGCACTTGTTCTTTAGCCAATGCAGGCTCGACACCCGATTCGATTAAGAGTGAAAGTTGCTCTTGAAAAAAGAAGGTGGCTGTATCAATGATGGCACGAAGCCTTTCTCGGTTTGACGCGAGCACTTGGGCCTGGTATTCCGCCGTTCCTGCCTGCATTTTGTTAGCCAGCTCAAAGACATTGTTTAAAGCAATATGACTGGCATTGCGTTCGATACCAAAGACAGTGCTTTTTATGAACGGGACAGAATAGATATAAAACGCGATAACTATTGCGGCAACAATAGCCACGATGCCTAAAAGAAAACGATGAGTTAAGCGAGAATACAGCACGTAATTACCTGTGTGGCAGATAGTTTTTTATTATGAATAGGGTTGTGCCTATGGGTGCCTTTTATAATAAAGGAAAAGTCAGCCAATTAGAGTGGGTTGATACATTTCGTAGGATTTGCGCAAAAATGCCGTAAAACTCTTCCTCTATGTTGTTTGTCTAGCCATTGTAGAAGTCACAACGTTTCCTGTTTGTACAGGTGACAATCAAGCGGCTTCTGGGGATATAACAATAAGAGGTCCACTATGTCCAGCACGCAACGCAATCATAAAGAGAGCATTTACGATCTACACTTAGGCCAAAATCAGGCTAATTACTCGGCGTTGACCCCCTTAAGCTTTTTAGAGCGAACGGCGGCTATTTACCCAGAAAGAACGGCAATTGTGTATGGCGATATTCGTCGTACATGGAAGCAAACGTATGAACGTTGTCGTGCGATGGCTTCATCACTTACTGCGCAGGCGATAGAGCCTGGTGATACGGTTTCTATACTTGCAGCGAATATACCAGAGCATTTTGAAGCACATTTTTCTGTGCCAATGTGTGGCGCTGTATTAAACAGTATTAATACACGCCTAGATGCAGAAACGATCGCGTTTATTTTACAACATGCAGAAACGAAGCTCTTTATTGTTGATCCCGAATTTGTCGAAGTGGCTAGCCGTGCGTTACAGATGATCGATAAGCCACCCAGGGTTGTGAATATTGAGGACCCGCTCTTTAGCAATGCACCATTAATTGGTGATATGACTTATAACCAGCTCATAGCCAACGGTGACAGCAACTTTGAAGCTTTTGCCGTAGAGAATGAATGGGGCGCGATCTCACTAAACTATACATCAGGTACTACAGGCAACCCTAAAGGGGTGGTGTATCACCACCGGGGGGCTTACTTGAATGCAGTAAGTAATGTGGTGTCATGGTCGATGAGTGGGCAACCGGTGTATTTGTGGACCCTACCCATGTTCCACTGTAACGGTTGGTGTTTTCCGTGGACGATGGCCTTAACGGGTGGCATTAATGTTTGCTTACGTCAGGTAAGAGTGGACGCTATTTTTGATGCGATAAGAAATGAAAAGGTCGACCATTTTTGTGGTGCCCCTATCGTATTGAATATGATGAACTCGGCGGATGAGGCGATAAAGTCTGGCGTAGACCACGAGGTAAAAGTGATGACTGCTGGAGCACCACCACCGGCATCAGTGATACAAGGAATGGAAGCGATGGGATTTGATGTGACTCATGTGTATGGGCTCACAGAAACCTACGGCCCTTGTGTGGTATGCGAGTGGCAAGATGAGTGGAGCGATAGCAATGCCGATGCGCAAGCGAAGCTTAAAGCACGACAAGGTGTAAAAGCTCCTATGTTAGAAGACCTCAAAGTGGTTGACCCCGTATCACTTGAGGAAGTCCCGTCAGATGGAGTGACGATAGGTGAGATTTTTATACGCGGTAATTTGGTCATGAAGGGCTACCTTAAAAACCCATCTACTACCGATGATGCCTTTGAAGGAGGGTGGTTCCACTCTGGGGATTTGGCTGTGCGTCATCCCGATGGCTATGTTGAAATTAAAGACCGCTCAAAAGATGTCATTATTTCAGGCGGGGAAAACATCTCCAGCATCGAGATTGAAGATGTCCTATACCGACATCCCCTAGTAAGTGAAGCGGCGGTGGTGGCCAAGTCCGACCCTAAATGGGGGGAAACTCCTTGCGCCTTTATTAATGCACGGGATGTGATATCCGCCGAGGAAATCATTGAGTTTTGTCGAGCTAACATGGCGCATTTTAAAGTCCCTAAAACGATTGTGTTTGGCGAACTGCCTAAGACATCAACAGGCAAGGTACAAAAGTATCTGTTGCGCGAGAAAACACGACACCTTTAAGTCGTTGTAGTGAGCGTTTTGGTTTCCTCGGCCATTTAATGCTCAGTTTTACACCCTGCTAGCGGTATCTTTCGGCGCTTTTTTAAGCGCCTTTTTTATGCTGAGTGTTTGCTCCCGCATTTTATGAGGGCGTTACATTTGGTTAGATTTGCGCAAAATTTCAGACGTTTTTTTCCTGTTTACTAGGTCGTGTACCTCTGCGTACTGATGTGATTGAGCATACGACAATAAGGAAAAAAACAATGTCTATCATTAATCGAAAGCATGGTGAAGAACAGCCATGTTGGCCCCTTGGGCCATTCAGGATTCGGCTACCGTTTATTCACTACCGCTGGGAATACCCAGAAATGATTCAAGGCTTGATCATGTTTGTGGTCGGCCTCGCTATGATTCCTCTATTAGAAAAGTACCTGGGTATGCCTTACGAGGCCGCTTTGGCGTTTACCTTTGTTGCGGGCGTTGGTTATATTTTACCGGCGTTATTGGGGGTGCCTCTGGTGCCTGGCTGGATTACACCAGCGATCCCCGTGGTGCTATTGTATTTGAAAGGTTTTGAACCCGGCCCCGAAGCGATCAAAGCTTTGTTTGCATTGCAGATTGAAGTGTCACTTATCTTTTTAATTTTAGGCATGACGCGCTTAGGCAGCAAACTGGTAGAAGTGATCCCCAATTCTCTTAAATCAGGCATTATTATTGGTGCAGGCATTGCTGCCCTAATGGGTGAGTTAAAAACAGGTGGGCGGGTTGATATCACGCCTATTTCGTTACTGATCGGCTCGATAATTTCAGCGTATATTTTGTTTTCTTTATCCTTTAAAAATGTGGTGAATGAAAGCTCATTGGCGAAGCGTATTGCTAACTTCGGTATGGTACCGGGGATGATAATCGCCATGATTATCGGCTGGGTCAGTGGCGAGTATCCGTTACCAGATATTGAGTGGGGCATTACTCAGCCAGATTTTGGATTAATGTTTCAATATCTAACATTTACAGTTGGCTTCCCTGGTTGGGATGTTTTCTTGTTAGCCATACCAACGGCCATTATTGCTTACGTTATTGCTTTTGGAGACATTATTGTCGGCTTTACTTTAGTGAAGCGCGTTGACCATTTACGTGAAGATGAAAAAATAGAAGCTAACGTGGATAGAGTGCATACCGTTACGGCGTTAAGGAACTTTATTCACGCATTTTTAGCACCGTGGCCGGGTCTCGCTGGCCCATTGTGGACCGCTGCGCACGCCACGGTAACCGAGCGTTACGCCATGGGGCGCAAAGCGATGGATTCTATTTATAGCGGTGGTGCTACATTCTGGATGACAGGGTTAGTCGCGCTATTTATTTTGCCTTTGGTAACGTTATTTAAACCTGTACTGCCAATAGCGCTGTCGTTGACGCTCATTTTAACCGCTTACATATGCATTATGGTTGGAATGGAGCAGCTGCGAAATCCAACAGAGCGAGGGGTTGCCGGTATTGTCGCCGTTACGTTAGCCATGCCTGACCCTAAATCTACTGTGTATGCTGTTGTTATCGGGTTAGTTTTATACTTCTTAATTGAGCGTCCCAAGTTGCTGGGTAAACACCGGCCCGAAGACGAATTGGTCTTTGCTGATCCCCCTGAGAAAAGCGCAGAATAGCTCATCTATTGCATAAAACGGCCAAACCACTGCTTCAAAGAGGCAGTGGTTTTATTGTTTAGCTGCCAAACGATATGACGTGGGTGATTCGCCTGTCCATTGTTTGAAT
The DNA here is from genome assembly GCF_001922575.1 of Neptunomonas phycophila. NCBI lineage: Bacteria > Pseudomonadati > Pseudomonadota > Gammaproteobacteria > Oceanospirillales > Oceanospirillaceae > Neptunomonas > Neptunomonas phycophila. The sequence continues at coordinate 2,440,042 of NZ_MRCI01000001.1, read as the reverse complement.
GCACGTGTAAAAGCGGTCGGTTCCGAGAACCCCAGTAGCGACGAAACTTGAGCAATCGGTATTGATGGCTGGCTTAGGTAGTGGATGGCTTTATCGCGGCGAACAATGTCTTTTATTTTTTGAAAATTGCTGCCCTCAGAAATCAATTTTCGTCTTAGCGTTCGTTCGCTTAAGTGCAGCGCTTGAGCAATAGCTTCCATAGAGGTTGCTAGGTCATCGGTTTGTTCTAGGTAATCCAGAACTCGGCGGGTGTACACAGGGAAAAAGGCTTGCCGTGTAAACCAATCTAATGGGGCTCTGCGTAAATGGTGTTTTAAGGTGTGTCGTGTTTGTACCACGGGTAAGTTTAACCATTCTTTACTGAATACAAATGTGTTGGTGCTTTGCTCAAAACGGGTAGGGCATGGAAACATGAGCTGATACTCAGCGATATGAGCAGGCGGCTTATGTGTAAATCGTACTTCCTTAAGCGGGATGCGTTGCCCTACTAACCAGCTTGGGAATCGATGCCAAAGTAGCATCAAAAATTCGCGTAGCAGTAAATCAGGATCAAGCTTAGGATCAGATAAACTCATTGACAGTGCTACATCGTCGCCTTCGATATTGAGAGTCAGCCGGATTGATTCATTCACCAGATTATAAAAGCGGCACAGGTGATGGTAGACCGATTCTAGGTCCTTGCAACGAACGGCTTCTTTTGCCATGAGGCTAAAAATTCCGTGGCGGCAGCGCTGTGTTCCCATGCCCAGAAAATCATCATCACTCTCGCGCCAAGCAATTTGCATTAACGTGCTGTATTGCTCCGGTGTAATTCTGAAATGTGGATTATTTAATAATCCTTCATTGATTCCTGCCTCGTGAAGTAACTGGTGTTTATCCAAGCCTGCCTTGTTTGTTGCGTTGATGAGCGCTTGAGCAAAATGGATTGAAATTGAGTAATGTTGAATGAAAGACATAGCTAATTCTTATGGATTGTTTTGTCCGAAATTAGCATAAAAATCCTGTTTACTGCCAGAAGTGTCGTTTTATTCATCCGTCCGTGTCCGAAATTGTCAGCTATTGGTCTGGTTTAGTTATTGTTGGAATTGTGCCGATTGGTAGGATGTTGTTGGTCTGTACAGGGGGCCTAAACGTGCCTTTTCAGTAAAAACTGATGTAGGCAATTTAAGTATTTTGCACCTGTGAACCACTATTTTAGTCGATGTTTGGAATGCCCTTTGAGCCATGGATGGCTCGTTTTTAATACAAGGGCGGCTGCATGTTTACTGTAAAGGAAAAGCGATGTATTCAGGAAAGGCTGTCAGGCTTAACGCATTAGAAAACGGTATTACTGAGTTGGTGCTAGATCTTAATGGGTCATCTGTTAATAAACTTAATCAGCAGACGTTGATGGAGCTAGAAGCGGTGGTAGAGCGTCTACACCAGCCATCTAATGCAGTAACAGGATTATTAATCCGCAGTGCTAAACCAGCCTTTGTGGTTGGTGCAGACGTAACCGAATTTACTGGTAAGTTTCAGCAATCAGACAGTGAGCTGCTAGCTTGGGTGCAAAGTGTTCATTCTTTATTTTGCTCGATTGAAAATTTGCCGTTTCCAACCGTTTCAATGATCAATGGCCTAGCATTAGGTGGCGGCTTTGAGCTGGCTTTGTGTACAGACTATCGAGTGATGGCCGACAGTGCGAAAGTGGGGTTTCCTGAGGTAAACCTTGGCATTTGCCCAGGCTGGGGGGGAACTGTCCGCCTGAGCCGACTTGTCTCTATTGATACTGCCTTGACTTGGCTAGTTACGGGTAAGCCACAAGCAGCGAATACCGCGCTGCAACTGGGCGTGGTAGACCGCATAGCGCCACTAGAAACATGTCGTGATTCTGCTATTAGTCTTCTGAATGATACAGGCGCTAACTATCAAGAAAAGCGGTTACATAAACGCGCACCCGTGGTTAAAAACACATCATGGGATAAGGATTTTTCTGCGTTTGTAGATAGCTACTCATCAAAGCTAGATCCGAATTACCCCGCTGCCACTGAAATAATAAATACCGTTAAATCCCACGTGTCATTGCCGTTTGAGCAAGCGCTAGATACTGAGGCGCAAGCGTTTGTACGTTTGGCGAAAGGAGATGCTGCACAAGCGCTGGTCGGTTTGTTTATCAACGAACAGCAAATGAAGAAAGCGGCTAAACACTGGATGAAGCAGGCGAAACCCGTCGCAAAAGGGGCTGTTTTGGGTGCAGGAATCATGGGAGGGGGTGTGGCTTACCAGTCAGCGGTGAGTGGGGTTCCCATTGTCATGAAAGATATTCGCGAAGACGCGCTAACGTTAGGTTGCGACACGGCAGCTCATCTCTTAGACAAGCTAGTTAAGAAAGGCCGTTTAGCGGTACAAGATAAGCAGCACATACTCGACTCCATTACGCCAACCTTACATTACGAAGGGTTCCGCGATGTTGATGTGGTTGTGGAGGCGGTTGTTGAAAATGAACAGGTAAAGACATCTGTTTTGGCCGATGTTGAAGCCTATATGGCTCCCGATGCGGTCCTAGCATCAAATACCTCTACCATTTCTATTGATTGGTTAGCTCAAGGTTTAAAGAGACCAGAGCAGTTTTGTGGAATGCACTTTTTTAATCCGGTTCACCTAATGCCGCTTGTTGAGGTGATACGTGGGCGCCATACCAATGACCAGACAATTGCTCGTACAGTCGCTTATGCAGCGGCTATGGGTAAATTGCCTATTGTCGTTAATGACTGCCCCGGTTTTTTAGTTAACCGAGTCCTGTTTCCTTACTTTAATGGCTTTAACCGGTTGCTTGCACAAGGTGTCGACTTTGAGCGAATCGATCGGGTGATGGAGGCTTTTGGTTGGCCTATGGGTCCGGCTTATCTCGCTGATGTTATTGGTCTCGATACCATGGTTCATGCAGATCAAGTTCTTCAAAAAGGTTTTCCGGATCGCATGATACATAATGGAGAGCCTGTAATAGAAGCCATACTCGCTTCAGGCGCATTAGGACAAAAAAATGGGCGAGGTTTTTATGAATACGAGTCCGGTGCAGGTGGCGGGCGAAATAAAACCGCATCTTCAGCGGCACGAGACATCATCAATGAGCGCCTACAAGCCAGTGATGAAGTTTCGGACGAAGAAATCGTTGATCGTTTAATGATCCCGCTATGTACAGAGTCCATTCGCTGCCTAGAAGACGGCATTGTCACGAGTGCAGCTGAGGTTGATATGGGGTTAATTGCAGGGCTGGGCTTTCCTCGTTTTCGCGGAGGAGCCTTACGCTATGTTGACTCGATAGGGTTACAGGCCTTTGCAAAAAAAATCGAAAAATATCATCAACACGGTGCCTTGTATCACGTAACGGATGGGCTCCGTAAACGCATCGAATCAGGCAGCACATATTACTAACCCTGACTCAGCCGTGCCATAAAGCGGCGCTAAGTGGATAAACAAAGGACGGGCTTAAGGCCTACCTTTACAGGAGATAACCATGAGTGATTATAAACACCCTTATCGAGATGCTGAGTTTATATTGAATGAGCTGGTGGGTTTCGACCAGTTGTGTGCCGATGCTGGACTTGAAGACATTAACAGTGAGCTGGCAGATGTGATTCTAACTGAGGCCGGTAAATTAGGAGCCGATGTATTAGCGCCACTCAATTATATCGGTGATACGCAAGGCGCCACGTTAAGCCCGCAAGGGGTTGTGGAGACGCCGGGGTTTAGCGCCGCCTATGCTCAGTATGTTGAAAACGGTTGGCCGTCTTTAACAGCAAAAGAAGAGTTTGGTGGCCAGAACCTTCCCAACGTTTTAGGCACAGCGGTGAATGAAATTTGGCACACGGCTAATATGTCGTTTGCATTATGTCCCATGCTGACCCAAGGGGCTATTGAGTCGTTAGTGCATCATGGTAGTGATGCATTGAAGGAAAACTACTTACCTAAGTTGGTAAGCGGTGAGTGGACCGGCACAATGAATTTAACTGAGCCAGATGCTGGTTCGGACCTGGCGGCCATTAAAGCGCGTGCTACCCCAGAAGGTGATCACTACCGAATTACCGGCCAAAAGATCTTTATCACCTGGGGTGATCATCAAATGACTGAAAATATAGTGCATTTGGTGTTAGCGCGTTTGCCGGACGCACCTGCTGGTGTAAAAGGCATTTCTTTGTTTATCGTGCCTAAGTTTTTGCTGGATGAGCAAGGCAACCCCGCTCAGCTAAATGATGTTAGTTGCGTGTCTTTGGAGCATAAGCTTGGCATTCATGGCAGCCCAACTTGCGTTATGAGTTTTGGAGATAATGGCGGGGCGGTTGGCTATATTGTTGGCGAACCGCATCAAGGTTTATCTTATATGTTCACGATGATGAACCACGCACGCCAAAGTGTGGGTTTACAGGGCGTGGCAATTTCTGAACGCTCTTACCAACTGGCGGTTCAATACGCTAAAGATCGACTTCAAGGCACTCGAAAAGACGGCAGCCGTTTCCCTATTATTGAGTTTCCTGATGTGCGCCGCATGTTAATGCAGATGAAAGCGTCAATTGAAGCCATGCGCGGTCTCGCGTATGTCGCCGCCGCAGAAACAGATCGAGTACACAGCGCTACTGATACCTCCCAGGCGAAACATCATCAAGATCGAGTCGATTTGCTGACACCTATTGTGAAAGGTTGGATTACCGAGGTAGCTCAAGAGTTAACTTACTTGGGCGTTCAAGTACATGGCGGTATGGGCTTTATCGAAGAAACCGGTGCTGCTCAGCATTATCGCGATGCACGTATCCTCACGATTTATGAAGGAACAACAGGCATTCAAGCGTTGGACTTAGTAGGCCGTAAAACGCTTATGAATAAGGGAACGGTATTGTCTGCTTTGCTGGATGAAATAGCTCAGGTGCAACAGGAGTTAGCCGCCTCTAGCGCATTACAAAATGAAGCGCGCGCACTGGATACAGCATTAACTGCAGCTCATGAGGCGCTGCAATGGTTACTCGATAATGCTGAAAAAGACGCCTCTGTTGCAGGCAGCATTAGCGTTAATTTCATGATGATGATGGGGTATGTGTGTGGTGGTTGGGTGATGGGGCAGTCTGCTCTTAAAGCGCAGGCTTTGCTGAACGCGGGGCAAGGTGATAGCGCCTTCTTACACAGTAAATTGATTACCTCGGCTTTTTACTGTGATCACTTGTTGCCTCGCGCAACTGGCTTGCTCGCGGTGATTAAAGCGGGGAGTCAAAGTGTTATGTCGTTACCCAATGATCAGTTCTAAACCTTGCTAGGCCATTCATGTGCAGGGAATTAATTAACCAAGAGTAGAGACGTAAGCGATGAAAGTATTAGTAACAGTGAAGCGCGTTATTGATTACAACGTGAAGGTTCGTGTTAAACCGGATAATTCAGATGTCGATTTGGCCAATGTGAAAATGGCATTAAATCCATTTTGCGAAATCGCTGTGGAAGAGGCGGTGCGTCTTAAAGAAAGCGGAAAAGTGTCGGAGGTCGTTGTGGCTTCGATAGGGCCTAAGGCCTGCCAAGAGCAAATTCGCACGGCTTTGGCGCTGGGGGCTGATCGGGGCATCCACATTGACACTCCTGATATGCCCGAATCGTTAGTGGTTGCTAAATTGCTGGCTAAAGTGGTGGAAGCTGAGGCCCCCGATTTGGTGGTTATGGGCAAGCAATCTATCGATGGCGATAACAACCAGACAGGACAAATGTTGGCTGCTTTACTGGGCCGTCCCCAGGCGACTTTTGCCTCGGTTGTTAACCTAGAAGAGGGGAAAGCCGTTGTCACGCGTGAGGTTGATGGGGGCCTGCAAACATTGTCTTTGATGCTTCCTGCTATCGTAACAACGGACTTGCGTTTGAACGAGCCGCGCTATGCCTCGCTGCCCAATATTATGAAAGCTAAGAAAAAACCATTGGATGTTACGACCCCAGAAAGCTTGGGTGTTGAAATGACCGTGCATACCCGTGTGCTGTCAGTAGAGCCGCCGGCTGAGCGCTCAGGCGGTATTCAAGTGAAGAGCGTAGATGAGCTAATCGACAAACTAAAGAATGAGGCAAAGGTGATCTAATGGCTATTTTGATTCTTACCGAGCACGATAATCAGTCCCTCAAAAGTGCAACGCTTAATGCGGTAACGGCCGCAGAGCAGATAGGAGGCGAAATCCATTTGCTTGTTGCAGGTTTTAATTGCGGCGCTGTTGCAGAACAGGCGGCACAGGTTAATGGCGTGAGTCGCGTGATACTTGCGGATAACCAAGCCTACCAGAATGGGCTAGCAGAAAACGTATCGGAATTAATGGTTGAGTTGGCAGGTGATTATTCTCACCTTTTGGCAGCATCAACAAGCCATGGCAAAAATTGCATGCCACGGGTAGCGGCCTTACTGAATGTCGCTCAAATATCTGATATCTGTGGCGTTGAATCTGCGGATACATTTCGTCGCCCTATTTATGCTGGTAATGCGATCGCCACTGTTCAAGCTTTGGATGAGGTAAAAGTTATTACGGTACGAGGTACTGCTTTTGACCCGGCATTAGGTTCGGGCGCATCTGCCACTATTGATTCAATAACATCGGTTCATTTATCAGAAGCGGTGCAATTCGTTAATGAAGAACTTGCAGAATCGGAGCGTCCTGAGCTTACGGCGGCTAACACCGTTGTATCAGGCGGTCGCGGCTTGGGTAACGGGGAAAACTTTGGCTTGTTGGAGTCTCTTGCTGACAAGTTAGGTGCCGCAGTTGGGGCATCACGTGCGGCCGTGGATGCGGGCTTTGTGCCTAATGATATGCAGGTAGGCCAAACGGGTAAAATTGTGGCGCCTAATCTTTATATCGCGGTAGGTATTTCTGGTGCCATTCAACATTTAGCGGGTATGAAAGACTCTAAAGTCATTGTGGCCATCAACAAAGATGAAGACGCTCCCATTTTCCAGATAGCGGATTATGGCCTAGTGGCGGATTTATTTGAGGCTGTCCCAGAGTTAACGCAAAAGCTATAAGTTATTCACACAAAGAAAGGTAATGTCTCATATGCGCGAATCTATGGAATTTGATGTTGTCATCGTTGGAGCGGGACCATCTGGGTTATCTGCCGCGTGTCGGCTCATGCAGTTAGCATCAGAAAACGCTTATGAGCTAACAGTCTGTGTGGTCGAAAAGGGCTCAGAGGTGGGAGCGCATGTTTTGTCGGGTGCGGTTGTTGAACCCAGAGCATTGGAAGAGCTGTTTCCTGACTGGCAGGACCGCGGCGCACCACTGACCGTGCCTGTTAAAGAAGACCAGTTGTTTATGCTACGTAACGCGACTAAAGCCATTAAGTTGCCAAACATGCTTGTCCCCAAAACTATGCATAATCAAGGTAACTATGTAGCCAGTGTTGGTAATCTAAGCCGCTGGTTGGCTGAGCAGGCAGAGCAGTTAGGTGTGGAAATATTCCCCGGCTTCGCCGCTGCTGAAGTACTTTACCGTGAAGATGGCAGTGTTAAAGGCGTCGCTACCGGCGATATGGGGGTGGCGGCAGACGGCTCTCAAAAAGACAGCTATATGCCAGGTATGGAGCTGCATGCAAAATACACCTTGTTTGCCGAAGGTTGTCGCGGTCATTTGGGAAAGCAGTTGTACCAGCGTTTTGACTTAAGTAAAAATGCTGATGCTCAGCATTATGCTATTGGTATTAAAGAGCTATGGGACATCGATCCCACTTTACACGATCCGGGGCGAGTTATTCACGGGTCTGGCTGGCCTTTAGACAACGATGCTAGCGGAGGCTTTTTTCTTTATCACACCGATAACAACCAGGTAGTGGTTGGGCTGATAGTTGACCTAAATTACGCCAATCCTTACTTGAGCCCCTTTGATGAATTCCAGCGTTTAAAACATCACCCTGTTTTAAAGCAGTACTTAACGGGTGGGAAACGTGTTGCTTATGGCGCTAAAGCTATTGCTAAAGGTGGACTAAACGCCTTGCCAGAGATGGCTTTTCCGGGGGGGGTACTCATTGGTTGTGAAGCGGGCACCTTGAACTTTGCCAAAATTAAGGGCACGCATACGGCTATGAAATCCGGCATGATTGCCGCCGAAACAGTCTTTGCATCGTTAAAAGAAGGGGATCAAGGCGGGCAGGTATTAGCGGATTTTAACGTGGCTTTTAAAGGATCATGGTTGTATGGCGAGCTTTATCAATCGCGCAACTTTGGGCCTGCATTGCACAAGTTTGGTGCTTATTTAGGGGGCGCATTTAACGTATTAGATCAAAATATGTTGGGCGGTAAGCTACCTGTTACGTTACGCGATCTCAAAGAAGATTATGCTCAAATGCGACCAGCTGCTGAGTTTTCACCTATCTCTTATCCCAAACCGGATGGGGTAATTAGTTTTGATAAGTTGAGCTCGGTATTCCTGTCGAATACGAACCATGAAGAGGATCAGCTGTGTCATTTGACGCTAAAAGATCCAGATATCCCGCTAACCGTTAATCTGCCTGTTTACGCAGAGCCGGCTCAACGTTATTGCCCCGCAGGTGTTTACGAAGTGATTGAAGACGCTGATGGGCCGCGTTTCCAGATCAATGGGCAAAACTGTGTTCATTGTAAGACATGCGACATTAAGGACCCTTCTCAAAATATTGTATGGGTATCACCTGAAGGAGGCGGGGGGCCGAATTACCCTAATATGTAATTTGCTTATGTAGAAGAGAACTAAGAGGACATTGGCGCTGCGCAGAGTAAAGCTAGAAAGTGTAAGGAAAGGTTCCCATGCGCATGCGCCGATACTGACTAGGTGATATCCCCATGATTTTTTTGAAGATACGAGAAAAGTAATAAGCATCCTCGTAACCCACAGCAAAGCTAATCTCATTGATCGATTTGGTGGTTACATCGAGCAGGTGGCAAGCGCGCTCCACTTTAAGATGGATAAAGTGGTTGATTGGAGTGGTACCTGTGAGCTCCTTATATTTTTTAATAAAATGAAATTTAGACAGGCTAACCGTTTCTGCTAACGCCTCAAGTTCAAGTTGCTCATGTACGCGTGCTTGCATCAAGCTATGTACCCGCTCTAGATCGAAATTGTGGGCCGCTTGCTGTTTGGCTAACGGTTGCAGTTGCGCGATGTGAGTCAGAATTTGACGAAGCAGGCTGGCGGTGTGAACAAACGCATTTATGTTGTAGCTATATTGTCGGCATTCGAGTAATGATTCAAAGTCACTGGTTAATCTAGAATGGATGCCTAAAGGGAATACGTAGTTATTGCTGTTAATCGCAAGATAGTCAATAAAGTCTTCACTTTTATCCCCTGAGAAATGTACCCAGTAAATAGTCCACGGTGTGGTTTCCGAGGCTTTGTATGCATGCGCTACGCCCTTGGGTAAGCAAATAATATCACCGGCTTTGACAGTATGTATTTGGTTGTTAATCGTTAGTTTTCCCTCCCCATCAAGACAGTAAATCATGAGGTAGTCATCATGCTTATTCCTCGACATTGTGTGGTTTAAAGCTTGTTTGTAGTAGCCTAAACCTAGCGGGTAAAGGTCTTTAGCTAATGGATGCTGGCTAAGCAACGACACCATTTTGCGAGGCACAACAAAGCGGCTGCTATCGGGTGGAAGTGGCCAGTCAGACGGTTGGCTCATCGTGTTAGACCTTTGGATTAAAGGAGTGGTTAAAAATAACAATATAGTCCATTAATTCAGCAAGATTATCAATCCCTAGGCTGTAAGTGCTGTGCTTAAATGGTCTTCAATGTAACGCTAGAGCACGATGTTAAGAATAGCTTTAAGCGGTTATCCACCCTAAAAAAATAAGAAATAAGGTACTTATAATGACTCAACAAGTTGCGCTTTTAATTAATGGTGAGCTGGTCACTAGTCAGTCAGACAACTGGATTCCTGTGACGAATCCAGCAACCCAAGAGGTGATAACGCAGGTGCCATGTGCAACAGAGGCAGAGGTAGAGCTTGCTGTCGATGCGGCAAAAGCGGCATTTACTGTTTGGAAGGAAACTCCGGTAGGTGAGCGTGCTCGTTTAATGCTTCGCTATCAAGCGTTGTTAAAAGATCATCATGACGAGATAGCTAAAGTACTGGCTTTGGAAACGGGGAAAACTTTTGAGGATGCAAAAGGCGACGTTTGGCGTGGCATAGAAGTGGTTGAGCATGCTTGTAATATTGCTTCCCTTAGTATGGGAGAAACCGTAGAAAATGTAGCGCGTAAGATCGATTGTTACAGTATTACTCAACCATTGGGTGTGTGTGTTGGTATTACGCCGTTTAATTTCCCCGCGATGATTCCTTTGTGGATGTTCCCAATGGCGATAGCGTGCGGTAATACCTTTGTCCTTAAGCCATCTGAGCAAGACCCCTTAACCCCAATGCTATTAGCTAAGTTGTTTCAAGAGGCGGGTGCACCCGCGGGCTTGTTGCAAGTAGTCCACGGGACTAAAGACGTTGTTAATCAACTCCTAACACACAAAGACACCCCGGCTATTTCGTTTGTTGGTTCGGTGGCCGTGGGTGAACACATCTACCGTACAGGCACGGATCACATGAAGCGTGTACAGGCTTTTGCTGGCGCCAAAAATCATATGGTTATTATGCCGGATGCCGCTAAAAACCAGGTGATTAATAGCATAGCAGGTGCTTCAGTGGGGGCTGGCGGCCAACGTTGTATGGCTATTTCGGTGGCGGTATTTGTTGGTAATGCACGGGAATGGATTCCTGAGGTCCGAGATGCGTTAGCAAAAGTACGCCCAGGTGCATGGGATGACTCTGGAGCTGGGTATGGTCCACTGATTAACCCGCAGGCCAAAGAACGAGTATTGCGGTTTATCCAAGAAGGTAAAGACGCCGGTGCTGAGTGTATTTTAGATGGTTCAGACTGTGTAGTAGATGGCTACCCCGACGGTAATTGGGTAGGCCCTACTATGTTTCGTCATGTGACAACAGATATGTCTATTTATCAAGAAGAGATCTTTGGGCCGGTACTGATTGCGTTAGAAGTCGAGACATTAGATGAGGCTATCAAACTTATTAACGATAACCCCTACGGTAATGGAACCTCGATGTTTACTTCTTCTGGTGCGGCTGCTCGTAAATACCAGCATGAGATTAAAGTGGGCCAAGTTGGTATCAATGTTCCCGTACCCGTGCCTTTGCCTATGTTTTCATTTACCGGTTGGAGAAAGTCTTTTTACGGAGACCAGCATGCCTATGGAAAACAGGCTGTGCGTTTTTATACCGAAACGAAAACGGTTACCGCGCGTTGGTTTGAAGATGATATCGATACTGGAGTGAACACCAGTATTAACCTCAAATAAGAGGCAGGTGCCCCATGGGTAAAGGTGGGCACTCATTCACAATCAATTACGATCCCTTGTATTAATAAGAATAAAAGTAAGCAAAGCCCAATATGCTTTGCTAACAAAGGAGAGGCTGATGGATTTTGAGCTAAATGAAGATCAAATTGCATTTTCCGACATGGCGCGTGCGTTCTCACTCAATGAGATGGAACCCTATGCTGCAGAGTGGGATCAGCAGCAGATTTTCCCCGTTGAGGTTTTACAAAAAGCGGGTGAGCTAGGCTTTTGTGGTTTGTATACACCTGAGGATGTGGGTGGCTTGGGCTTGGGGCGATTAGACGCCAGCATCATTTTTGAACAGCTTGCCATGGGGTGTACATCTACGACGGCTTTTATCACGATTCACAACATGGTCACGTGGATGATCGCGGAGTTTGGTGATTCAGAAACGCGACAGAGGTGGTGCCCAGAATTAACCGCGGGTACGAAACTGGCATCCTATTGTTTAACCGAACCCAATGCGGGCTCGGACGCCGCCTCGCTGAAGACCTCAGCACGTAAAGAACACGATAGTTACGTACTCAATGGAAGCAAAATCTTTATATCAGGAGCCGGTGCAACAGACGTATTGGTTGTGATGGCGCGTACGGGAGCAGAGGGGGCTAAGGGTATTTCGGCGTTTGCGGTCGATGCGAAAACGCCGGGCATTACTTACGGTCGCAAAGAAGAAAAAATGGGCTGGAATAGCCAGCCTACACGATTGATTACATTTGAAGATGTCAAAGTGCCCGCCCAGTGTTTGCTGGGACGCGAAGGTGACGGTTTTAAAATTGCAATGAAAGGGCTTGATGGCGGGCGCATTAATATTGCGACTTGCTCTGTAGGCACAGCTCAAGCCGCACTTAATCGTGCTGTCCAATATATGGGAGAACGCTCACAGTTTGGTCAATCATTGGAAAATTTCCAAGCGCTACAATTTAAGATATCCACTATGAACACGGAGCTTGTTGCAGCCCGACAAATGGTGCGTCTTGCAGCAAATAAGCTTGATAACAAACACCCCGACCGCGCCACCTACTGCGCTATGGCCAAGCGTTTTGCAACCGATGTTGGTTTTAACGTCTGTGATGAAGCGCTTCAAATTTTTGGTGGCTATGGCTACATCAAAGAGTACCCCATGGAGCGTTACGTTCGCGACAGCCGGGTGCATCGCATTTTAGAAGGCACTAATGAAGTTATGAACGTCATTATCGCCCGCCGATTATTACTCAAAGATGCAGCCCAGATTTTATAAGTGAGTCAGTTTTAGGGGGCTCAAGAGAGAGTTAACAAGGAGTCATTGTAATGATGAGTGACACGCTGATAGTAGATAAAAAAGGGCACATAGCGGTTATCACTATGAATAATCCCCCAGCCAATACTTGGACAGTATCTAGTTTAAACCAATTAGTGTCCATGATTGAGGCGCTCAATCAAGACGAACAAATTTATAGCTTAGTGTTAAAAAGCAGCAACGAAAAATTCTTTTGTGCCGGTGCTGATTTAAACCTTTTTGCAGATAGCGATCGAACGATAGCCAGAGACATGGCCCGAAGTTTTGGTGAAGCGTTTGAGGCGCTGTCCCAGTTCAGGGGTGTTTCGATTGCTGCGATTAATGGGTGGGCTATGGGCGGGGGGCTTGAAGTTGCTTTAGCGTGTGATTTACGTGTCGCTGAAGAGCAGGTTCAAATGGCATTACCCGAAGCTAAAGTCGGTTTGTTACCTTGTGCAGGAGGGACGCAAAACCTAACTATGCTGGTGGGTGAGGGCTGGGCAAAACGCATGATCTTATGTGGCGAGCGAGTCACAGCGCCCAGAGCGCTAGATATTGGCCTGATTGAAGAGATGGTGCCCGCAGGAAAATCGCTGGAACGTGCCATGGAAATGGCTGAGCAAGTGGGTGAGCAAAGCCCCAAAGCTGTTGCCGCATGTAAACAGCTTATCCAATCCAATAGAACGCGTCACTGGAATCAAGGGTACATGCTTGAGCGTGAGTTGTTCGTCGACCTTTTTCATACACAAGATCAAAAAGAGGGTGTTAATGCTTTTTTGAGTAAACGTAAAGCTGAATGGAAAAACCGTTAAGCAGGAAAGGAGGGTAACGCATGACTCACGTTTTATTGGCTGAGCACCCAACACACCAAGGTAAGCGCATTATGGAGATCTGCCTGAATGCAGAAAAGTCATTAAATGCACTGACCCTAGATATGGTACGCACCATTCAAACCGCCTTGGACCAATATGTAACCGATGATTCGGTTGTCGCCATTATATTGGATGGCAGTGGGGAGAAGGCGCTTTGTGCTGGCGGTGATGTGGTCAGCTTATACCGTTCAATATCCGGAGAAGGCGATGCGAGCTTCCCCGAGCAATTCTTTACTGATGAATACCGACTGGACTATACGATTCACACTTACCCAAAACCAATAATTTGTTGGGGAAGCGGAATAGTTATGGGAGGCGGAATGGGGTTGATGAATGGTTGTAGCCATCGCGTGGTGACTGAATCCACGCTTATGGCAATGCCGGAAGTCACAATTGGTTTGTATCCCGATGTGGGCGGTTCTTGGTTTTTACACAGAACACCGGGGCGTACGGGTCTCTTTATGGGGTTAACAGGTAGTCGAATGAATGCCGCAGATGCTTTGTTTTTGAATTTAGCGGATCGTTTCGTGCTGACAAGTCAGCGAAGTGATTTATTAAGCGGCTTGGAGCGAGCAACGTGGGAAGGCGATTTACATGCAGTCGTTAGCCGAGTTCTGCGAGACCTTGAAGAAGACTCCGCCGCTATGCGACAGAGCATTACCTCGCCAGTAAGCACGCATTTTGATGTGATCCAGAAAGTAACCGATCAAGATTCAGTTGAGCAAATAGTAACCGCACTGCTTTCTTTAGATACCGACGATACATGGTTGCAACGTGCACAGAAATCGATAGCTCATGGAAGCCCGCTTGCTCTTCATATGATTTTTAAACAGCTACAACGAACATTGCACATGTCATTAAAAGAGGTGTTTGAGTCTGAGCTCGCGCTCTCGGTGCAATGCTGTCGTTATCGGGAGTTTCCAGAAGGGGTGCGCGCATTACTAGTGGATAAAGATGGTAAACCGAATTGGACGTTTAGTTCAGTGCAAGAGGTGGATAAAACGGTAGTCGAGTCGCTGCTTGTCTCCCCATGGGCAACCAGTCCATTAGCGAATTTATAGGCTTAATCGGCCAAGAACAAGCGTTATTGACAACGTTTGATGACACATAATGATAAAAATAAGGACAAAAAAATGGCAACGATAGGGTTTATTGGTTTAGGCAATATGGGTGGCCCAATGGCCATTAATCTCGTTAACGCAGGCCATACCGTTCAGGTATTTGATTTATCAACGGATGCCGTGTCAAAGGTTGTAAATGAAGGGGCAATAGCCAAAGCCACGGCTGTTGAAGCGGTGGCCGAAGCCGATGTGGTTATTTCGATGCTTCCTGCTGGCAAACACGTTTTGGCGCTGTATGTAGAGGGAGATTCGCCGCTATTTGACCATGTGAAAGACGACGTGTTGATAATTGACTCTTCAACGATTGATGCGAGTACAGCAACACAAGTCGCTGCCCAGGCGCAAAGCCGCGGTATTGGTTTTATTGATGCCCCAGTGTCTGGTGGGGTAGGCGGCGCAAAGGCTGGTACGTTGGCGTTTATGGTCGGTGCGAGTGAAGAACAGTTTGCAAAAGCTAAGCCTTTTTTAGCCTGCATGGGTAAGAATATTTTCCATGCTGGTTCGCATGGTGCAGGGCAAATAGCAAAAGCGTGTAACAACATGCTGCTGTCTGTACTGATGGCGGGTACTTGCGAAGCATTAAATATGGGCGTGAAAAATGGCTTAGATCCCGCCGTCCTATCAGAAATTATGAAACAAAGCTCAGGTAATAACTGGGCCTTACAAGTCTACAATCCTTACCCCGGAGTAATGGAAGGTGTTCCTTCCTCAAATGGCTATCAAGGCGGGTTTCAGGTGGATCTTATGTTTAAAGACTTAGGTTTGGCAATGGAGCTGAGCCAATCTAGCGCATCGCCCACTCCGATGGGATCTCAAGCGCGTGCGTTATTCAATATGCACAAGGTTAATGGTCATGGTGGTTTGGATTTTTCGAGTGTTTTAAAGCTCTATCAAGGTTGATCATCCGAATGAGTTAATTGCCAGTGTGATTGTCTTACCTTGAATAGGGCATCACCTTTTTTAGTCTTTATAAATACACCTTCAATAATAAAAAAAATGAGGTCCTTCGATGTCTTATCAAGAGCATTACCGTCGCGCGTTTGAAAATCCCGCGTCATATTGGGCTGAGCAAGCGAAAGCTGTTAGCTGGTTTAGTCCACCCAAAACCACTGTGTTAGAAACTGAAAGTGGCAGTTATTGCTGGTTTCCTGATGGGGAACTTAATAGCTGCTATTTAGCGGTGGATCTGCAAATAGAACAAGGGCGAGGTGAACAAGTAGCGCTGTATTATGATTCGCCTGCTACCGGTGTTAAAGAATCGATTACCTACAATGACTTGCAACAGCGTGTCGCTCGTTTTGCCGGTGCTATGAAAAATAACGGCATAGAAAAGGGAGATCGTGTTGTTATTTATATGCCAATGATTCCAGAAGCTGCCGTGGCTATGTTGGCCTGCGCTCGATTAGGGGCTGTACACTCGGTAGTGTTTGGCGGATTTGCCGCTAATGAGCTTGCTATACGTATTGATGATGCAACACCAAAATTAATTCTTACGGCTTCGTGCGGTATCGAGTTTGATAAACAAATTCCTTATAAACCGCTAGTGGATAAAGCGGTTGAGCTGGCTGTTCACAAACCTGCGCATACCGTTGTTTATCAACGATCGATGTTAAAGGCGCAAATGCATCCTAGCCGTGATATTGATTGGGACGAGTTTCAGGCACAAGCACAACCGGCAGAGTGTGTCGTTGTGAACGGGAAAGATCCGCTTTATGTACTGTATACCTCGGGTACCACAGGCCAGCCTAAAGGCATTGTAAGAGACAACGGTGGACACGCGGTCGCACTTCAGTACGCATTTAGCCACGTGTATGGCATGAAGGCAGGGGACGTTTGGTGGGGAGCATCTGACATTGGTTGGGTGGTAGGGCATTCATTTATTGTTTACGGCCCCCTAATGGGAGGTGGAACAGCCGTTTTCTATGAGGGCAAACCTATCCGCTCGCCTGATGCTGGAGCGTTTTGGCGCGTTATCGAAGAGTATAAGGTTAATTCAATGTTCTGCGCGCCTACGGCTTACCGCGCTATTCGCAAAGAAGATCCCGCAGGAGAACTCGCTAAAGCGTATGACTTAAGTAGCCTGCGTTGGGTTTTTGTTGCTGGTGAAAAACTGGATTGCTCAACCTATGAGTGGCTCAGTGGTTTGCTCAATGTTCCAGTCATTGATCATTGGTGGCAAACAGAAACAGGTTGGCCTATGACTTCCCCCATGATGGGCTGGGAATCGCCTTCCGAGACGCGCTTGGGCTCAACTAATAAAGCTATTCCTGGCTATGATATCCGGGTGTTAGATGGCACCGGCAATGAGTTAGCTGCCAATGAAACTGGCAATATCTGCGTTAAACTTCCTATGCCTCCAGGAGTCGCTTGGAGCATTTGGAATCAGCCGCAGCGCTATAAAGAAGCCTATCTATCGGCTTTCCCGGGTTACTACCACACGGGTGATGGTGGCTTTAAAGATGATGATGGCTATATTTACATAACAGGCCGTACTGATGATGTCATTAATGTATCTGGGCATCGCTTATCAACTGGAGAAATGGAAGAAATTGTTTCTGCTCACCCTTGTGTTGCTGAGTGTGCGGTCATTGGGGCAAGTGATTCGCTTAAAGGTCAGGTTCCGGTTGGGCTTGTAGTGCTTAAATCAGGTTCGGATATTGATGAGGCGCAGTTAGAAGAAGAGCTCGTTGCGCGTGTACGTGAAGAGGTAGGCGCTTTAGCGTGCTTCCGTAAGGCGGTTGTTGTAGAGCGTTTGCCGAAAACCCGCTCAGGGAAAATTTTACGGGCCGTACTGCGAAAGATTGCTGCCAATGAGCGTTATAAAATGCCATCAACGATCGATGATGAAACTATCCTGCCCGAAATTGAAGGAATCCTAGCAAGGCGCGGGGTTGTGCGCGTTTGATTATTGAGTCGCTAGTGTGAACGTTTACTGATAAAGAGCTCCTAACGGGGCTCTTTTGCTAAGTTTATCTAGCTCGCTGTTCAGTTGTTTGCCCCCAGTCAGCATAGTGCAACAGACTATCCTGTTTTGCATAGAGAATAGCTAGCCGGAACAGGTAGCCCTTTTTAAAATCAATGCTTTAACTGCTTTTTCTTTGTGGTATTAACTGTCGAGTAACAGATCGTTGCATAAATCCATATTTATATATCGAAATATATAGATATGCTTTTGTCATGTTCTTTGGGTAAATGGATATGACCGATAACGAAGTTGATTTAATTATAAAGGCGTTAGCAAACCCGGTTCGACGGGAGATATTAGTGTGGCTTAAACATCCTGAGTTGGAGTTCCCTAGTTCTCAATGCCCGTTTGAACATGGCGTTTGTGTTGGTCTCATTAATGAGCGCTCTAAACTGTCCCAGTCAACGATTTCAACGCACTTAGCAACATTGCAACGGGCAGGTTTGCTTGAATCAAGACGCCACGGGCAGTGGATATATTATCGCCGCAACGAAACGGTCATCTCTGCATTTACTCAACACATGCAATCGGCATTGTGATTAATTCACGGTGGCTTCCCTACTGATTGCTAAATCCGTTAATAGGCTTGATTGCTGACACAGCAAAGGCTCAAGGAGTTTGAAATGACAACACTATTTGACCCAGTTCGCATTGGCGATTTCTCATTACCCAACCGTATTATTATGTCGCCGTTAACCCGCTGTCGCGCCAGCGAAGGGCGTGTGCCTAATGAGCTAATGGCTGAGTATTATGTCCAACGTGCTGAGGCCGGGTTGATTATTAGCGAAGCAACATCGGTCACCCCAATGGGTGTCGGCTACCCCAATACGCCTGGAATATGGTCTGACGAGCAGGTAGAGGGTTGGAAAACAGTCACGGATGCAGTTCATAAAGCAGGCGGTCGTATTGTATTGCAGTTGTGGCATGTAGGACGGGTTTCCCATTCCATGTACTTAGAAGGGGCGCAACCGGTTGCGCCCAGTGCCATTGCCCCTGATGGTCATGTGAGTTTGGTTCGTCCTATCACGGCCTACGAAACACCACGCGCACTGGAAACGGACGAAATACCCGCCATTATCGAGGCATATCGAAAAGGTGCTGAGAACGCGAAGAAAGCAGGCTTTGATGGTGTGGAGATTCATGGAGCTAATGGCTATTTACTGGATCAATTCCTACAAGATTCAACCAATAAGCGCACTGACGCCTATGGTGGACCTATCGAAAACCGCGCCCGTTTGATGTTGGAAGTGACAGATGCGGCCATTCAAGTATGGGGTGCGGGTAAAGTAGGTGTCCATTTATCACCACGTGCTGATGCTCATACCATGGGCGATACTGACTTGGCTGCTACCTTTGGGTATGTAGCTCGTGAATTAGGTAAACGCAAAATTGCATTTATCTTCACGCGTGAGAATTTCAATTCACCAGCACTCACTCCTGAATTGAAAGCGGCATTTGGCGGCCCTGTAATTGCTAACGAAGCGATGACATTAGAGCAAGGAACTCGTTTGGTGAGTGAGGGGGTTGCAGACGCTATTGCTTTTGGAGTGAAGTATATTGCTAATCCAGATTTAGTGACGCGTTTACAACAAGGAGCAGCACTCAATGAAGCTGATCCAGCTACTATGTATGCCCCAGGCGAAAACGGTGATCCGGCGCAAGGCTACACTGATTATCCAACATTGTAGTAACCCGCTTTAAAGAATCAACGATCGACAAATACATGCGGTTGCAATCTACTGGCTCTGTTTTAGCTGGCAGATTAACGGGGTGGTACACTAGTGCAGGTGTATCATCCGTTTTTTGTATTTAGGGTTATGTATGGGTATTGCGGCGCGTCCTTCGTATAAAGTTATTCCCCAAGATGTGTCCTGTACTATGAGTGTGCTGGATTTTTTATGTTCGGCTTTTCCGGCTATTTCAAAAGATGTCTGGGTACAGCGTATCTTCGATGGTCACGTTTTTTGGGAAGACCGATCACTTATCTCCTGTGATAGTGTATGTCGTGCGCAGCAAAAAGTTTTTTATTATCGTGAAGTAGCCACAGAAATACATATCCCTTTTGATGAGGAAATCATATACGAAGACGAGCACAAGCTGATCGTTTGTAAACCCCACTATTTACCCGTTGTTCCATCAGGTCCGTATGTTGATTCATGCTTACTCAACAGGCTTATTAGTCGAACAGGAAACACAGAATTAACACCGGCGCATCGAATAGATCGCGATACCGCAGGCTTAGTGCTTTTCTCTAAAAAACCTTCAGAGCGTGGTTTGTACCATGGACTATTTGCATCCGGAGAGATTCAAAAAACATACCGTGCGGTTGGTGTGCTTAACAGAGTGATATCCGCTCAAGAAATGAAAATAGGTTGGCGTATCGAGAATCGCATTATTAGAAGCACGCCGAGGTTTAGACAGCAGGCTGTTGACGCGACTGGCCAAAACATTAACGCTAGATCACTCATAACTTGCCTTGAACAGAATGATGGTTTGGGGTTGTTTGAATTAAGCCCATTAACCGGAAAAACACACCAGCTACGTGTTCATATGGCGGGGTTGGGTTTTCCTTTGTTGAATGATCCCTACTATCCCGTACTTTTACCTGAACAATCCAAAGATGATTTCAGTAAACCTTTGCAGTTATTAGCCCAAGCGATGAGTTTTACTGATCCGGTCACGCAGCAAGTACATCGTTTTACGTCTAGCCGACCACTTTTGTGGCCTCCAGATTCTGGTCAATAATAAAGTTAAGCCGTTCTTTTTATCCCGCCACCTACCCATAAACCAGCCAGCATGGCTGGCACAATAATAAGTGCTGGCCAATAGCTGAGTCCTAATCCGACCAGTGCTGGTCCTGGGCAAATGCCTGTTAACCCCCAACCCATTCCAAAAATGATACTCCCTAGTATTAGACTCAATGTGATGTTCTGTTGGCTTGGTAGTTGGCACTCAAAACTAGGATCACTTCGGGTCCGCCGCAGCGCTATCCGAACACCGATAAAGCTACAGGACACGGCCGTAATCAGAACGACCACTAATGAGGGGTCCCACTGACCTGTGATGTCTAAAAATCCATAAATTTTAGTAGGGTTAGCCATGCCTGAAATAATTAGACCTAAGCCAAAAAGAATACCTGCCAAGAGAGCAACAAAGGGATGATTTTTCATGATGGTTTCTTAAATCCAGTGCAGTAAGTAATGAGCAACATAAAAGGTAGCTATTGCCGAGCTGACGAAACAGCCAACCGCGACAAATGATCGCTTTGATAAGCGCGCCAGCCCGCAGACACCGTGTCCGCTGGTACAACCATTAGCTAACCTTGCTCCTAATCCAGTTAAAAAACTACCGCCAGCCAGTAAGCCAAAATATACAAGGTTCACGTTCTCTGACGCAGGATTAGTAGGTAGTGAGGAGGTTGGAGGGCTACCCATTAGCTGAAAGGTTAATGAGTACAAAAGCGGAGCACTTAGTAAGCCTAATAAAAAAAGTATGCGCCAATTTGAAAACAGCGACACGGGAGCTTCTGCTACGTTGCTGGATGATTTGTGCGGAATAACTTTTTCGAGCAAGCGAGAAGTAATTCCGCTAATGCCGGCTATCTGGCCGTTTATAACAAGTAAAAGTCCAGCAGAAGAGCCAATTAATAATCCGCCTATCAATGCTTGAATAGGCATGAAGTTAATCCAATCTACCGTCATAATAACCTCTTATATACGTGAATAGTAAACAGTGGAGGCCAAAGACCCGCACGAAATAATTCGATATAAAAAGAGTATAAGCTATTTTTATTAGTAAAATCTAATATAAGTTTGTGCGATAGTTTTGAGGTGAGTAAACATGAGCTGGCGGATATTAAAAGCGGCTTTTATTTACTTTTTTGTATTGGTACATCACTTTGTCGGCACGGCGCAGTAAAGACTCTACATCTTGCCCATGTGCGGGGAATTTTGAGTCACCAATGGAGGCCGTGACATACACGTTTTCTCCTGGTGGTATATCGTGCAAGGTATTTAGCGGAGCTAGTAAAACATCATTGAAACGTTGTTTTATTTTATCAATATGGGTGCGGTGATTTTGCTCTCTAAGGACTGCAACAAACTCATCACCGCCGTAACGTGCTAATAAATCGTCAGGCCCAAGCAGGGTTTTAAAGCGTTGTGCCACTTCAATCAGTGCGAGGTCGCCATTGTCGTGGCCAAATAGATCGTTTAAGGGCTTAAAGTTATCTAAATCTATAAAGAGTAACGTAAACGGAACTTTGGTTTCCCCTTGCTTAGCGGGCGCCGTCAGATTGGTTAAGTGTCTTTCAAGGGCGGCACGATTGGCTACGTTTGTTAATTGATCGGTAAATAAGCCTTTGCGCATATCCATGAAAGAACGAGCTAAAACACCTATCTCGTCTTTTCGGCTTAGTGTGGCAGGTAGGGTATCCTCGGAGTGGTCTGCATCCATTACCGCTCGTGAAAGGGAAGATACATCACTTGCCACTCGGTTTAAGATTCTAAAGCCAAGGCCTATAGCAATTAATACAGCAATGACACCCAGCAGCCCGACCATAAAGACTTGCTTGGTTACCCCCGCTAAAATATCACTGCGGGGGACGATAATAATGGCCGTCCAGTCTAATCCTGCTGTGTCAATAATGTGCTTATAGGCTAGATCCAGCGTTTCATTTTCCGTGGATAAGGTGAGGCTTCCGGTGTTCTTACTGCTCTCTTTTTTTAAGAGTGGAACGATATGATCGTATGCCAGTTTAATCATGGGTTCACCCGCATCCGATACGGTAACGCGTTGCATCATGCCGCTGGGTAACTGTCGCACATTGATAGTGTTAGAGGAGGCAAGTAGCTCGCCACTGCTTTCTACTAAAAACGCGAGACCATTTTCACTGACTTTTAAGTCGGCAATAAACTGATTTAATTTTATTAATGAAACATCCGTAGCTACAACACCGCTTAATTGGCCAGAATCCGAGAGTACTTTACGCGCACGCGTCACGACAAGGTCACTGGTTGCGAAGTCTACATACACGGCAGTCCAGGTGTGGTTTTGTTGTTCGCGTTGCTGGCCGGAGGTAAACCAAGGCCGGATACGAGGATCAAATACGGCATCTTCAGTTTTTACGTAGCTTTGTTGGCCGTTAATACCACTAAAAGAGAAGTACTCCCGTGGTTTACGTGGGTCTAGTTTGATACGGACTTCGGCTTTGTTATTTTCGAGCCGCTTTAGGCCGTACGATTGGCCCAAAGTATTACCGTAATATACATAATCATTTGGGTCTGTGTGTAGGGTGGTAGCCGTCCAAAAGCGCGTACGCATTTGGTCAATAATAGGCGTAATGTCTTTTGGTGCCGTCATGCCTTTGGGGAAGGCGGCTTCTAATACGGCACTGGAGCCAAACATATGGCGGTCAACCGCCTGGCCTATACGCTCTACCATCTCTAACGATAAGCGTTCAGAGAGCGTCGCTACCATTCGAGATCCAGCCCAGTACGAAATTAAGCCAATGACTAGGGTCAGCATTAGGATTAATGTTACATAAGGAGTGATAAGGGTGCTTTTAAGAGAAACAAATGAGTGTTGCTGGCGCCGCATATTTAGTCCTTGGTAAACGAAAAGATCACTCTGTATAAGGAACCTTAGTCGATAAGTCTCAGAATTGTAACAGTTAATAGCTGAACAGTTTTTAACTGAGGCAAATTGACGCGCCAATACATTGTTTATTATTTTTTTTAAATAGATCTATGGGGGGGCAATCCCCCATAGATCTGAGCTTTACTAGCAAAGAGAGTCTAACTTTTGTTTTAGAACACCCTGTACCTGACCGGGGTTAGCCTTGCCCCCAGATATCTTCATGACTTGACCCATAAAGAAGCCTAGCATTTTGCCCCGCTTGTCGGGTTCTGCGGCAATATATTGATCCACTTGCGGTTGGTTAGCCGCAATAACTTGATCCACTAGGCCTTCAATTGCACCTGAGTCAGTGACTTGCTTAAGGCCTTTAGCTTCGATGATCTCATCGGCTGTACCGCCTTCAGTCCACATTGCTTCAAACACCTTCTTGGCTATATTACCTGAGATGGTGTTGTCTTTAATGCGTTGTAATAACCCGCCTAATTGTTCAGCAGTGACCGGCGCTTGAGTGACCGATAGATCGTTTTGGTTGAGTAGTTTAGAGAACTCGCCCATCACCCAATTTGCGGCCAGCTTAGCGTCACTAGCCAGCGTAGCTGTTTGTTCGAAAAAGTCGGCAAGGGCTTTATCGGAGCTGATGACTCCTGCATCATATTCAGACAGCTGATATGTCTCCATAAAACGCGTGCGACGTGCCGCTGGGAGCTCCGGTAGCGAGTCTTTTACGGCTTGGATGTATTCGTCATCGATAACAATAGGCAGCAAATCTGGGCAAGGGAAGTAGCGGTAGTCGTTGGCTTCTTCTTTGCTACGCATAGAGCGGGTTTGATCTTTATCGGCATCATACAAGCGCGTTTCCTGTGTGATATGGCCGCCATCTTCTAGGATGTCAATTTGACGAATAATCTCTCCTTTGATCGCTTTCTCAATAAAACGGAAGGAGTTGATATTTTTGGTCTCAGTACGGTTGCCAAATTCCTCTTCACCTTTGTAACGTACCGAAACGTTACAATCGCAGCGAAAGGAACCTTCAGCCATGTTGCCGTCGCAGATACCTAAGCTGGTGACTAAAGAGTGTATCTTTTTAACATACGCCACGGCTTCTTCGGCAGAGCGCATGTCGGGCTCGGACACGATCTCAAGCAGCGGAGTGCCAGCACGGTTGAGGTCGATGCCTGTCATACCAACAAAGTCTTCGTGCAGTGATTTACCTGCGTCTTCTTCAAGATGAGCGCGCGTTACCCCAATGCGTTTGGTGCTGCCATCTGATAACTCTATGTCGACATAGCCTTTACCTACGATAGGGTGGAAAAGTTGGCTTGTCTGATAGCCCTTGGGTAAATCAGGGTAAAAGTAGTTTTTGCGATCAAAAACAGACGTTTTACCAATATCAGCCTCAATGGCAGTACCAAACATTACTGCCATCCGCAAAGCTTCCTTGTTAAAGACTGGCAAGGTCCCTGGTAGCGCTAAATCAACGGCATTTGCTTGTGTGTTAGGCTCAGCGCCAAACGCAGTGCTGGAGCCTGAAAAAATCTTCGTTTTCGTTGCGAGCTGAGCGTGAATCTCTAGCCCGATTACTGCTTCCCATTCCATATGTATTCCTCTTAGCGTGCTTCGGGCTTGCGGGTGTGCCAGTCGGTGGCTTGTTGATATTTATGCGCCACGTTCAGGAGTTTTTCTTCAGCAAAATAATTACCGATGATTTGTAAACCAACGGGTAAGCCATTACTGAAGCCGCACGGAATGGACATGCCAGGCAGTCCAGCTAAGTTGAGTGACAGTGTAAAGATATCTTCCATGTACATCTCTACTGGATCTGTCGTTTTTTCGCCAATGTTAAAGGCGGTAGTGGGTGTGGTTGGACCCATGATGACATCCACATCTGATAAAACGCGAACGAAGTCCTGTTGAATTAAGCGTCGAATTTGCTGAGCCTTCTTGTAGTAGGCGTCGTAAAAACCTTCGGAGAGCGCATAAGTGCCGACAAGAATACGGCGCTTTACCTCTGAGCCAAAGCCCTCGCCGCGTGTGCGTTTGTACATGTCCTCGAGATCTTTAGGGTCGCTGCAGCGGTGTCCGTAACGAACACCGTCGAACCGCGATAGGTTAGATGAAGCCTCAGAAGGAGCAATAATATAGTACGCAGGCACTGATAAAGCAGTGTTCGGTAAGCTGACTTCTTTAACAGTCGCGCCAAGTGCTTCATATTCTTTGATTGCCGATTGTACAAGTGTTGCAATCTCTGGGTTGAGCTGTTCAGAAAAGAACTCTTTCGGTAAGCCTATCTTTAGGCCACTGAGGGGCTGGTCTAAGGTGGCGGTGTAATCGGCTACTGGATAGTCAGCGCTGGTAGAGTCGTTTCCATCAATACCGGCCATTACGTTCAACATTAATGCACAATCATGCGCTGTGCGGGCCATTGGGCCGCCTTGGTCTAACGAAGAAGCGTATGCAATCATGCCAAAGCGTGATACCCGGCCATAAGTCGGTTTGAGGCCCGTTAGGTTGCAAAAAGCAGCTGGCTGTCTAATGGAACCACCTGTGTCGGTTCCGGTTGCCGCTGGCGCTAAACCTGCGGCAACAGCCGCCGCTGAACCACCTGACGATCCACCAGGTACTCGATTGGTATCCCAAGGGTTACGGCACGCGCCGTAATAGCTGTTTTCATTGGATGAGCCCATCGCAAACTCATCCATATTGGTTTTACCCAATGTGACGGCGCCGGCATTGTTGAAGTTTGATACAACGGTGGCATCGTAAGGCGAAATAAAGTTGTCCAGCATTTTAGAGCCAGCCGACGTTTTTACGCCAAGGGTGCAAAAAATATCTTTATGGGCAATGGGTACGCCCGTCAGCGCGGTTGCTTTGCCTTGCTGTCGACGCTCATCAGCGGCTTGGGCTTGCTGCAGGGCAAGTTCGTCGGTCACTGTGATATAGCTGTTGTACGTTGAATCCTTAGCCTTGATTAAATCAAGGTAGGCTTGAGTCAGTTCTACGCTGCTGAAATCGCCCTGTTCAAGACTTGTGGACAATTCGGCCAGTGTTTTATCTAGCATGTTCGTTGTAATCCTGCTGTAAAAAGGGCGTATTTATTCGATAACCTTAGGAACCAGAAACAAACCCTTCTCTACGGATGGGGCAACGCTTTGTAGATGATCACGTTGGTTTGTTTCTGTTATTTCATCCGCACGTAAGCGCTGTATGGCGTCTAGAGGATGATTTAAGGGCTCTATATCGACTGTGTTGATGGATTGCATTTGATCCACTAAGTCGAGGATATTCGTCAAATTTTGCGCATATTCTGGGATATCCGCTTCGTTGATGTTGACGCGCGCCAAATGGGCGATTTTTTCTACGTCAGATTTGTCTAAAGCCATTGGATTCTCGCTGACACATTAAAGTAGGCCTAAAAAAGGGTAACTTAACATATTTGTTTCTTGCTCTAAATGCCTGCCGTTGCTAGAGTTACGTGTTTTTAAAATACGTCAGCTACATCGTAACTCTTTAGGGTCTCCTCTCATCATGTTTAAGAAAATTCGAGGTCTGTTTTCTAGCGACCTTTCTATCGATCTGGGCACCGCCAATACGCTGATTTTTGTTCGCGATAAAGATATTGTTCTTAATGAGCCATCAGTGGTTGCGATCCGTCAGACGGGCAACCAAAAAACTGTCGCCGCTGTAGGTACCGATGCAAAACGTATGCTCGGTCGTACTCCTGGCAATATTACAGCGATCCGTCCAATGAAAGATGGCGTTATCGCTGATTTTCATGTGACCGAAAAAATGCTCCAGTACTTTATCAGTAAAGTACATGACAACAGCTTCCTATCACCTAGCCCTCGTGTGTTGGTGTGTGTACCTTGTAAATCAACGCAAGTTGAGCGTCGAGCCATCAAAGAGTCGGCTTTGGGAGCGGGAGCTCGTGAAGTTTATTTAATTGAAGAGCCTATGGCTGCTGCAATCGGTGCTGGTTTGCCGGTAGAAGAAGCAAGCGGTTCTATGGTTGTTGATATCGGCGGTGGTACTACTGAAATCGCTGTGATCTCTCTAAACGGTATTGTTTATGCCGAGTCGGTACGGATCGGCGGCGACCGCTTTGACGAGTCTATTGTTACCTACGTGCGTCGTAACTACGGTAGCTTAATCGGTGAAGCCACTGCTGAGCGCATCAAACAAGAGATAGGTACAGCCTACCCAAGTAACGATGTGTTAGAGATAGATGTTCGCGGTCGTAACTTAGCTGAGGGTATTCCGCGCAGCTTTACCCTTAACAGTAATGAAATTTTAGAAGCGCTACAAGAGCCGCTTTCTTCCATTGTACAGGCAGTGAAAAGTGCGCTTGAACAGTGCCCACCTGAGTTGGCGTCAGATATCGCAGAGCGCGGTATTGTGTTAACGGGCGGGGGTTCTATGCTACGTAATATCGATCGTTTAATTAGCGAAGAAACAGGCTTGCCTGTTATTTTGGCTGAAGACCCGCTGACGTGTGTTGCACGTGGGGGCGGTCGTGCATTGGAACTTCTGGATAAGCACGCGTTCGAACTGCTAACCTTCGAATAAGCAGAGCAGTCGTTTGCTGGCTGAGAGAACCTCCCGTGTCATGACGGAAGTACATTAATGAAACCTATATTTAAAGGCGGTATTCCCCGCCTTTTTTTCCTTATTTTGGTAGTTGTCTCTATTGTTTTTATGATCACGGATAATAGTGATTCAAAAGCACGTGAGGCTAAATCTTACCTTTCCTTGTTACTGACGCCCATTCAGTGGTTGGTCGATCTCCCTTCTCGTATGGCTGATGATGTATCGGATGTGCTTGTTAGTCGCCGTTCATTAGCTAAAGAAAATGAGCAGCTTCGCTCGGATGTGATCAGTTTAGACCAACAAGTTCAACAAATGGCGTCTTTGACGGCTGAGAATATTCGCTTGCGAGAGCTGTTAAATGGCCGTGAGCGGATTCCTAATGAAGTTAAACTGGCCGAACTCATTGGTGTAAATCCGGACCCTTTTCAGCATCAAATTATTTTGGGTAAGGGCTCGGAAGACGATGTATTCATAGGTCAGCCTGTGCTTGATGCCGGTGGTGTACTTGGGCAAGTGGTTGAAGTATCACATTATACTTGCCGAGTTATGCTTATCACCGATGCGCGTCATGCGCTGCCGGTGGAGATTATCCGTAACGGTTTTCGTTCGATAGCATTGGGTAAAGGGACAATGGGAGAGCTGGAACTAGAACACGTACCCGATACTGCCGATGTGCGTGAGGGAGACCTGCTAGTGACTTCAGGTTTAGGCAAACGCTTTCCTTATGGTTATCCCGTTGCTCAAATTGTGAGTGTGGTTCGCGATCCAGGACAGCCCTTTGCTATCGTGAAAGCGGTGCCATCGGCTCGATTAGATAAAAGCCGGCACTTATTATTAGTCGAGCCTGCTCCTATTGTGCCTGAAGAGCCTACCGAATCAGAAATGCTCGAAACCCCAGAAGATGTGCAGTCTCAGGAGACGCCAGCAAATGGCTGATCGTCACTCAGGTGGTGTACTCATCGTCGTAGGGACATTAATTATTGGCTTTATCCTAAGCCAAATGCCGTTACCTGCTATGCTCGTTTGGTGGCGTCCAGAGTGGGTAGCTATGTTGGTTATCTACTGGGTGATGGCCCTGCCTCACCGTTTCGGGATAGGTTCGGCGTGGATGGCCGGTATAGTGTTAGATGTGCTCAAAGGTAGCTTATTAGGGATGAATGCGCTGTCCTTGACGATAGTTGCACTTATTACGTTAATTTTGCATAAACGATTGCGTATGTATCGTCTGTGGCAGCAAGCGATGATGGTGTTAGTGCTTGTTGGTATTAACCAATTGATTTTTCACTGGATTCAATCCATGGCGGGTACAACAGGCGACAGCCTTATCTTCTTATTGCCAGCCTTAGTAAGTGCGCTACTGTGGCCTTGGGTATTTGTTGTGCTGCGCGGTATTCGTCGTACATTTCATATTCGCTAGTCAGGGGTAATGATGACAACACTCATTTTGGCTTCGGCCTCTCCTCGTCGCAAAGAGTTGTTAGAACAGATTGGCGTGCATTTTAGTTCGTTAGCGGTTGATATTGATGAATCGGTGCGTTCGGGAGAGTTGCCTGCCGTTTATGTCGAGCGTTTGGCGTGTGAAAAGGCCCAGGCAGGTTTTGATAGATCCGATAACTCTGATGCCTTGGTGTTAGGCTCTGATACCAGCGTTGTCATTGATGACCGTATCCTAGGGAAGCCTTCTTCTGAAGATGAAGCGGTGGCTATGTTGATGTCACTTTCTGGAAAAGAACATCAGGTAATGACGGCTATTGCTGTGGTCGGTTCTGGTATAAAGGCCAGTCAAGTGGTCACAACGCAAGTTAAGTTTAACGTGCTAGATGAAAAAACATGTCGACAATATTGGGCGACTGGGGAGCCAGCCGATAAAGCTGGGGCTTATGGTATTCAGGGGCTGGGTGCTGTTTTTGTAAAGTCCTTATCGGGAAGTTATACAGGAGTTGTCGGCTTGCCGCTTACTGAAACCGCCGCTCTTTTACAAAAACATGGTATAACTATTTGGCACCGCTAATTTATTTATGAATAAGGAAAGCTCTGTGGCTACAAGTATTGGTGAAGAAATTTTAATTAACTTCACGCCCATGGAAACACGGGTCGCCATTATAGAAAATGGTATGCCACAAGAGATTTATGTAGAGCGTAGTGCGCGCCGTGGTATTGTCGGGAATATTTATAAAGGTAAGGTTGTTCGTGTATTACCTGGTATGCAGGCTGCCTTTGTAGAGATTGGCTTAGAACGCGCTGCTTTTATTCATGTAGAAGATGTTTTACCGCAAAATATTTCCCCTGAAGAAAAGTCTTCAACTACTATTGCTCAAGCACTACGCGAGGGGCAATCCTTAATTGTTCAAGTCACTAAAGACCCTATTGGCACAAAAGGCGCTCGCTTAACCACACACTTGTCTATTCCATCGCGTTATTTAGTGTATATGTCAGAGAACACTCATATTGGTGTTTCGCAGCGTATTGAGGATGTTGAAGAGCGAGATCGATTGCGGGCACTTTTACAATCATGCCTCGATGACGATGAAGGTCCCCAAGCCGGTTACATTTTGCGAACGGTTGCAGAAGGCGCCTCTGATGCTGAGTTGATCGCTGATGTAAAATTTTTGCGGCGTTTATGGAAGGCAATAGAACGAAAAATTCAAACGGCAACTGTTCCTTCTATCGTATATGAAGATCTCCCGCTTAATATGCGTGCGCTTCGTGACATGGCGCACTCGGGTATTGAGCGTATCCGAATAGACTCACGTGAGACTTTTCAAAAAGCACAAGAGTTTACCGAAGCGCTAGTGCCTGAAATTTTTGATCGCTTAGAGTATTACCCCGGTGAACGTCCCATTTTCGATTTATACAATGTTGAAGATGAGATGCAAAAAGCCTTGGGCCGTAAAGTAGAGCTAAAGTCAGGCGGCTATCTTATTTTTGATCAGACGGAGGCGATGACCACAGTTGATGTCAATACTGGAGCCTTTGTGGGGCATCGCAATCTTGAAGAGACAATTTTCAAAACTAATTTGGAAGCCGCTACTGCAATTGGTCGACAGCTTCGTCTGCGAAATTTAGGCGGCATTATCATCATCGACTTTATTGATATGGAGCTTGAAGAGCACCGACGTCAAGTACATCGCACTTTAGAGAGAATGTTAGAGCGGGACCATGCTAAGTGTAAGGTTACGGGTGTTTCGGAGCTTGGCTTAGTTGAGATGACGCGTAAACGAACACGTGAAAGCCTTGAGCATATTTTGTGTGAAGTATGTAATCAATGCCAAGCGAGAGGGTCTATCAAAACACCTGAAACGATTTGTTACGAAATTTTCCGTGAAATTCTTCGTCAACATCGTGCCTACGATACTGAAACTTATATGGTTTTAGCATCTGAGCGGGTGGTCGAGTACTTAACCGATGATGCGTCTGATCACGTGGCTGAACTCGAAGCTTTTATTAATAAAACAATCCGCTTTCAGGTAGAGCCAATGTATAACCCTGAACAGTATGACGTTGTTTTGCGTTAACCACTTTGTAGTAGATTAGGTCGATGAATCAGCGTCTAAAAAAAGGTTTTACTGGGCTGTGCTTAATAGCTTTTTTTATCGCTTTAGTTGGCTTGATGGTGTTACGGCTCGGTTTTCCCCATCTTCCCCGTATTGCTGATGACATCACACAGTTCATTTCAGAAAGAACCAACTTACACATTGAAATAGGTGCTTTGCAGACGCATTGGCAAGGTGCTTACCCTGTTTTTGATATCAGCGATTTACGCATAACTGATAATAAAGCGCCTTCCCAATTATCTATTGTATCAAGCCGTGTGAACGCAAGCGTGGATCTCTTTCGTTCATTGCGATATTGGCAGCCGATATTTAAATATGCCGACGTTGATGGTTTGAAGGTCAGGCTTGTAGAGCCTGAAAGTGGATGGACGCAGAGCCCTGCTAAAGAGCCGGATGCTCAAACTAGCCGCTTTAACGATGTGTTGAATAAAACAGCAACACTCTTATTTACACAGTCTCATATCGATATTAGTAATGCAGAATTTGAGCTCATGCTGGCTGGTGAGGAGGTAAGACGTTTTTCTCCCGTTACTCTGGCGATAGATAATACGCGTAAGCAACACCAAGTTGTTGGGCAGGCACGTTTAGAAACTGAGCAAGGGAAAAACAGCGAAGCCGCTTTCGTTATCGAAGCTGATCAGTTGTCGCCATCACGCCCCTTGGATGGTGAGTTCTCAATTTATGCGAAAGTGAGTGACGTAGGCACTCCTATTCTTGATCTCGCAGGTGAGCTACTGCCCATTGAAATATCACAATTGGATGCCAGCGCTGAATTATGGGCAACGTTATCTAAGCGTGAACTATCTCGCTTACAAGGTCGTGCATCGGTTGATAAGTTGAGTTTTGCTGATGAAAAGTTTGATAACGTCATTGATAGCAGTTTTACTTTTGCGGCTGAGCCAAAAGGCAATAATCGGTATCAGATTCAAGTATCTAGTTTGACGTTGGTAAGCGATCATACGCCGGCCGACACATTAAGCCTACCTTACGTAACAGCGATGATACAGTTGCCAACTCCAAATTCAGAAACAGAGAAGGGAGCTTTGGCACTAAAGCAATTAGCGATTCAATCGTTGCCTTTGGATTCAATTGCGGCTTGGCTAAAAGATAAAGCGTATTTGACAGACTCTTTGAATCAAGCCGTCGACTTACTAAACCCGAAAGGGCGTTTGGAAAACGTGCTAATGACTTGGCCTGACGGCGCCGCATTAAGTGACTTTGAAGCAGTGGCCGACTTAGTTGGTGTTGGTCTTGATGAGTATTTTGGTTCTCCTTCGGTTGCTAACGTAAATG
Source organism: Neptunomonas phycophila (assembly GCF_001922575.1). NCBI lineage: Bacteria > Pseudomonadati > Pseudomonadota > Gammaproteobacteria > Oceanospirillales > Oceanospirillaceae > Neptunomonas > Neptunomonas phycophila. Next base: position 2,407,398 of record NZ_MRCI01000001.1, on the reverse strand, counting down.
GACAGTTAGTATTTAATAAAAATACTGGGCATGTAGATTTAGATACAGATCAGTTTGATTTGTCATTTCCGTCTTTGTTTGAATCAGGTTGGCACTACAGCCATGCAAAAGGTCGGGTTAAGTGGAATATTGAACGTCCACCCGGGTATGACTTACCTGTAGTTGTTGTTAATAGCGGTTTGTTAACGCTTTCCAAAGCTGCTGAGCAGGGAGAGGAGGCTACAAAGGACTTAGAAGCTTCAGGGCGTTTCCGTTTAATGCTGCCTATTGAGCGTAAGCATCAGAGTGAATTCTCATTGATGATCGGCCTGCAAAATGGTGAAGCTAGTCAGGCTGCTAGTTACGTGCCGGCCAAAGAAGTTGGTGAATCCCTGCATGCTTGGATTAAACAAGCGGTTAAGTCAGGGACGGTCAAGCAAGGGCTGTTGTTGTTACGAACAGATACCCGTAATTTAGAAGGCCGTACTCCTCCAACAGTTCAGCTCTACTTAGATATCGAGCAGGGAAAAGTCGCTTTTTTAGAAGGGTGGCCTGCTGTCTCTGACACCGATATGACATTATGGCTAGATCAGGAAGGCCTTCGGATCCGATCTGAAGATGCGAATATTATGCGCAGTGCTGGCAATGTGGAAATCACTTCTTCGCCGGATGTTAGTCGTTTATCCATAAAAACCCACCTTTCGGGTGCAGCAAGTGATATACAGCAAATATTAAATACCCCAGATATTCGTCAAGTCGTTGGTGATGGGCTAGAGAGCTGGCGTATTAGCGGTTCGCAAACCACCGATGTGAGCGTTGATATTGCTCTTGAAGGCCAGCAGCCTCCAAAAGTTCAAGTAGTCTCGTACCTAAAGGGTGGTTCTTTTAAGGATAAGGCGCAAACACTCGCGTTTACGAAGATTAATGGAACACTTCGCTTTTCCTCGGCGGCAGGCTTGTCGGCAAAGGGGCTTAAAAGCGAATTTCTAGGTAGTCCTGTTGTCGGGAATATAGAGACAGTTGCGGCCACGTCAGAATCTCCAGCAATTACCAGAGTCTCACTCAATGGAACGTTATCAGCAGCGGCTTTACATAAATGGACAGGCTTGAGCTTCCTCAATAGTGTTAAAGGCGCTGCGGCTGTTGCAGGGCGGATGGATATTTGTGATGGCTCTCCGCTGTGTAATAAATTAGTGGTTAATACTGACCTAAAAGGTGTTGAGTTGCTTCTGCCAGCGCCTTACGGAAAGTCATCTTCTGACACTAAATCTTTGCAGCTAGTCGGTCAGTTAGGTATCAATGATCCGGTTTGGCGGTTCAATTTGAATAACCAGTTGCGTGGGGTCACCAAAATGATGGGAGACCTTGCGGGGACGCGTATTTTTTTAGGCGATACAAGGCCGCAAGAACCGAGCACGCCGGGTGTTTGGGTAGAAGGGCGGCAAGGCACTATTGATCTTGATGAGTTGTCGGCTTTGCTCAAGCGTAATGAATGGGTATCCGGGGCTTCGGCAGAGCCAGCACAGACGCAAAGCCAAACAAGTAATGTCCCGGTTACTGTTTCATTAATGGTCGATCAAGTTCTCTATGAAAATATGCGCTTACCTCGTGTAAACGTAGTCTACCACTCACCCGTCAATGGCCGTGCGACTATTGGTGTGATTAGCCCGGTTGTTACTGGCGATATTAAAATTCCGGAGGATGATCAACAGCCTTATCAAATATCTTTGAAGCATCTACGGCTCAATACACAAGGTAAAGGCGCTATCTTCTTGAACCAGCCGGAATCATCAAGTTCTGAAGCGCCGTTAATTGATGTTTCTCAGTGGCCAAAGATGGATGTGGTGATTGATGAATTGCGTTTGAATAGTCATGAGTTGGGGCGCTGGCAAGCCGCACTTGTGCCAGGTTTGCAGGGGCAATTCACTGTATCGAGCATTACTGCAGATATAGGTTCTTATCACCTAACGGGAGAAGCGGGTTGGAGCGTACAAAACAAAGCGCCTCAAAGCTACCTTGATTTGAGCTTTGCCGGTGGTGATTTAGGAAAGGTCATCGCGCAATGGGGTTACTCGGGAGTCATTGAGTCGACTAAAGGCAATCTTAGTGCAAAGTTAAGTTGGCCGGGATATCTATGGGGGTTCACACCGGATGATCTGAGTGGTAATTTCGTCATGTCATTAACTAATGGACGTATTGTCGAAAGTGGAAATTCCGCTAATATTTTACGCCTCTTTGGTATCCTTAACTTTAATACGATAGTGCGTCGCTTAAAGTTGAATTTCACCGATTTGGTAGAAAAAGGGGTAGCTTACGATACCCTAGATGCGAGCTTTTTAATCAATGATGGCATAGCCTATACGGACAAGCCTTTAAGCCTAGAAGGTCCTTCGGCCGATTTGAAGTTAAATGGCGAGTTGAATTTAGCGCAGCAAACTATTAATGCGAAGATGGATGTTGTTTTACCGTTAACGAGCAATGTGCCAATCGCGGCAGTGTTATTAGGCGCGCCTCAAATAGCGGGTGCTGTTTTTATTATTGATAAGTTGATAGGTGATAAGCTTGAGAAGGTTAGTACGTTGACCTATCAGCTTAATGGGCCGTGGGCTGAACCTGAAGTAGATACCGTGGTGTCTGAAAAGGAAAAACAGCGTAACGATCCATTTAGAATGGACCGTAATGATAAATAAAGTTGTTACGCTTGTTTGCTCTCTTCTAGTTGGCGCAAGTATTTAAAGAGTTTGCGTGAAGCGGCTGGCGCTTTATTGTCTGCCTTTTCTTTTTGAGCATTTCTGACTAGCTGACGCAAATGTTGTACATCAATAGCGCTGTATTCATTAATGATGACATCTAGCATGCCGCTCTCATTTGCGATCAAACGATCACGCCATTTTTCGAGCTTATGAAACATTTGGTTATGCGCTTCAGATGTCGAATCAAATCGATCTAGCTGTGCTTGTATAGCGTCCCCATCTTCATGGCGCATGAGTTTGCCAATATACTGCATTTGGCGCTTTAGCGCGTTGCGTGAGCTTAGCCGTTTAGCTTCCACAATAGCGTCGTAAAGTGTTTCATCAATAGGCATGCGCTTAAGTTGATCTGGGCGCAAATCAATCATTTTCGTGCCTATGTCCTGAAGTGCTTCAACTTCTCGTTTACGTTGCGAACGACTGACAAAGTCATCATCTTCATAGTCGGTGTCATGTGTATCGATATTGCTCATTAAGTTATCCGTAGAAATAAGTGGCTAGGCCAAGGAAGGCAAAAAAACCTACCACGTCGGTAATTGTAGTCAGTAAGACACTGCCTGCCAATGCTGGATCGATCCCCCACGCTTTTAATACGAGGGGAAGTAGGGTGCCGGCCAGTGCTCCGACAATTAAATTGATGACAATAGCTAACCCAATAACGATACCGATAGTTTGGCTGCTGAACCAGACCATAGACACCGCTGCCACGACCCCGGCCCATATGATCCCGTTTAATAAGCTGACTAACAGCTCGCGGTTAAGAAGCCAGCGAGCGTTTGAACGCTCGACATGTCCTAATGCTTGACCACGTATCATCAGAGTTAAGGTTTGGCTGCCTGCTATACCGCCCATGGATGCCACAATGGGCATTAGTACGGCCAGAGCGACTACTTTATCAATGGTGTCTTGGAAGAGTCCGATCACAGATGAAGCAAGTAACGCTGTTAGTAAGTTAATGCCCAGCCAAACAGCGCGACGGCGCGTAGTTTTTAAGAGTGGAGCAAAAGTATCTTCATCTTCATCCAGACCCGCCATGCTCATTAAGGAGTGGTCGGCATCTTCCCGTATAACGTCGACTACATCGTCGATAGTGATACGTCCCAATAATTTACCGCTCTTGTTAATAACAGGGGCAGAGACTAGGTCGTGCTTTTCAAAAAGAGAAGCAACCTTATCATCAGGCATGTCAGCAGGTATGGGCTTAATATCGGTATTCATTATTTCCCGAATTGTAATTTCGGGGTCACTCACCAACAGCTTGGTAAGGGGAAGTGTGCCTATGTATGAATTCTTTTTTCGGCTTACTACAAAAAGGCTATCCGTCATCTCTGGGATTTCATTATGGCGACGAATATAGCGCAAGCACGTTTCTACCGTTATATCGGGGCGGATAGTAACCGTGTCGGTATTCATCAAGCCGCCAGCGGTGTCCTCTGGGTAAGCCAAGATCTCTTCGATGCGCTCGCGATTTTGCTGATCCATAATTTGGAGCAGCTCGCGAGTAATACGCTCTGGGAGTTGTTGTAAAACGTCGGCTACATCGTCGGTATCTAATGTTTCCGTAATCGCTAATAAACGATCAGCATCCATTTTGCTTAAAATGTCGGCCTGGATATCATCAGCAAGGTATTGCAGTACCTTACCTTCATTCTCTGGATGGATTAGGTTCCAAAGAATTTGGCGCTCTTTTGGGGGCGACTTTTCGAGTAAATGTGCGACTTCTACAGGACGTAATGTGCTGTTAAGGGTGAAACGGACTTGTTGAAATGCGCCGCTATTGAGAGCGCTATTTAGCTTGTCTAATGCTGTGGTATCTTCTTGAGCCGTCATAAAGTCCTTAGGTGCTCACTGTCAGCGTCAGGATAGAGTAGGGGCGCCTTGGTGGCGTAGGCGCTAGTATAACGGATAGTTCTTAAGCCTACAGTAGATCTGTTGGCTGATATTACTCTTCTTCGTCAAAGCGGTTATTAATTAACGCTTCTATTGCGCTCAGGGCTTCATCTTGGTCTTCGCCTTGAGTTTTTACAGTAAGTTCGGTGCCTCGACTTGCGGCAAGCATCATAACAGACATGATACTTTTCCCATCCACTTCTCGGTCATCTTTTTCTAGGCGGACGTCGCACGAAAAGCGCGAGGTTGTGTTGATGAGCTTGGCGGCTGCGCGGGCGTGTAAGCCGAGCTTATTTATTATTGTGATTTTCTTTTCTAGCATGCGCTTATTCCTGATCTTAAACTGGCACTTAGTGCAGTTCTCGGTGGCGTATGTTCACCGTATCCATGAGTGATTTAAAATAGCCCGTTAGCTTCTCCGCAAGAAAAACGGACCGGTGCTGGCCGCCGGTGCAGCCAATACCTACCGTGACATAACTGCGGTTATTGTTGGAAAACTCAGGCAACCACTTTTCAATGTAACCGCGAATATCCTGGTACATTTCATCGACCAGAGCCTCGTTGCTTAAAAAGTCGATGACAGGCTTGTCCTTGCCCGTAAATTTACGTAATTCAGGAAGCCAATAAGGGTTTGGCAGTACACGGACATCAAATACCATATCGACATCCATTGGAACGCCATGTTTAAAGCCAAACGACTCAAATTGCAGTGATAACGTTTGCTGTTTGCGCTCTGCTACACGTAATTTAATCGTGTCACGGAGGTCGTATAGTGACATATGTGTAGTATCGATTCGTATATCAGCAATTTCGGCGATCGGCTCAAGGAGCTTTTTTTCGTACTCAATTGAGTCAGTTAATCCACTAAACAATTCTGACATCGGATGTCGGCGTCTAGTTGAGCTGTAACGGTTGAGTAAGCTTTCAAGTGACGCGTTAATAAACACGAGCTCGGCGTTAATGTCGCTGTGTTCGTTAAAATCACGCCAGATCTCGGGGAGCCGCTCTAAATTACTCGATAAGTTACGAGCATCGATACAAACGGCTATTTTTTTGAATTGAGCATCGGCTTCTAGATGCTTAATTAAATCCGGCAATAGCATAGCCGGTAAGTTATCAATGCAATAAAAACCAACATCTTCCAATGCCTGCAGGGCTGAGCTTTTTCCTGAGCCGGACATCCCGCTAATGATTACCAATTTCATGAGAGCTCTCTTATTGCATTAGGCTGATGTCACTTTATTGGAATAAGCGCGTCGCTGTAGCCAATAGGTTTTCATTGCTGTCGGCTTTTCGAAGGGCGACACGGCATTCATCTTGGCTAAAGACTTCTGCTAATTTTGCTAAAGTGCCGAGGTGCTCATCACATGCCGCTTCAGGGACTAGCAAAAAGAACAGTAAATCTACAGGACGGCTGTCGATAGCATCAAAATCGATAGGCTCTGCTAAGTGAATCAGCGCTCCTATCGGTGCTTCGATACCCGCTAATCGGCAATGGGGTATAGCAACCCCTTCACCGATGCCGGTACTGCCCAGCCTTTCTCTGCCAATTAGGCCGGTGAAGATAAGTTCGTGTGTGACTTCTTCACCGACTGATTCAGCAATGAGTTTGCTTGCCATTTCTAGCACGCGCTTTTTGCTGCCGCCCTCTACTGCTTGTAGAGTGCGGCTAGGTGTTAACAGAGAAATTATGGGCATATGACTTCAATTAGTTATTAGAAGGTTATTTATGGCTCTTGAGCTTTTCTTTATGTTTGATGATTTGACGGTCTAGCTTATCCGTCAGGGCATCAATGGCCGCATACATATCCGGCTGCTCACTGGTTGCAAATATTTCGCCTCCAGCAATATGCATGTCAGCTTCGGCAATTTGCCGCTGTTTATCAACACTCAAGGTCACTTGTACGTTAGTGATGTTATCGAAATGGCGTTCTAGCTTGTCAAACTTAGTGTGTACATACTCGGACAGTGCTTCAGTCAGTTCTACATGGTGACCTGTGATATTGATCTGCATAGATTGTCTCCTTAGCACGACTCTTCAGTCGTATGCGTATCGTTATTAAACCAGACGCTTGCGTTCATTAGAAGGAGCGATTCCCATCGCTTCGCGATATTTGGCGATCGTCCTTCGAGCGACCTGGATTCCTTCTTCATCGAGAAGTTGAGCAATTTTACTATCACTTAAAGGTTTAGCAGGGTTTTCGGCAGCTATCAGTTTTTTTATGACCGCTCGTATGGCTGTTGATGAGGCTGCGCCACCATCGCTGGTGTTGACATGGCTTGAAAAGAAGTACTTTAGCTCAAATATTCCGCGAGGTGTGTGCATGAATTTTTGTGTCGTCACACGTGAGATAGTGGATTCGTGCATCTCAACTGCTTCGGCAATGTCATGTAACACCATGGGCTTCATAGCTTCTTCACCATGCTCAAGAAAATCTACTTGCCTTTCGATAATTTGACTTGAAACTTTTAGCAGAGTTTCATTTCGGCTGAGTAGACTCTTAATAAACCAGCGTGCTTCCTGTAAATGGTTTTTTAAATAGGTGTTATCCGCGCTGGAGTCCGCTCGGCGAATCAAATCAGCATACTGAGTGTTGATCCGTAAATTAGGTGAAGCTTCAGAATTCAAGCGCACGGTCCAAACACCTTTGAGCTTTTCCACAAAAACATCTGGAATCACATATTCAGCTTTTGAAGGTGAAATCATTGCTCCCGGCTGCGGGTTTAGCGTTTGAATGAGTTCAATAATAGCCTGTAATTGTGGTTCTTTGATGCGTAG